>DAINAT010000141.1:0-7451 GCA_036733305.1 Hyphomonadaceae bacterium
CGCCGGATCATTGCGGATGTGACACGGGAAGGCGGACATCCGCCGCTGATGATCGACCCGATCGATTTCGTCGGCCTGTACCGTCAGCAGCGCCAGCGCGCCGAAGCGCAACAAGCCGCTGCGAGCTAGGCTCTAGCTGTACTTCTTCCAGATCGGCGGAACTTCCTTGGTTCCGACCGTCTCCAGGAATGCGAGATGGGCTGCGTGCTCATCTGCCGTGATGAGCGGCGGCAGAGGTGACGGACGCTGGCGTCGCGGAGCCTGCGGGGTGATTGCATTTGCGCCGGCGCCAGATGCGTTCGCAAAATCGAAGGCGCGCTCGCGGCCTCCCCTCAATTCGAGATAGGCCATCGCCAGAAGCTGCGCATCGAGCAGCGCCCCGTGGAGGACGCGGTTCTCGATCGAGATGCTGAAACGCTTGCAGACCGCATCGAGCGATGCGGGAGCGCCGGGACGGTGTTCCTTCGCCAGCACCAGCGTGTCGATGAATCTGTCCTTGGGCAGAGGCGGGCGGCCGAGCAGCTCAAGCTCGTAGTTCAGGAAGCCGCGGTCGAACTCCGCATTGTGGGCGACGATGGGGTCATCGCCGAAGAAAGCCATCAGTGCGTCAACAACATCAGGGTGCTCAAAGCGCTTCTTGTCGCGCAGCGTTTCGTTGGTGATGCCGGTGATACGCACGGTCGCTTCGGATACGGGCCGGCCGGGATTGATGTAGATCTGGAATTCGCGACCCGTAGGCAGGTAGTTGTTCAGCTCGATACAGCCGACCTCTACGATGCGGTCGCCCGATCTTGGATCGAGGCCGGTGGTTTCGGTGTCGAAGACGACTTCCCGCATGTTTCGTCCTGTTCGGTTGCCGCCCGGATCCGTGTGCGCAGCGCCTCGATGATCTCGTCGATCTGCGCTTCAGCATAAGGGAAGCCGAAGCCCGTGTTGATGACGAAATCGGCGCGCCGCCGTTTTTCCGAATCGGGCGTCTGACGCGCCAATATCGCCTCGAACTCCGCTTCCGTCATCCCGCCACGGCTGAGCACGCGCTGCCTTTGCACATCCGGCGGGGCTGTAACCACAGCTATTACATCGGCGCGCTTGTCGCCCCCGGTTTCGAACAGCAGGGGGATATCCAGCACCACAATGTCCTGCCCTGCCGCTTCGGCCCTGGCGAGGAAGGCGCGCTGCGAGCCGGCCACAATGGGGTGCACGATGCTCTCGAGTTTTTTCATCGCGTCGGCGTTCTTTGCGACCTTGCCGCGAAGCTTCGCCCTGTCGATCCCGCCGTCGGCGCCAATGACGCCTGGAAAAGCCCATTCGATCGGCGCGACCGCCTCACCGCCTGGCGCGTAGGCGGCGTGAACAGCAGCATCCGCGTCATAGACCGGGATGCCGCGCGCAGCGAAAATGGCCGCCGTCGCCGACTTGCCCATGCCAATCGAGCCTGTGAGTGCGATCTTGATCATGCGCGAGCCGCCACTGCCTCCCGACAGGCCCGAAGCGCCCCTGCTTCGTCCGGGGAGATCCCGAACCAGATATGGAAGGCGGCGGCGGCCTGTCCAACCAACATGGGTAAGCCATCGTGAGGCGTCCAGCCGGAAGCAGCAGCCGATTCAAGCGTTTGAGCAGCCGCCTTGCCGTAGGAAAGATCGAGAAATGGCCTGCCCTTTCCAGCGGGAAGAGCCGGAAGGCTTGCGCCGGCATGGCCTAGGCTGGCCGAATTGATCACGATATCAGCGCCCTCTGCGAGCGCGGGCAATTGCGCCAGGTCTGCGATATCCGCGCCAGGCGCGAGATCGGCGGCCAGCGTGCCTGCATTGGCGAGGGAGCGGTTGACGATTGCGAGGCTTGCGCCGGATGCGGCGAGCGCCGCAACCGCAGCCCGCGCCGCGCCGCCCGCACCGATCATCACGACGCGCAGCCCTTGGCGTTGCGACCCGATTGCGACGGTGAGCGCAGTCAGAAATCCCGCAACATCGGTATTGTGTGCAACCCAGGTCGAGTCATCCTGGCGCACGAGAGTGTTCGCCGCGCCGATAGCGCGTGCCTCTGCCGACGCTGTAGCGGCGGCCTGAAGCGCCGCGATCTTGTGGGGCAGCGTGATATTGAGGCCGGAATAGTCAGCGCTTAACGCGCGGATATCCGCAGTCGCATTGGCGGATTGAAGATGAATGGTGGAATAGTGAGCTTCGAGGCCCGCTTCACCGATCCATCGATTGTGGATCAGCGGCGACAGGGAGTGCGACACCGGATCGCCGACAACCGCGAAGAGCTTCCTGCTCATGCCGGGATCGTCCCGCGATCGCGCAGCCATTGCAGCAATGGAAGCAGCGGCATGCCGAGGATGGAGAAGTAGTCGCCCTCGATCCGGTCGAACAGCAACGCGCCCCTGCCCTCGACCTGATAGCAGCCGACGCTTTCAAACGCGGCATCGCCAATGGCGTCGAGATAGTCCTCGAGGAAGGCGTCGGAGAAATTGCGGACGCGCAGGCGCGGTTGCGACAGGTGACGCCACACCGGCGCGCCATCGACACAGGCGACAATTGCGGACTGAAGGATGTGGGTCTTGCCGCGCAGACGGCGAAGGATTTCGGCAGCTTCATCGCGGGTCGAGACCTTGTCGAGGCCGACGCCATCGAGATCGAGCATCTGGTCGCAGCCGAGAACGACGCCGCCATGCGAGATCGAAACCTTCAAGGCCTTGGTTTCAGCCAGCAAATCCGCCTGTTTTGCGACTGTCGCGCCTTCGGCCCGGAGCGCGTCTTTCAGCGCATCTTCGTCAACGCCCGAGCCGATCTGCTCGAATTGCAGGCCGACGGCTTTCAGCACGCTTGCGCGCGATTTGCTTTTCGAGGCGAGGATCAGGCGATGGGTAGGATCGTCAGGATGCAGGGCCATGTTCAACGCCCGTGTTCCTGGATGATGTTGAGGATGGCCGCAGCAGTTTCCTCGACCGAGCGGCGGCTGACATCGATCGTCGGCCATTTCATCCGCATGTAGAGCCGGTTCGCTTCCGTCACTTCCTGACGGACTGTCTCTTCATCTGCATAGGACGTGTCGGGCGTCTCGTTGAGCGACAGCAAGCGATGACGCCGGATCTGCACCAGCCGGTCAGGCGAAATCTTCAACCCGACGACGAGCGGCGCATCGGGGCCTGTGAGAATCTCCGGAACTTCAACGCCGGGCACGAGCGGAACGTTTGCAGCCTTCACGCCGCGATTGCCGAGATAGACGCATGTCGGCGTCTTCGATGTGCGTGAAACACCGACGAGAACAACGTCTGCTTCGCGCAGCTCATCCGTCTGTTGGCCATCATCGTGTTGGAGCGCGAAGTTGATCGTCTCGATCCGCGCGAAATATTCTGCGTCCAGGTGATACTGGCCTGCGACCTTGTGCGCTGACTTGAGGCCGAGATACCGCGACAGCATGTTCACGGCGCCGTCGATCACCGGCAGGGTCGGCGAGCCAAGCTCGCGGCAACGCTCTTCCAGCTTCGCGCGCAGGTTCTCGTCGGAGACCGTGTAGAGCACGACGCCCGGCGCATTCTCGATTTCCTTGAGAACACGCTCGAGCTGCTTGGGACTGCGCACCAGGTAGTAGTTGTGTTCGAGCGGCGCGATGTTGTCGAACTGTGCACAGGCCGCGCGCATCACGGCATTGAGCGTTTCGCCGGTGGAATCCGATACAAGATGCACATTGAAGTAGGTCTCGAGGGTCATGTCGTGGCGATACGCGATCCCGGCCGGAGGTTTTGCACGTTGTTATCCATTACCCATGGGAGTGGATTGTGGACAAGCTTGAGGCGAACAAGCCCACACCACTCACTCACACGACGAGTCACAGGTGGAGAGCCTGAAGAAGACTCATGATTTTGGCGCCCATGAGTCACGGCTTTGGGACTCGACTCTCTTTAAGACATTGTTAACCAAGGTCTTAACGAGAGGTTAACCTGCGCTGCCCTGTCGGAACGTAGCAGGATTCTCGGTGAGCGGCTGTGTGGATGAGTTGGGGACAGCGCGTTGCACGCACTTATGAACCGACTAAACACCACCAAAGAATCTAAGATTCAGATTCAATATAAGAGAAGAGTCTTTCTTCTCTCCTCCGCCGGGTGACGCTTGACCGATAGAAGATTGCTTAGAGTGCTAAACGGAGAACGGGTGGATCCCGTTCCCGTATGGATGATGCGTCAGGCCGGACGCCATCTTCCCGAGTATCGTGAGGTGAGAGCGAAGGCGCGGGACTTCCTCGATTTCTGCTATTCCCCTTCCCTTGCCGCCGAAGCAACGCTGCAACCTGTCAGGCGCTATGGAATGGATGGCGCAATCCTGTTTGCGGACATCCTGCTCATCCTCGATGCCATGGGGCGAAATGTTCGCTTCATCGAAGGTGAAGGCCCGCGCGTTGATCCTGCGACGAAAGCATCCGAACTTTCCCAGGTTCCAATCGAGAAAATCCTCGCGCGTCTCGCGCCTGTGGGTGAAACGGTCGAGCGTGTTCGCGCGAGCCTCGACAATTCCACCACGCTGATCGGTTTTGCCGGATCGCCCTGGACGGTTGGCGTTTATGCGATCGAGGGACGTGGCGGCACTGACAAGGCGGATTCACGCAAGTTCGGTTATCGCCACCCCGAAGAACTCGACGGCATGCTGGAGCAGCTGGTCGAGGCAAGCGCGCACTATTTGCTGATGCAGGCAAATGCCGGCGCTGATGCGCTGATGCTGTTTGAAAGCTGGGCCGAGGGTCTGCCCGAAGATGCGTTCGAGCGTTGGGTGATCTCGCCGACCGCGAAGCTCGTAAGACGGGTGCGCGAGCTTGGTGTGAAACAGCCGATCATTGGCTTTCCCCGCGGCGCCGGTGGATTGGTGATCGATTATGCGGAGCGGACCGGCGTGAACGCGGTGGGACTGGATACGGCCATTCCGTTGAAGCGCATTGCTGCCGCCTTGCCCAAGGGCATGGCTGTGCAGGGAAACCTCGATCCCATGCGGCTTGTGGCCGGCGGGGCCGACATGGAAGCGCGGGTGCGCGAGATCATCACGGCGCTGAAAGGCCGGCCGCATATCTTCAATCTCGGCCATGGCGTCACGCCGGAAACGCCGATTCCGCATGTGGAATCAGTGCTTCGGACCATCCGGAGCATGACGTGACATCTGAAAAAATCGCCGTCGTGCTTTTCAACCTCGGCGGGCCTGATGGGCCTGACGACGTGCAGCCTTTCCTGAAAAATCTTTTCAGTGATCCGGCGATCATCCGCTCTCCTCTGCCTGTGCGGTTCTTCGTGTCGCGCCTGATCTCGAAGACTCGCGCTCCGTCGGCGCGCGAAAATTACGCGCGGATGGGAGGCGGGTCTCCCCTGCTTCCTGAAACGAAAAAACAGGCGGCGGCGCTGGATGCTGAACTGACAAAACGTGGCCGCGTCGCGAAGAGCTTTATCGCGATGCGCTACTGGAAGCCTTATGCCGCCAACGCAGTGAGCGAAGTTCTCGCGTGGGGCGCGACGAAGGTTGTTCTGCTCCCGCTCTATCCGCAGTTCTCGACCACGACGACGGCCTCGTCGTTCAAATCGTGGAAGGAAGCAGGTGGTCCCGCCGGCGTCGCGGTGTGCTGCTATCCCGACGTTCCGAAATTCGTCGAGGCCCACGCGCGGAAACTGATCGGAGCATGGGAAGCCGCAGGCAAGCCTGCGAACGTGCGCTGCCTTCTGTCTGCGCACGGCCTTCCCGAGACGGTTGTGAAGTCAGGCGATCCGTACCAGTGGCAGGTCGAGTACACGGTCGCGGCGTTGAAGCCGCTGCTGCCGGCGGAATGGGAAATCGAAATCTGCTATCAGTCGCGCGTAGGTCCGCTGAAATGGATCGGCCCGGCTACGGACCTGTCGATCGAGCAGGCGGCGAAGGATGGCAAGGCCATCCTGCTGTCACCGATCGCGTTCGTGTCCGAGCATATCGAGACGCTGGTCGAACTCGACATCGAGTACAAACATCTCGCCGACAAGCACGGGGCCAAGGTCTATCTGCGCGCGCCCGCACTTGGCGTCGACGAAGGCTTTATCGGCACATTGGCGGATCTGGTCGAGGAAACACTCGTCGATGCTGGCGGGCCGATCCGATCATCCTGTGGCGGCCGCATCTGTCCGGCGAGCTGGAAGGACTGTCCCAACCATCGCTCCGCCGCTACCAAGGCGGCCTGAGGGAGCTTCGTCATGTACGAGTGGTTTCGGGCCATCCACATCATCGCAGTCATCGCCTGGATGGCAGGCCTGCTGATTTATCCGCGCCTTCTGGTTTACCGGCTGGAGGCGCAGGGCGACGAACGTTTCGAAGCCGCAATGGACAAGGCTGGCGCCTCGACCCGGAAGATCATCCTCAACCCGACGATGATCCTCGTCTGGCTCATGGGTCTCGCGCTGATCGGTAGTAACTGGCAATTTTATATCACCCAGCCATGGTTCTGGGGAAAAATCGTGCTGGTTATTGGATTGTCGGGCTTCCATGGCTATCTGATGGGCCTCGGCCGGAAGATCTCCGCCGGAGAGCGTCCGATCGAGCCCAAGAAGCTCCGCATGCTCAACGAAATCCCGATGGTTATTGCGATTTTCGCTGTTATTCTGGTGGTCGTCCAACCGTTCGGCTGATCCCGTTACAGGCCTTTTTGCTTGACCTGTCAGGGTTCCGGGCCCTAAACCCGAGCGTCGGCCGTCCGGTCGGCGTCCCACTTCCCTTCTCATTTTTCCCGAAGACCTGTGCGCCTCGCGCCATCTCCAGGGCAAAACCACAACCGAAATGTACCTAAGCCAATGACTGAAGACGTCACTGAAGGGCATGAGCACGAGCACGAGCGCGTGCTTCTCAATGACCTGAAAAAGAAAACTCCGGCCGAACTGCTGGCCATGGCGGAAGAGCTCGAGGTCGAAGGCGCCTCGCTCCTGTCCAAGCAGGAACTGATGTTCGCGGTTCTCAAGGAACTGGCTGAACGTGATGTCGAGATTATCGGCGTAGGCGTGATTGAAGTACTGCCCGACGGGTTCGGCTTCATGCGCTCGCCGCAGTCGAACTACCTGGCCGGCCCAGACGATATCTACGTCCAGCCGCAGATGATCCGGAAAATGGGCCTGCGCACGGGCGATACCGTCGAAGGCACGATCCGCGGCCCCCGCGACGGCGAGCGCTACTTCGCCCTCGTCCGCGTCTCGACCGTCAACTTCGAGGACCCGGAACGCGCGCGCCACAAGGTTCCGTTCGACAACCTCACGCCGCTCTATCCGGACGAGCGGCTCCACATGGAGCCCAAGGATCCGACGAAAAAGGATCGCTCGGGCCGTGTTATCGACATCGTCTCGCCGATCGGCAAAGGCCAGCGTGCGCTGATCGTCGCGCCGCCGCGTACCGGTAAAACCGTGCTGCTGCAGAACATCGCGCAGTCGGTCGCGGAAAATCATCCCGAGTGCTACCTGATCG
>DAINAT010000142.1:0-7383 GCA_036733305.1 Hyphomonadaceae bacterium
ATCCGTCCCCCCCGACCCCCCGAGGGACTTCGCCGTGACCTCGATATTCAAGAACGGGCGACCTCTCAGGAGGTCGCCCGTTTTGTTTGCGCGCCTTGTTTGACGGAGCGGAACCCCGAAACGCACGTATTTTCGGCGTTTTGTGACACTCGAGCTTCGCTCGCCGCTGCATTTGCTGCACTGCGATGTAAATAGCCGGACATGAAAATATTCCCGCTTTCGCACACGCTCAGACAGGCGTACCCACCCGCCTCGTTCGGGACCGCCACGCGGTTCGCGGCTGAAGGCACACACATATGAGCGATGCTTCGTCCATGGGCGGCGCAGCTCACACAGCGGACGGCAAGCCCACGACCGGAAGGTTCTGGCCGCTCGCCCTGGCATCGATCGGCGTCGTCTTTGGCGACATCGGCACCAGCCCGCTCTACGCTTTCAAGGAAAGCATTCACCACATCAATGCGGAGCGCGAAGGCGCAATGCTGCGTGATGATGTGCTCGGCGTCATCTCGCTGATGCTGTGGTCGCTCATCATCGTCGTCACGCTGAAATACGTCCTGCTCCTGCTGCGTCTCGACAACCGCGGTGAAGGCGGCACGCTCTCACTCACCGCCCTGCTCCAGCGCACCATCGGTCGGCGCACACCTCTGCTCTTCATCGTGGCGTTGATCGCCGCCGGCATGTTCTTCGGCGACGCGCTGCTCACGCCCGCCATGTCGGTGCTCTCCGCCATCGAAGGCGTCACCGTCATTCCGGAACTGAAGGGCCATGTCGAAGGCTTCATCGTTCCCGGCGCGCTTGTCCTGCTGATCGGCCTGTTCCTGATCCAGAAGAAAGGCACGTCTGTCGTCGGCAAGCTGTTCGGCCCGGTCTGTCTTGTCTGGTTCATCACACTCGCCGCGCTCGGCCTCTGGCATATCGCGCAGGACGGCATGGCCATCCTCGCCGCCATCAGCCCGCACTACGCCGTCTCCTTCCTGCTGACCCACTCCGTGCTCGGCTTCGTCGTGCTCGGCTCCGTCTTCCTCTGCGTGACCGGCGCCGAAGCGCTCTACGCCGACATGGGCCATTTCGGCCGCAAGCCGATCGCCGCCATGTGGACCTGGCTGGTCCTGCCCTCGCTCGCGCTGAACTATCTCGGCCAGGGCGCGATGGTGCTGGCGCACCCGGAAACCACGGAAAACCCGTTCTTCATGATGGCGCCGGATTTCCTGCAGATCCCGCTGGTCATCCTCGCCACGCTCGCCACCGTCGTCGCCAGCCAGGCCGTCATCACCGGCGCCTATTCGCTGACCCAGCAAGCCGTTCAGCTCGGCCTCCTGCCGCGCCTGCGCATCGTCAACACCTCGGCCAGCGAGCACGGCCAGATCTACATGCCGCAGATCAACTGGATGCTGCTCGCCGGTGTGGTGATCCTCGTCCTCACCTTCCGCTCGTCGTCGGCGCTCGCCTCCGCCTATGGCGTTTCCGTCATCGGCACGATGATCACATCCTCGATCCTGATCTTCATCGCCGCACGCCGCGTCTGGAAGAAAAGCATCTGGCTCTCGGCCATGATCGTCGCGCCCTTCCTGCTGGTGGAAAGCGTGTTCCTCGCCTCAAACATGCTGAAGCTGCCCTCGGGCGGCTATGTCCCCCTGCTCATCGCCGCGCTCCTGATAATCGTGATGTGGACGTGGGTGCGCGGCACCCGCATCCTGCTTGCCCGCACACGCAAGGACATCACGGTACAAGACGTCTTCAAGGGTCTCGAGGTGAACCCGCCGCACACGGTGAAGGGCACCGCCGTCTTCCTCACCGCCGACCCGGATGCCGCCCCCACCGCGCTCCTTCACAACCTCAAGCACAACAAGGTGCTCCACGAGCACAACGTCATGCTCAACGTTCGCACCGCGCAGGTGCCCTACGTACCCGATGAGAAAAAGATCGAGATCGTCGAGATCTACGACAACCTCGACCGCATCACGATGACCTTCGGCTACATGGAAACGCCCAACGTCTCGCGTGGCCTCACGCTGGCGAAGAAGTGCGGCCTCGCCTTCGACATCATGCACACCTCCTTCTTCCTCTCGCGCCGCTCCCTCATCGCGGATGGAAAGTGGGGCATGCCGCTCTGGCAGGACCACATTTTCATCTTCCTCAGCCGCAACTCCACCAACGCCACCGAGTTCTTCCGCATTCCAACCTCGCGCGTCGTCGAGCTCGGGAGCCAGATGACCATCTAGAGCCTCAAAGGGCGTCGGAACGCGGCCGGCACAAAACATTGCTGACAGCAAATGAAGGCGCGATACGTTCGCATCCGGGAGAGCCGGGAAAGACGGCACTCGCCTGATCGACGAATTTCGCTAGCTTCCGCCCGTTCTATTGCGCTTTCTTAAGGGAAATCGAACGGCGCCCGGTCTAATGGGCGTCAAACCGGATTGGGATACACGATGAAAACGCCGCGCACGGACCTCCAGGCCAACACCTACGAATTCGAGACGACCGCCCTGGTGAAGGCCACCGGCTTCCGTGAGTACGACGCCCGCTGGTGGTTCGGCGGCCCGCAATATCCCAAAGCCCCCGAGCTGAACTTCCTCGGCGTGCAGGCGCTGGGCCTGGGCCTCGGCACCCTCATCCGCGAGATGGGCGTCGCCCCGCGCATCGTGACCGGCCACGACTACCGGTCCTACTCACTCTCGATCAAACAGGCCCTCACCCTCGGCCTCCTCGAAGCCGGTCTCGAAGTCCATGACATCGGCCTCGCCCTCTCGCCGGTCGCCTACTTCGCCCAGTTCGCCCTCGACATTCCGTGCGTCGCCATGGTCACCGCCAGCCACAACGAGAACGGCTGGACCGGCGTGAAGATGGGCGCGAACAAACCGCTCACCTTCGGCCCCGAAGAGATGGGCAAGCTCAAGGACATCGTCCTCAACGGCAAGTTCAACCCGCAGCCGGGCGGCAAGCTCATCCGCGTCGACGGCATGCGCGAGCGCTACATCGCCGACGTCACCAAGGGCGTGAAGCTGTCGCGCAAGATCAAGGTCGTCTGCGCATGCGGCAACGGCGCCGCCGGCGCCTTCGCCCCCGACGCCCTGCGCGCCATGGGCGCTGAGGTCATCGAGATGGACACCAACCTCGATTACAACTTCCCGAAATACAACCCGAACCCGGAAGACCACGAGATGCTGGTCTCGATGGGCCAGGCCGTGAAGGAACACGGCGCAGACATCTGCGTCGGCTTCGATGGCGATGGCGACCGCTGCGGCGTGGTGGACGACAAGGGCGAGGAAATCTTCGCCGACAAGATCGGCCTCCTGCTCGCCCGCGACCTCTCCAAGCTGCACAAGAACGCCACCTTCGTGGTCGATGTAAAATCGACCGGCCTCTACAAGACCGACCCGGTGCTGAAAGAGAACGGCGTCACGGTCGACTACTTCAAGACTGGCCACTCCTACATCAAGCGCCGCACGACCGAACTCAACGCCCTCGCCGGCTTCGAGAAGTCGGGGCACATGTTCTTCCGCAAGCCCTATGGCTACGGCTATGACGACGCGCTCGTCGCCGCAGCCGCCGTCCTGCAGATGCTCGACCGCAACCCCGGCCGCTCGCTCTCGGATCTCAAGGGCGATCTCGGCGAAGCCTGGACCTCACTCACCATGTCGCCGCACTGCGACGACGAGAAGAAGTACGGCATCGTCGATCAGGTCGTCGCCGACTATCAGGCGCTCGGCAAATCCGGCGGCGAAATCCTCGGCCGCAAGATCGTCGACGTGAACGCCATCAACGGCGCCCGCGTTACGCTCGACGACGGCTCCTGGGTCCTTGTCCGCGCCTCATCGAACAAGCCCGAACTCGTCGTCGTCGTTGAATCCATGCAAGGCGAAGACGACATGCGCGCCCTCTTCCGCTCGGAAGTGAAACCGCGCCTCGCCAAGTTCGACTCGGTCGGCAGCTACAATCAGGAAATCTAGACGCTCAGCGTCGGACGCCCGCAATCGCCTAACGGCGGTTCACGGCGTCCGTGTAGAGCTCGTCCCAGAAATGGCCCGCGACATGACCGTCGAACTTCTCTTCGACGGTGCGCCGTGCTGCCTGACGCTTGGCCGCCAGCTTGGCCGGGTTGGCCAGCAGCTCTGCGCACGCCTTGAACGCGCCCTCGGCCAGATCCTCGAGCGTGTCTGCATAGACCTTCTCGAATTCCGGCGTATCGCGATCCGGGCGGGCAACATGCTTCCACTCGCCGACCGAATTGGTCTCCAGCGGCAGCATGATGCCGTTCTCGTTGTCGATGAATTCCGGCAGCGCGCTGACAGACGTACCTATCACCGGCGTATAACGCGACATGCCTTCGATAGCGCTGTAGCCGAACGTGTCGCCCAGCGTCGCCAGCAGCGACAGGTGCGTGTTCTTCGCCAGCTCCAGAACCTTGGCGTTCGGCGCGCCCTTGTAGAACGTCACGTTCGGCGCATCGAGCATCTTGATATACGGCTCGAAGAACTCCCCGCGCGACGGGTCGATCCAGTGCGCGTTGCAATCCAGCACCGATACGATCGTGACATGGATCGGCAGGCCGGCGGCGCGTGCCTTCTTGGCCAGCTTCGCGCCAACAATCCCGCCCTTGCGGGCAAAGTGCCCGCCCACGAACAGGACGCGCAGTTCTTCCATCTTCTCGTTCGGGTCAAACCAGTCCTGCATCTCAGGCAGCATGATGTTCGGCAGGCGCACGACCATCTTGGCCTTCAGCTCGTCGAGACGCGGATTGTCCTGGTGCTGCTGCAGGAAGGTCGTCTTCGCCGCCTGCGACATCGGCACGATGCGGCGGCAATGCTTCGACAGCAGCTGCGAGGTCAGTGTCTTGGCGATCGCACCGCCTTCACGGCCGAAGGCGCGCGGCATGTGCGATTCAAATCCGATGACGAACGGCGTCGGGCCCAGCGGCACCCGGTTGAAGGCGTGCAGCAGGTCGAACCCGCGCGGCGGCCAGGGGTTCACCATCGTCGCGCCGGCCAGCGGCTCGTACACGCGATTGAACGGCAGGAACTTCCGCCGCTCGATCGTGTGGCGCGACACGCGGGGGGTGTTGAATCCCGTATTGTACCGGTCCTGCACCGCCAGGATGTTCAGGGTGCGTTGTGCTGCAAAGCCGTCCATGTGCGCCTCAGGGAGGGGGTGTTTACCCATGCCGCGGCGCTGCAAGAGCGGCGCCTCGCTTCAGGGGACTAAACCGTCCCAAAATCGCCCTGTACGCGAAATACGGCATTTATCCCTGTTTTCATTTCGTTTTCTGAAATCATCGCGTGTCCGAGTTGATCCCGGCCAGCCGCGGACTAGGCAGAAATTGCCGATCTAAAGCAGTCGTTTAACCACCCATTAACCGCATCCCCTTCCAGTTGGTTAACTGAGGGCCTCCGCCTAGAAGGTGGCCATCGCGTAAGTGATTCGGCCCCTTGGCGGGACGTGGCGACCATGGACATGAACTTGACTCAGCCGCTGGTGCTTCTCGTTGCAGGCGCGGCAGCATTCGGTATCGCCGCCCTTCTCTGGGCGCTGCGCATTTCCGATGGCGCGCGCGGCGCCGCCCGCAAGTATCGTGAAGAAGAACAGAAATCGCGTGAGCGTCTGGCCCGCGCCGAAAGCGTGTTCGGCGCCCACCCCGGCGTCATCATGGTCTGGGAAGACGAAGAACTGAACGAGGGCGAACAGCCTCGCATGCAGTCCGAATGGGGCCTGCCCAATCTCTACGGTTCGCCGGTCGCCCTGATGGGCATCCTCCGCTTCGCCGATGACGGCACGTCGGATGACCCGGGCGTCCGCATCCTCGAAGGCCTCGCCGATCTCGAAGCCCGCGACGGCAACGGCCAGGACGCCACGCTTCGTGAACGTCTCAAGCAGCTCCGCAATGACGGCGCCCCCTTCTCGCTCACCATCATCGGCCCCTCTGGCCGCTTCCTTGAAGCCGATGGCCGCACGGCCGGCGCCCGCGCCGTCCTCTGGATCACCGACACCACGATCAAGGGCCTGGAAGAAAGCGGCGCCCGCGCCCGCTTCGAAGAAGCCCGCGCGGCCGTCGCGCGCGACCCGATGGCCTTCCTCGAAATGCTCGGCAAGGCCCCGTTCCCGGCTTGGCGCATGTCCGGCGCCGGCAAGCTGCAATGGGTCAACCGCGCCTACCTGAAAGCCGTTGGCGCCCCCACCGTCGATCACGTCCTCGACCGCCAGATCATGCTCGACCAGCACATCACCGGTCAGGCGCAGAAGACGATCACCTCCAACGGCGAAACCGACGACACCCGCCACGTCGTGATCGATGGCGAACGCCGCGCCATGAAGGTGAAGATGTTCCCGCTCTCGGGCGGTCTCGGCGGCATGGCCTTCGATATCACCGAACTCGAAAACGCCCGCGAGACGCTCGAGAAGAACTCCAAGGCGCATGACGAGACGCTGAACCACGTCGCAGACGGCGTCGCCATCTTCGGCGGCGACCGCAAGCTGATCTTCAACAACCGCGCCTTCCAGGAAATGTGGGACATCGACCCCGCCTACCTGCTCGACAAGCCGGATCACGGCTCGCTCCTCGATCGCCTGCGCGAGCGCCGCAAGCTGCCGGCCCGCCCGGACTTCGCCGAATGGCGCAAGGGCGAACTGGCCTACTATCAGGGCGAGCGCGTCGACGTCGTCGAAAACCTCTGGAACCTGCCCGACGGCCGCATCCTGCGCGTCACGCGCCAGCGCCACCCGCTCGGCGGCGCGCTGATGCTGTTCAAGGACATCACCGACGAACTCTCGCTCAAGGCCGAGTTCAACCGCCTGATCAACGTCCAGAAAGCCACGCTCGACAATCTGCGCGAAGCCATCGTCGTGTTCAGCGCCGACGGCCGCCTGCGCCTGCACAACGATGCATTCGGCGAACTCTGGGGTCTCAAGAAGGAAACGCTCAGCGACGCGCCGGACTTCGACGATGTCGTCTCGCAGTGCGCGCGCCTCTATCACGACCGCAATGTGTGGTCGACGATCAAGACCCGCGTCACCAACCCCTCGCCGGAATACCGCCAGCAGGATCAGGGCGTGATGCGCACGTCCAACGACCTCACCATCACCTGGATCACCCAGCCCCTGCCCAACGGCGCGACGCTGATCGCCTTCATGGACGTGACCGCCGCCCGCAAGGTCGAAGTCGCGCTCAAGGACAAGAACGAAGCCCTGCAGGCCGCCGACAAGCTCAAGAACGAGTTCGTGCAGAACGTCTCGTACCAGCTCCGCTCGCCGCTCACGACCATCCTGGGCTACGCGGAACTGCTCGAGTCCGAACGCCCCGGCGCCCTCACCGACAAGCAGCGCACACAGGTCAACTCGATCCTGTCCGCCGCCGACCACCTGTCGAAAGTCATCTCGAACATTCTCGAC
>DAINAT010000143.1:0-7223 GCA_036733305.1 Hyphomonadaceae bacterium
ATTTCACCCCCTACCCATGCCCCCGAAACCCCGCTAAACCCCGCCGCAATCAACAGAAGTGAGCAATCACCCCGTGCCCCCCGACGCCACCAGCCAGTCGGCAACGTCCGCATCTACCCGCCGCTTGCCGCTGTGGGAGTTCGTGGGCCTGACGGCCATGCTGATGGCGCTCAACGCGCTGGCGATCGACATCATGCTGCCGGCCCTGCCGCAGATGGGCGCCGACTTCTCCGTCCGCGAGGAGAATGACCGCCAGCTCATCATCGTATCCTACATGCTGGGCTTCGGCGTCTCGCAGCTCTTCTATGGACCGCTGACCGATCGGTTCGGCCGGCGTCCCGTGCTGTTCGTTTCGCTCTTCTTCTACATCGTCGCGGCGATCCTCTGCGTCTATGCGCCGACCTTCGACCTGCTGATCGCCGCACGCGCCTTCATGGGCGCCAGCGCCGGCGGCTCACGCGTCATCGCCGTTTCAGCCGCCCGCGATCTCTACGCCGGGCGCCAGATGGCCAAGGTCATGTCGCTGGTGATGATCGTCTTCATGGGCGCACCAATCGTCGCGCCGTTCTTCGGCCAGCTCATGCTGAAGGTCATGACGTGGCACGGCATCTTCTGGGTGCTCGCCGTCTTCGGCGTGATCATGTTCCTCTGGGTGATGATCCGCCTGCCCGAAACGCTCCCGCCCGAGCGGCGCGTGCCCTTCAACATTCCGACCATGCTCAAGAACTACGGCAAGGTCATCCGCACGCGCGAAGCGCTCGGCTACACCATCGCATCGGGTTTCCTGTTCGGCGGCCTGATGAGCTATATCTCATCCTCCGAACAGCTCTACCACGAAGTCTATGATACGGGTGACTGGTTCGCCCTGTGGTTCGCCGGCGCCGCCGTCGCAATGTCGATCTCGAACCTGATCAACTCGCGTCTGGTGGAACGACTGGGCATGCGCGTCCTGTCCCACAGCGCGCTGATCGCCTTCGTCATCATCAGCGCCATCCACGCCATCATCGCGATGATGGGCCCGGTGCCCTTCCCGCTCTTCTACACGCTGGTGATCCTCGCCTTCTTCGCCATCGGCTTCCAGGGACCGAACTACAACGCCATCGCGATGGAACCGCTGGGCGCGCTCGCCGGTTCCGGCGCCGCCCTCATCGGCTTTGCCTCCAGCTTCGTCTCCGCCTCCATCGGCGGCCTCGTGGCGCGCCAGTTCGACGGCACGGTTACTCCGATCTTCATAGGCCACTTCGTCGTGGGCTCACTGGCGCTCCTGACGATCTACATCACCGAGCGCGGCAAGCTGATGCAGTCCCATCACGGATCGGGTCATGGCCTGCCGCCCCAGGTAAAACCAGCATCCGGCAAAGCCAGCTCAGGTGAGGCCAAATCAGGCAAGGATTGACACCCGCGCCCCCTGATCCACACCTAACGCGCCAGGGGAGCTGCACATGATCACCGTCCACCACCTCAACAATTCCAGATCGCAACGCGTCCTCTGGCTGCTGGAAGAGCTGGGCGTGCTCTACGAGGTGAAGCGCTACGAGCGCGACAAGACGACGATGCAGGCGCCGAAGGAGCTCAAGGCGATCCACCCGCTCGGCAAGTCGCCAGTCATCAGCGACGGTAACCACACCATCGCCGAAACCGGCGCCATTATCGAATACGTCCTGGAAAAATACGGTCGCGGCAAACTGATCCCGCCGCCGGGCTCGGATGATCGCCTGCGCTACACCTACTGGCTCCACTACGCCGAAGGCTCGGCGATGACGCCCCTGTTGCTGAAGCTCGTCTTCACCCGCCTGCCGATGAACGTCCCGGGCCTCCTGCGCGGCCTGGTGAAGAGCATTTCGAACAAAGCGAATGAACGCCTCGTCGATCCGCAGGTCCGCACCCACCTCGATTATTGGGACAATGAGCTCTCGAAATCGGAATGGTTCGCCGGAAACGAGTTTACCGCCGCCGACATCATGATGAGCTTCCCGCTCGAAGCCGCCGCCGCTCGTGCCGACGCAAAGTCGCGGCCCATGGTTAAGGCCTTCCTAGACCGCATCCACGCACGTCCCGCCTATCAGGCAGCCCTTAAGAAGGGCGGCCCGTACGATTACGCAAACTAACCCAGAACGCGCGGCCCAAATTGGTGGCATAGTCCTTGCGGCGTCGCGTGTATGAACAACGGTTCGCTCCGCGTTAAGACGACTCGCACCGCCTCCGGGTGGAGCTACGCCGTTATGAACGCAGCTGGCCAGACGATGGTGACCCGTCGCGGCTATCCGACGGACTCTGCCGCCCGCGCCGCTGGTCGCGCTGCTGCCGACGCCCTCGCCCCCGTTGATCCGCCGTCGCGCTATACCTATCTCCCGGAGCCGACGGAGATCCCGACGAAGACCCGTGATCAGGTCGCCGGCTGGCGCACGCTCTTTCGTTAAGCGCCCTCTCTAGGTCGGGGCCGCAGCCGCCAGGCGCCACCCCGCCCCAGGCCCCTGCGCCATCAGATCGCAAAGCCACGGCATAGCCGCCCGCAAATGCTGCTCAACGCCGTAAGGCGGATTCACGATCACGACACCCGCGCCTGACAATTTGCCTTCGCCGATCGCGCGCACCCAAAGATCAGCAACCAGCAGCTTCTCGGCAGCAATGCCGCCTTGCTCGATCAGCATGCTCACCAGCTCGCTGTCGAAGGCTTGTACAGCCTCGACATCTTTAATCGGCCGCCAGAATACATAAGTCCCAAGCGGCCAGCGCTTCACTGCCTTGAGGGCCGCAGTGAGCATCCACTTGAAGTCCAGCTTCCTGCCGGACGTCCCCGCCTCAAACGGTGGATCAATCAGGATTAGCCCCCGACGCTCGGGCGGCGGCAGATACGCCGGCAGCGCATCAAACCCGTCCCGCTCCTCGATCTTCACCCGCCTGTCCCGCCCCATCGCCTCACGGAGAAGCACAGCACTTTCAGGATGCAGCTCACACAGACGAATAGCATCGCCCTTCCGCATCATCTCCGCCGCGATCACCGGTGAGCCGGGATAGTGCTTGAGGCCGTCCGTATTCAGCCTACGGATCACCTCCAACCAGGGCGCCAACGCTGCTCTAACCTCTGGGGAAGCGCCACTCTCGGCATCCCAGATACGACCGACACCGTCCTTCCACTCGGGACTACGTTCGGCCTCACTGCCCTCGAAATCGTACATGCCGATACCGGCGTGGGTGTCGATGTAGCGGTAGGGCGCTTCCTTCGCGTTGAGGCGATCGAAGCACAGCGCGAGCGCAACGTGCTTCACGACGTCTGCAAAGTTGCCGGCATGGAAAGCGTGACGATAGTTCAAGACGTAATTCCTGTTTCGCTGCGAACGGTCGCAAGCGGGATAACGCAGTTATCATCCACCTGTCGTACTCGAAACTTGCGTAACCGGACCTACACCCTACCTGCTTCTCAGTCAGTCCCTGAGGAGGATTTCTTGCCGCTTTTCCTGTGCCCGAACGACGACTCGCAGATGCAGAAGATCTCGCGCAACGGCGTGGAACTGGATATCTGCCCGACCTGCAAGGGCATATGGCTGGACCGCGGCGAACTCGACAAACTCCTCGTTCAGGAGCGCGAGGAATCCGAAAAGTCGGTGCAGGCGCATCGCCGCTTCCAGGACGAGGTGAAGAGCTTCGAACGCAACCCGGATGAGTGGAAGCGCAGCCACAAATACGACGATGACAAGAAGCGCTATCGCTATGACGGCGACGATGATGACGACCGCCACGAACACCGCGACGGCCGCCGCAAACGGCGCGGCGGGTTCGATTTGTTCGACATCTTCGACTAATCGCCGAAGCCGGGGTCCACGTAATCAGGCTTTTGCGGCAGACGCCCAACGACCTCATTGGCGCCTTGAACGCCGCCCGCGCCTGAGGCCATCGGCGATGTCAGCCCGAAGCTGCGGGCGCCGTTATTGAGAACACCGCCGGGCGCCACACCGCTGTTCGGCCCGCAGCCAGTTCTCTGCTCGCACGTCGCCATGAACTCGGCGTGATAGGTACGCAGGTCATCCTCGGACCGCGGGATGACCGATGCCGACGACCCGATCGAGGCAGACCAGTTCTTCGCACAATCCTTCGGCTTCGTGCCAATCAGCGCCGTACACGGATCGCGCGCAACAAGACCTGCGAGACCGCCCGTCGGTCCCTGCTGCACGAAGGGCGAGGATGGCAGATAGACGGTATCGCTATCCGGCGTGGCCGTAGCTTCCGGCGTCGCTGGCTTGTCCCCCTTACGGGCCGGCGCTGCGATCGCAGGAGCAGTATCGCCCGAGGGCTCGGCTCGCGGACGCGGCGCTGGCCTTGGCGCGGGGGGGCGCATGTCAGCGGGCGCCGGCAGGGAATCCAAGATCAGCGCAACCTCAAGCGGCGGCGCTTCTGCCCGCGTAATTTCGGGTTTTACCGAAGCTGCCATCACGGCGGCGACTGCAATGCCGACCACACCGTGTGCTGCAATAGATCCAGCGACCGGCGCATGGCTGCGCCAGTCGAACTGCCCCACCCGGCTGCGTATGAGGTTCCACAGCTCCATCGCGCGGGACTATGCGCGCGCGATGGCTGGCTGTGAAATCATGAAATGTGGATCGGCTTAGACGATTTCTTTGTGGGAAGTCACAATCTTGCCCACAAGACCGTACTCCAGAGCTTCTTGCGCGCTCATCCAGTGGTCGCGATCCGTGTCCTTCTTGATGCGCTCGACCGGCTGGCCGGTGGCATCAGCGAAGATCTGGTTCAGGCGCTCGCGCATCTTGATGATCTCGCGGGCCTGGATCTCCACGTCGGAAGCCTGACCGCCAACGCCGCCACGGGGTTCATGCAGCAGGAAGCGGGTGTTCGGCAGGCAGTAACGGTTGGCCTTTTCGCCGGCCGCATAGATCAGCGCGCCAGCGGAGGCGCACCAGCCGGTGCCGAGAATTTTCACGGGCGCACGGACGAACTTGATCATGTCATGGATCATATCGCCGCTTTCGACGTGACCGCCCGGCGAGGACAGAACCAGCAGGATCGGCTTGTCGTTGACGGCGGAATAGGCCAGCAGCTGCGTGCAGACCGCGCGGGCTTGCTTGTCGTTGATCTCGCCGGTCAGAAGGATCGTGCGGGCCTCGAAGAGCGCCTTCTCCATCATGGACGATGGGGATTCTTCCTTTTTTGCGGAATCATCGCCGTCTTCGTCATCGTCGAACCGAATCGTCATGAGAACTCCAAGAGGTCGTAGAACCGCATAGGTGGCGTCTGCGGCGCAGCGGGTCAATGGCTGGGCGGAAACCGGTTGAAAATCGACTTTTCCACAGCCCAAAACCCGCTGATCCGGGGCGGCTGGTTAATGCCCGGCGAACCACACCAGATAGGATACATCGACTTCCTGGGCGATCAGCTTGGCGTCGCCCTGCAGTTCCGGCAGGCAGACCAGAAAGGCCGATCCGGCAACCTTGGCTCCGGCTTTCCGGAGCAGTTTTACGGCTGCGAGGGCAGTTCCGCCCGTAGCGATCAGATCGTCAACCAGCAGGACGCGGTCGCCCGGCTGGATGGCGTCGGTGTGGATTTCCATGGAGTCCACGCCGTATTCGAGCTCGTAGCTCTCCGTGATCACGTTGTGGGGCAGCTTGCCCTTCTTGCGAAGCGGCACGAAGCCGGCCGAAAGCTGATGAGCCACGGCCCCGCCAAGGATGAAGCCACGCGCTTCGATGCCCGCCACCTTGTCGATCTTCTGTCCCGCCCATGGCTGGACCAGCTCGTCGACCGCCTGACGGAACGCGCGCGGATTGCCCATCAACGTTGTCACGTCCCGGAACATGATCCCCGGCTTGGGGAAGTCCGGAATCGTGCGGATGGTGTCTTTCAGTTCCATGGTCGTCCTTGCTCGTTGTTGGCCAGCTTTGCCGCGCGTGTGTGACTAGGCAATGTCGGAACGGGGAAGCTGTCGCTTTTCCTGTTCCGCTGCTGCAATCCACGCCGCCATGTGAGGCTCGCCTGCCATGCGATCGATATAGCCCTGAGCGCCACTCGATCGCGGAATCGCATAGGTGACAAAGCGGGTGACGACCGGTGCATACATCGCATCGGCCACCGAATAGTCGCCGAACAGGTAGGGTCCGCCCGAGCGCTTGAGCCACGTGTTCCAGAGTTCGTCGACGCGCTGCGCATCGTCGCGACCCGCTTGCGTCATGCGCGAAGCGTCCGTGCGGCGGCGGATGTTCATCGGGCAGTCGTTGCGCAGGTTCGGGAAACCCGAATGCATGATCGCTGCAGCAGAACGCGCCAGCGCGCGATCGTTCGCGCCCTTCGGCCACAGCGCCGGGTTCTGTTCGGCTGCCCATTCGCAGATGGCGAGACTTTCAGCGACAACCGTGTCGCCGAGATCAAGCGCAGGCACGCGGGCGTTGGGCGAGATGGCGCTGAACACCGGCTTGCCGCCGCCCATCTCGGGCAGCTCGTGCAGCACTTCCTCGAAGTCGATCTTGCCTACGCGCAGCGCCAGCCACGGACGCATCGACCACGAGGAATAGTTCTTGTCGCCAATATGAAGTTGCGGCCTGGACATGATCTCTCCCCTAGATGTGCTGGCGAAGGCCGAACGCCACAAGCAGCGCCAACGCGATGAACACGATACCGACGCCGCGCTCGAACCATTTGCGGATATGCGGCTTGGCGAGAAAGCGCGACATCGCTCCGCCGATGTGCGTGTACATCCACTGGATAGCCATATCGATGATGGTGCCAATCACGCCGATCACCAGCGTCTGACTGAGCACGTTCTGCTTCGCGTCGATGAACTGCGGCAGCAGCGTGATGAACCAGATGATCGTTTTGGGGTTGCCCAGACCGAGCATCAACCCGTCGAAGAAGGCGCCCCGGTGCACGGCGATGATGGGCGCTGGCTGATCGGCGTCGACAGGTTTGTGCGCCTTGAAAGAGCGGATCAACGCCAGCACGCCGATGAGCGCGAGATAGCCCGCGCCCAGCCATTTCAGGATGAAGAAGGCGAGCGGCGAAGTTGCGATAAGGCCGGCTAGGCCCAGCGCGGTGAGTGCGAAGTAGAAGACGTTGGCAACCTGGATGCCAAAGCCCGCCATCAGCCCGGCGCGGTGACCGCGCAGGGCCGCTTGCGACATGATGAACATGACGTTGGGGCCGGGGGCGAGGCTGACCAGCGTGGTCATCCCGATAAACAACAGGAGGTTGTCGGGCATTAAACTCTCTTCCCCACC
>DAINAT010000144.1:0-7010 GCA_036733305.1 Hyphomonadaceae bacterium
TCTCGGAGTCCGCCAGCTTGCCTTCAAGAAAGCGCACACGGGATTCGAGGTGGCGGTTGCGCCAGGCCAGCGAGCCCTCGACAATCGGCGCATTCTCTTCGCCTGCGCGTGCAATGCCGGATTTCTGGCGGAGGTCGTGCGCTTCGGCGGTCGCCTTGCCGAGCCTGTCCTCCAGCTCTGCGACCCGGGCGGCTTCAGCTGCGGCGTCGACTTCGGCTGGTGTTGGCTCCGGCGCTTTGGCTTGCCGCTGCAGATACATCATGTGCAGCGCCCAACCGATGGCGCCGCCGAAGACAGCTGCGATGACGAGCCAAACCCAGATTTCCATGCACTACGACTCCACGCGGGTCACTCGAATCTCGATGCGGCGGTTCCTGGCCCGGCCCGACGCGGTGCGATTGCTCGCAACCGGCCGATCCGGTCCGAATCCTACCGCAGTCAGCAGGTCCTGGGACAGACCCTGAGCTACGAGATATCCCCTCACGGATTCCGCTCGGCGACGGCTCAGGCGGGTATTATTGGCTTTCTTGCCTTCATTGTCCGTGAAGCCCTGGATCTGAATTTTCAGCCCGGAACAGGCCTTTGCGATAACCAGAAGCTTGTCGGCAGCCGATTTTCCCTTGGCGGTCATCTGGTGATGATCGCGGCCGAAATCGATCGGATTTTCCTTGAGCGCCGACCTGAATTCTTGCTGGCAGGTCTCTGCGCGGGCAGTTTGGGAGATCGTTGGGTGGATTTCTGCCGGAGCAGCAGCGACTTCTGCCGGGGCAGCAGCTGGCGCAGGGATCGCGGCCGGGCGCACTTCAGGCGTCGGCTCAACCTTGGGTGGCGGTTCGATTGCGACCGGCTGGCTCACCGGCGCAGCGATCTCGACCGGCTCCGGGCTGGCGGAAGCTGACTCAAAGGCCGAGGTCGCCATGAAGCAGGTGGCGCCCAGACCCAGAACGCCCATGAGCAGGATCTGCGGGGCGAGGGATCTGTTATCCATAATACTCCCTTTCACTTTGCCAGCTCGACGAAGACCTTCGCGAACTTCGGCCGCGCACACACCTTTCCACACCGGCCCAACATCCCTAGAGGTACGTTGAATTGTTGCATGGGCTATGACGCGTGACCTCAGGATCGCCGGAAAAACCGGAAGCGCATTCAGATTCTCCAAGAGGACGATCTGGCGCGACGACGTTCGAGCACATTTCCTCGACCGCCAACGACACGGTTAAGCTGCTCAAGTCGCTTGAGCGGAAGAAGTCGCGCAATGAGAGCGGGCTCTTCCTGGCCGAGGGCGCTCGCCTTGCTGAAGAGGCGCTTAACAACGGATGGTTACCGGCCTACGCCCTTGCTGGCATTGGCGCTCTTGAGCGTCCGCAGACCAGCGACCTGCTCGCTCGCATGAAGAAAGCGGGCGCACGGGTTCTTACTGCAAGCGAGAAGGTGCTGGCGTCGGTTTCGCGCAAGGACAATCCGCAGACGGTCATCACAGCGTTCAAACAGCGGCTGTCCAAATTGTCAGACTTCCCGTCTGACGGGACACGCCGTTGGGTGGCGATGTACGAGGTACGCGACCCTGGCAACCTTGGCACGGTGCTGCGCACGTCGGACGCCGCTGGCGTAGACGGTGTCATCCTGATCGGACAAACCTGCGATCCCTTCTCCGTCGAGGCTGTGCGAGCGACGATGGGCTCCCTCTTCGCGATGCCGATTGCGACGGCGGACTTCGCTGAGTTCAACGCTTGGCGCAAACAGGCGGGTGCGCGGATGATCGCCGCTTCGATGCGCGGCACGCATGCGCACGACAAGGCCGATTACAGTCAGCGCAGCATCGTGCTGATGGGCAACGAGCAGTCCGGCCTGCCCGTCGACGTCGAGAATGAATGCGACGAGCTGGTTCGCATTCCGATGATGGGCAAGGCGGACAGCCTCAATCTGGCGTCGGCTGCGAGCGTGATGATCTACGAAGTCTGGCGCGGCCAGTCTTATGCGGGAGCGCGTAAATGAGCGCCGCGAATTTCCAGCTGCTCGTAAGCGATGACTGGAGCGACTATCAGCTGCTGGACAGCGGCGACATGCGCAAGCTGGAGCGCTTCGGCAAGGTGCGCGTGAACCGCCCTGATCCGCAGGCTCTGTGGCGCCCGAATGCGCCGATCGCTTCGTGGAAGACCGATGCGACGTTCGCCTCCAAGGATGACGAGGACGAGCGCGGCGCGTGGACGTTCGCCGGCAAGGCGCCGCCGGACGAATGGCCGATTGCCTGGAACGGCCTCAAGCTGAACGCACGTCTCGCCGCCTTCCGGCATATGGGCGTATTCCCTGAGCACTCGGTTCACTGGCGCTGGGCGATGGATCAGGTGAAGACCGCGAACCGCCCGGTGAAGGCACTGAACCTGTTCGGTTATACCGGCATGATGTCGCTTGCGCTGGCGAAGGCTGGCGCGGAAGTCGTGCATCTGGATGCGTCGCCGAAGTCGATTGCGCAGGGGCGCGAGAACGCCGCGATGTCTGGCCTCGAAGGCGCGCCGATCCGCTGGATCTGCGATGACGCGATGAAGTTCGTCGAGCGCGAGATCCGGCGTGGATCGAAGTATGATGCGATCGTGCTCGACCCGCCGAAGTTCGGGCGCGGGCCGAAGAACGAAACCTGGCGGTTCGAGACGGACTATCCGAAACTGCTCGAACACGTGCAGGCGCTGATGAGCGACAAGCCGCTGTTTGTTATCGCAACGGTCTATGCCGTGCGCCTGTCTTACGCTGCGGTGGCTCAATCACTCGGCGGCGCAATGGGCGGCGGCAAGGTGTCGTGTGGCGAGATGGCGATACGCGAGACGTCTGGCCGCGACCTCGTTCTGCCGACCGGCCTGTTCGCCCGCTGGACGCCTTCCTAGGCTATCGCTTCGGCTAGGCTTCCACTTTCGGAGCGTCGCGTTTCACGCGGGTGATCACCGAAGTGAAGCTCAGCGCGGGCTTGCCGTTGGCCGTGACCATTCCGCGGACATAGATCAGACGGCCGCCGGCGCGCGTGACCTCGCCCGTGGACTCGATCACATCGCCGACCTGTGCGGCCGACAGGAAATCGCCCGAGAGGTTCACCGTGACGCTTGGGCCCTGGATGTGCTCCTCGGCGATCGCGTAGCAGGAATAGTCCGCGAAGGTCAGGAAGCAGCCGCCGTGCATGAAGCCGCCGCCATTCATGTGGCGCTTTTCGGCGACGAACCGGCAGAGAACCTTACCGGCGTCGTCCCGGCAGTAGTAGAATGGGCCCACCCCACTCTCGAAGGCGTCGTGTGGCCAGGTGCGCCAGCCGGCCCATTCGCCGGTCTCGATCAGGATGGAGGAGCTCATTAACGCGTTCCGAAACGGTGATTTTCCCTGTCCCTAGCGTCGGTTTTGCGGCTTGTCATGTCCCGCCTTGAACTCGCCGCACGGATCGCGTATTGCCTCCGCCTCGACTACAGGGGTGTAGCTCAGCTGGTAGAGTGCCGGTCTCCAAAACCGGATGTCGCAGGTTCGATCCCTGTCGCCCCTGCCAGTCGGTTTTCTGGCAAATCAGCTACTTTGTGAGGCGCTTACTTGGCCAGTCCGGGCCGGGCGAGCATACGTTCGCGCCAGGCGTTCAGGCTGGCGTGTTCCTCCCACGGACGGAACTTCACGACCCGGCCAAAGCCCAGCGCAACGTGCAAGGTAATGTCGGCGATGGTGAAACGATCACTAGCGACGAACGGCGATTGGGCGAGCCGGGCCGCGAAGAAGGCGATCGACTTGCGGGCGCGGCCTTCGCTGATGCCGGCCCATTCGGGGCTTTGCGGCTTTTCCAGTTCGGCCATGGCGGGGTGGCTGTTGCGGAACCAGCCGGCGATCTGGACCATGTAGCTAAGCTCGACCCGGCGATCCCACATCTCGATGACAGCACGCTCGCGGGCATCGACGCCCATCAGGTTCGGCTCGGGATAGACGCTCTCGAGATACGTGCAGATGGCGCGGCTTTCGGTGAGCGTCACGCCGTCGCCAAGTTCCAGCGCCGGAACGTGGCCGAGCGGGCTGAGCGCGAGATATTCGGGCTTACGGTGATCCTGCTTGATGATGTTCAGTTCAGTCTTCGGAACCTGATCCCAGACGCCCTTCTCCTGCAGGAAGAAGCGAACGCGATCCGGGTTTGGCGCCATCATGGCATAGTGAAGATTCATGTTCGTCCTCCCTGTATCTAGCGCGGCCACACCCTAGCGCGGGGTGCGTGGTCCGC
Organism: Hyphomonadaceae bacterium; assembly: GCA_036733305.1. GTDB lineage: Bacteria > Pseudomonadota > Alphaproteobacteria > Caulobacterales > Hyphomonadaceae > UBA7672. Next base: position 4,235 of record DAINAT010000144.1, read on the forward strand.
GGTCTTGTTTGGCGCGGACGGGTTTGCCGGTGTGGCGTTTTCCGCTGTGCGGGCCGCGTCCGCCGGGCGGACGTTTCTCGTCCTTGCGTTCGGTGCGCTGCTTGCGCGGGTCGACGTATGAGTCGACGCCCTGATGCTTGTCGGACTTGGGACGCGCCTTCTCGCCCTTCGGCTTTTCCTGTTTGGCGTGGATCGGCTTGCCGCGCTTCACGTCTCGTTTGGCGAATGGCTGAGGACGTCGCTTTTCGGAGATGAACTGCGAGAACTCGGCGAGCAGTTCGGCGGGTTCGACTTCTGCGATTGCGCCCGGGGCCAGATCGTCGAGCTGGAACGGACCGTAGGAGACACGGATCAGCCGGTTCACCTTGAGACCAAGCGTCTCCAGCGCGCGACGCACTTCGCGGTTCTTGCCCTCAGTCAGCGAAACGTCGATCCAGCAGTTCGAGCCCGTGACACGATCGAGCCTCGCGATGATCGCACGATACTCGATGCCTTCGTGCACGATGCCGTCGCGAAGCTTGTCGAGTTCGCGTTGCTCGATGCGGCCGTAGGCGCGGGCCCGGTAGTGGCGGGGGAGGCCCGTGGCGGGGAGCTCCAGGCCGCGCGCCAGCTCGCCGTCATTGGTAAGTAGCAACAGGCCCTCGGTGTTCAAGTCGAGGCGACCGATGGTGACGACGCGCGGAAGCTCCTTGGGGAGTTCGTCGAAGATGGTGGCGCGACCGTCGGGGTCCTTGTTCGTCGTCACAAGGCCGGTGGGCTTGTGATAGCGCCAGAGGCGCGTCGCGTCCGGGCGGTTGATCGCCTTGCCGTCGACGAGGATCGTCTCCTTGCCCGTGACCTTGAAGGCCGGTGTGTCGAGCTTGCGGCCATCGACGCTGACGCGACCCTCCACGATCATCTTCTCGACATCGCGGCGCGAGGCCACGCCTGCGCTCGCCAGATATTTGGCGATCCGTTCGCCCTCGCCGAACGACTTGTCTGGCGACTGGTCCGTCTCGCGACGCTCCGTCATGATGTCTTGTCCTTTATGAGTCCCCGCGTGAAGCGGTGGACGAGGAGCGCCACGCCGAACAATACGGTCGAGAGCGCCAGTATAGCCGTGGCGACCATCCACGGCGTGTTGAAGTTTTCGTGGTCGGTATAGTCCATCAGGTGCAGTCCGTAGAGGAAATCGTAGGTGCGCCAGAGGTCGGTGCGCGGGTTGCTGGTGCGGCCGTTGACGGCGGAGATGTAGAGCGTCGGGTCGCCCTCGCCCTCGAAGTGGGCGGCCCAGACATTGCCGGAGACGGTGGATTCGCGCGGCGCCTTTTCGAGTTCGACCATCGCGCGGATCGGCGTGGGTTGAACCCATGTGGCGCTTGCGATCTTCCTTGCAAAGGCCTCGTCGATCTCGACGCGGTCGCCGCTTTCGGCAGAGACGAGGAATGTTCCGATCTCGGCGCGGACTTCGTAAACCGGCGTTCCGGCGAGCGAGCGAAGGATGACTTCGAAGGGTCGGTCTTCGGCGACGGCATTGAGCGCTTCGGTCGAGTTGATCTTTACCTGCGCCATGTTGACGGGCGTCAGGTGGTTCGCCGGGTGGACGAGGCCGTCCGAGCGGATGTCGGTGATGTGGATCGCCGCGAAGAACAGGCCGGTGGCGGTCCAGATCACCAGCTGGGCGAACACGATCAGACCCAGCCATTTGTGGATCTGGGCGACGCGTCGGGCCAGGCGGGGGGAGATCATGGGACGCGCTTACGCCGCCCTGATCTCCCCTGCAAGGCTGGCTTAGTTACCGGCCCTTAGTTACCAGCGCCGGACTTCAGGCTCATGGAGTATGGGATGTAAATCTCCAGATCCAGCGGGCCAACCGGGCGGGTCTGGACGCGCTGTTCCATGCCGGTGAGCGAGACCTGCACCGGCGAGCTCGGGCCGCCGAAGGAGGACTGCATCAGGCGGACGTCTTCGGAGATCGCCTTGATCAGCGTTTCGCGGTGCTTCTTGGGTTCGGACACGCCGAGGAACTGGCTGTCGCCGATCACGGCCTCGACGCGGCCTGTGAGAGGCGTGTCCTTCACGAACTTCTCGGTGCGGGCGCGGACCTGATCGAAGGTTTCCTTGTCCTTGATGTTGACCTTGAGCACGACGTCGATGGCCGAGCGATCATCGCCGTCTTCCTGGATCAGCTCCTTGATGGCGGCGGTTTCGATGGCGGCGGAGTTGCCGGGCTGGCCGACTTCGATGGTCATGCCCTCGGTGCGCGCGGCGCGATCGGTGACGTTCTTGAAGACGGTGGCGAGTTCGGTCTCGCGCGCATCGGCTGAGCGCGTGCCGGTTTCGTAGCGAACACTGAAGAGGACGAAGTCGGCGCGCACGACGATGGAGACCTGCGGGATCGCGGCTTGCTGGCGGCTGACATAATTGCTTTGCGCGACGAGCTGGTCACCGCGGACGATCTGGGCGTTGGCTGCGGGCGCAGCGATGGCGATCGCGGCGGCTGCGGCGAATAGCAGATGCTTCATGGGTAGTTTCATTGGGCGTCCCTCCATTATTCCCGAACTCGGCGCGCCTCCCTGCCCTGTGGCCAGGACCGTGGCGCCAACCGCATGTGTCGATGCAATCACGGCTTTGGCGCGGCGCCCAGCAGGCGGGGATGGGAAGTTTGCAGTTAGGCGCTACGCGCCGGGCAGTCGGGAATGGGCAGTCGGCAGTCGAGCGGTGATTTCAAACATCGTTGGTGCAGCGGGCGCCGTGTAGGGTGCATCTTGATGCACCGGGGTTCGGTCGCGGTGCA
>DAINAT010000145.1:0-6894 GCA_036733305.1 Hyphomonadaceae bacterium
TGGGCAAGCGCACGGGCGCGATGCTGGCGATCTCGCTGCACGCGACGAATGACGATCTGCGCGACCAGCTGGTGCCGATCAACAAGAAGTACGACCTGAAAGAGCTGTTCGATGCGATCCGGCAGTATCCGGACCTCGGCAACTCGAAGCGCGTGACGTTCGAGTACGTGATGCTCAAGGGCGTCAACGATACGCTGGCCGAGGCGAAGGATCTGGTGAAGCTGCTGAAAGGCGTGCCGAGCAAGATCAACCTGATCCCGTTCAATCCGTGGCCGGGTACGCAGTATGAGTGCTCGGACTGGGAGACGATTGAGAACTTCGCGGAAGTGCTGAACCGCGCAGGCTATGCCTCGCCGATCCGCACGCCGCGCGGCCGCGATATTCTCGCCGCCTGCGGACAGCTGCGCTCCGAGAGCGTGAAAGAGAAAGCCAGCGAGGCGCTGAAGCGCCGGTTGGCCGAGAAGGAAGCTTCGGAAAGCTGAGGCTGCTGACTTCTTCGTTGCTCCATGTTATAACATGCGGGCTATAACGAGGCTGGTCATGACACGGCTCAAGATTCGACAGATCGGAAATTCGCAAGGCGTGCTGTTGCCAAAGGAATTGCTTGGCGAGGCGAATGCACAGCTTGGCGACGATATGATCGCTACGGTTAAATCCAATGGCGTGATCGAACTGAGGCCAGTTCATCTAGGCCAGGATGGCATGATGACAACCGCGCGTGGAATTATGGCGAAGCGGCGCAAGGTGCTGCGTGCGCTTTCCAAATGAGTGAGCCTGTTTGGCTGCCGAGCGAGATCATTCTGGCCATACATGACGAGCAGATTGCCGAACATGGCGGTCTGGCGGGCGTGCGCGATGTAAATCTTCTCGATAGCGCCCTTGCGCGCCCCAAGAATGCTTTTGCATACGGCGAGCGGGATCTGTGCGTGCTGGCGGCCCTCTACGCTTCTGGAATCGTGAGGAACCATCCCTTCGCGGACGGCAACAAACGCTCTGCATTTGTAGCATGTGAGCTGTTTCTCACCCTGAACGGGCTGCTGCTTATGGCCGACGACGACGCCTGCGTAACCCAGACCGTTGCTTTAGCTGCTGGCGAGCTCGACGAGCATGCTTTTTCGGCGTGGCTGCATGCCAATGTAGAGCCAGCATAGCGATAGGTTCACTCAGCGCTGAAGCGATTTCAGATAAGCGCAGAACATGTCGGCCATGGCGTCGGCATATGTCCGGATTTCCGCGGGTGTGCGCGGTTCTTCGGAGAACTCCTTGCCGACTGTCCCGAGCGTTGTGGTGACGATGTCGCTCGCGAGATCGCGAACGGCTTTGGGGCGGCCCGGCAGAACTTCACGCATGAAGGCGTCGGCCACGCTGTCCCATTCGCCTTTGGCTTCTGCTGCTTCCGGTGCATCGCGATAGAGCGGGGCGGCGTCGTTGAGAGCGATGCGCACGGCGGCTTCGTCGCATTCGGATTTGACGAAGGTGTGGACGAGCTTCCGTAGCCGGTCGAACGGCGGCGTCGCGCGATCCTGCAGAATGGCGCGCATCATGGCGGTGTTCTCGCGCCATTCGTCGCTCTGCAGGCGGAAGAGGATCGCCGCCTTGTTCGGGAAGTACTGATAGACCGAGCCGACACTGACGCCGGCCTTTGCCGCGACGCGCGCTGTCGTGAAATGCTGCGCCCCTTCCTTCTCCAGAACGCGAACAGCAGCTTCGAGAATAGCCTGAACGAGGTCGTTCGAGCGCGCCTGCTGAGGCTGTTTTCGCGTTGAAATCTGGGCGCGTTTGCGTGCGGGCATGGGGCGTTGCCTGAATGCGAATAGAAAACCTGACGAACTATTCGTATTTTCAATTCCGGTGAAACGCCAGAGTTGAAAACAAGAAACGAGGACCTCCCCCATGACCAATTCCCTGCTTGCAACTGCACCGCTTGCTCCGCTGATCGAGCGGCTGTTTGCGGAAGCCGATGCAACCTCGGCGCGCGATGCGCCGGAGCTGCAACCGCTCCTGCACCGTCGCGAGGAGATGATGCGCAGCAAGACGGAGTACGCGACCTTCTATGGCGCCCTGAAGAACTTCCCGCTCGCCGTCTCGCGCGAGACCGGACATCTGTTGTATATGCTTGCGCGCGGGCTCAAGGCGCGCACGATTGTCGAGTTCGGCACATCTTGGGGCATCTCGACGCTGTATATGGCGGCGGCGCTGCGCGAGAATGGCGGTGGTCGATTGATCACGTCGGAGTTCGAGCCGGCCAAGGCAGCGCGGGCCCGCGCCAATCTGGAGGCGGGCGGCGTGATGGATCTGGTCGAGATCCGCGAGGGCGATGCGCTGAAGACACTGGCGGCTGACCTGCCGGAGACGATCGATCTCGTTCTGCTCGATGGGGCCAAGGCGCTCTATTCGGATATTCTGGATCTGCTCGAAAGCCGTTTGCGGCCGGGGGCCATGATCGTGGCCGACAATGCGGACTACTGCCCGGACTACCTCGCGCGCGTACGCTCGCCAGCTGCCGGGTATCTCTCGGTGCCGTTCGATGGCGAGGTTGAGCTGTCGATGCGCCTCGGTTGAGGCCTGCTGCATGGCCACAGACAAGCAGCCGGTTGATTGCCGGCTGACTTTCTGGCCTAACCCCTCCCGGGTCGTGGAGGCAGCATAATGACAGCAGCAACGGCAGAACGTGCGCCCGCAGCGCGGGTGTTGACGGCGAGCCTCGTTGGCACGGCGGTCGAGTTCTACGATTTTTATATCTACGCCACGGCTGCCTCGCTTGTGTTCCCGACGCTGTTCTTCCCGTCGGAGTCGGCGAGCGCACAGCTGCTGTCGTCGTATGCGACGTTTGCCATTGCCTTCATTGCGCGGCCCGTTGGTGCAGTCGTGTTCGGGCATTTCGGCGACAAGATCGGCCGCAAGTCGACGCTGGTGTGGTCGCTGATGCTGATGGGCGGATCGACGATGGCGATCGCCTTCCTGCCGACTTACGCAATGGCGGGATGGATTGCGCCGTTTCTGTTGTGCGTGCTGCGGTTTGGGCAGGGGCTGGGGCTGGGTGGCGAGTGGGGCGGGGCGGCGTTGCTGGCGGTGGAGAATGCACCGCCGGGATGGAAGGCGCGGTTCGGCATGTTCCCGCAGCTGGGTGCGCCGGTAGGCTTCATCGCAGCAAATGGTTTGTTCCTGATCCTCGGCCTGATGCTGAGCCCGCAGGACTTCCTTGAATGGGGCTGGCGCATTCCGTTCCTGGCTAGCGCGCTGCTCGTGGCCGTTGGTCTGTGGGTGCGGTTGAAGCTGCATGAGACGCCGGCGTTCAAGGCGGTGCTTGAGAAAGAGAAACCGCCATCCGTGCCGCTGGGCGAGTTGTTCCGCGATCACTGGAAGGCGACGCTCGGCGGCACGTTCGGCGTGGTGGCCTGCTTCTGCATTTATTACATCGCGACGGCGTTCGCGCTTGGTTATGGCACGACGGCGCTGGGGTATCCGCGCGAGTTGTTCCTGCAGGTGCAGCTGGTGGCGATTCTGTTCATGGCGGGTGGGATCGTTTGGGCCGGCTACTGGTCGGATGCGAAGAGCCCGCGGCTGGTGCTGTCGATCGGGTGTGTGTTGGCGGTTGGTTCCGGCTTCCTGCTGGCGCCGATGCTGGGTTCGGGCGACCTGATGATCGTTGGCGTCTTCCTTTCCATCCTGCTGTTGCTGATGGGCTTTGTTTATGGACCGTTGGGCGCGTGGTTGCCGGGGCTGTTTCCGGCGCGGGTGCGGTATACGGGGGCGAGTGTGGCGTTCAACGTTGGCGGCGTGATCGGCGGTGGGTTCACGCCGGTGGCCGCGCAGATGCTGGCTGAGCAGGGCGGGTTGTCGTTCGTGGGCTTCTATCTGAGCGTTGCAGCAGCCTTGAGTCTTGCAGCGCTGCTGTTGCTGCGGAAGCCGGCGATCGACTAGAACGGGTGGACAGGAGACGCCGATGAAACGCCTCGCATTCGCCCTTGCACTGTTCGGCGCTGCGCCTGCATTCGCGCAGCCTGCGCCGCAGATCGAGGTGGAGGCGCGGTCGATGCTGAACGCGTGGATCGCCAACTTCAATCGCGGTGATGCGGCGGGGATGGCGAAGGACGTTTATGTGCAGGCCGATGAGGCGGCTTTGGGCAAGATGTTTGCTGCGATGCGTGACGACAATTTCGGCAAGCTGGATGTCTATGGCGCGTGGTTCTGTGCGAGCGATGCGACCAAGGGCAAGGCGCTGGTGAAGTATGGCCGGCTCTATTCGTTTGGCGGGCTGATGGAAGGCGACGAGGCGAAGCTGTTCGATATCGTGAAGACGGATGCTGGCTGGCGCGTCGCGACCGAGAGCGCCGTTGCTTATGCGACCGAGCTGAGTTGCTCCTGATCTCACGCTAGCCAAGACCTGCGATTCTCGCGTCGAATTCGCGTTCCTTCTCTCCGCCGAAAGCGGCTTGCAGGCGGTCCCGCCAGGCGGCGGCGTCGGTCTGTTTGAGAACGCCGACCTTGAAGAAGGGGCGGATGTCGGTGTCGCGGGCGTAGAGCTGGATCATCGGGGTGGCGGTGGTGCGGTTGAGGACCACGGTGAGCAGCATTCCGGAATGCCACGCGCCGACGCCGTTGGGATCGACGAGGCGGGCGCCGCCGCGCTTTTCCCAGATGGCGATGCGATTGCGCACGGGATCGTAGCCGATTGATGAGCCGAGATAGGTGTTCATCACGCCTGGATGGAAATCGCGCATCTGCTCGAATTCCTTGAGCGCGATGCTTTCATTGGCGGGGCCGAATTTTGCGGCGGCCAGCTTTGTCCCGAAGAACAGGGCGAGCGCGGCGAGGCCGCAGCCGACGAAGATCAGTATCTCATTCATGGAGCCATCCCTCTCCATGGATAGCGGCATCGGGCGGGAAAACGGGTCATCAGCGAAGCGTGAAGCTTTCGACCGCGTCGCTGGTCTCGCTGCCGCTTGGTTTTTTGGCGCCGCCGACGAGGTAGATGGCGTTGTTGAGGGGGACGGCGCCGAGGCCGTGGCGGGGGGTGGGCATGGGGGGCATGGAGGTCCAGGTGTCTGTTGCTGGATCGTAGGCCCAGGCTTCGGGATGCACGCGGCCGCCATTGTCGAAGTATTCGCCGCCGAAGACGTAGAGCTTGCCTTCCAGGACGCTGGCTGCGTTGCCGCCTGCGCCGGAGCCTTTCGGCATCGGAGCTGCTGAGCGCCAGCGATCTGCCTTCGGATCGTAAACTTCGTGCGCGTCGGTCGGGCCGTTGGCCACGCTGCGGCCGCCGACGACGTGCCAGAGGCCGTTGATGACGCCGCCGGAGGCGCTGTTGCGCGCGGTGAGGGCGGGGGCGGCGTTGCGCCATGTGTTGACGGCGGGGTCATAGACGAGGTGGCGCGTGACGTCTTCGTGGTCGCCATAGGCGAGGTTGGCTGCGGCTTTCGGACGGCGGCCGCCGATGATGTGGATGTTTGGCCCAAGACTTGTGGCGACGACTTCGGCGTGCGGTTCGGGGGCGGGTGCGAGTGTGGTCCAGCTATTCGTGGCGTCGTCATAGCGCAGCGTGTCGGTGGACATGATCCAGTTCACGGCGCCTGCATTCGTGCCGAAGCCGCCGAGCAGGTAGAGGCGGCCATTGTGGCTGACGGCGTGCGGGTGGTGGCGCATGGCGGGCAGTTTCGCGAGGGTCGCGCTGGCGCCGGTTTTCGGATCGTAGGCGATGTGCTGGTCGGAGACGCCGGTGACGGTTGCGCCGTTGGAGAGCAGGCCGCCTGCGATGTGGATGCGGCCCTTGTGAGCGGTGGGGTAGATCTCCTGCACGCGGAAGGGCAGCGGCTTGTGCGTGGTGACGTAGCGAGGGTTGGCGGGGCTTGTTGGTTGGGCGTTGGCGCATCCGACCGCGAGCGTTGCGCCGGCGGAGATCAGGGCGGTGCGGCGGGTGAGCATCGTGTTTCTCCGTGGGCTCGACTGCGGTTCAGCAAACGCTAGCATGGGTTCTGACACATGGGGATCAAACCGATGCGAGTTCTGGCTATTGCCTTGTTGCTGGGTGTTGCCGCGTGCGAGAGCGCGCCGCCTGCGCCGTCGCTGTCGCCGGAGCGCGTGGTCGAGCAGTTCATGTGGAACTACACGGCGGCGTGGAACAAGCACGACGCGGCTGTGATTGCGCGGGACTTCTATCGTCAGGGGCAGAGCGTCTCGGAGCAGACGATGAGCCTGAAGCATTCCTTCGCGCAGTTGAGGGCGCAGGGCTATGACCATTCCGACATTCACGAGATCAAGGGTTGTATCACGGGCGCGGATATGGCGTGGGCGGGGATGAAGTTCACGCGGCTGACGGCGGAGGGAGCGCCGTTGCCGCCGAAGGATCGTGCGAGCGCTTATGAGTTGAAGAAGTTCGCGGACGGGTGGCGGATCGTGAAGCTGATGGGCGCGGATGCGGGGAAGCCGTTGGTTTGTCCGGTGGCGGGGTAGGGCGCTGCGCGCCGGGCAGTCGGCAGTCGGGCAGTCGGCAATCGGGCGACGATTTCAAACATCGTTGGTGCAGCGGGCGCCGTGTAGGGTGCATCTTGATGCACCGGGGTTTGGTCGCGGTGCATCAAGATGCACCCTACGTCCCGTTGTAGCTCCATCCGCCGTGTCCCCCGCGAAGGCGGGGGTCCAGTGTTGGGCGAGTTGTCAAATATCGTGCGCTGATGCGCGCCTGCTTTGTGGGACTGGGTCCCCGCCTTCGCGGGGAACGCGGAGCAAGGGCTCCGCTTCCAGATGTGAAATCGCGTTCGCACGGACCGATGTCCTGCGTGATGCTTGTCGTCTCTCCCCGTTGAGGGAGCGGGGCGCATGCAGACACGCCTTGGGTGGTCCATTGCCTGCCTCGCAGCAGGCGGATGCGCGTTTGCACGCGCCCCTGATCGG
>DAINAT010000146.1:0-6854 GCA_036733305.1 Hyphomonadaceae bacterium
CTGGTCGCCGTGGTTGCGGGCGATGTCGCGCTGTTCCCGATGGCGACGGCTGCGGACCTGGCCAAGCAGCGGCTGCCTGATCTGAAGTTCGCCAATGCCTCCGGCAGCGTGTGGGACGGCAAACTTGGCGGTTTATCCTATGGGGCGCAGACGATCGGCGATATCGCGGTGAAGACGGACCTGTTGTCGCTATTCAGCGGAAAGGCTGCGGGCAAGGTCGGCATGGCGCGCGAGGGGCTGTCGGGTGAGGCCGACCTTTCCTACGGGCTTGGCGATGGCGGGCTTGATCTCAAGAATCTGAAGCTGGCGGGCGACACGTCGATGGTGCCGGGCATGCCGTCGACCATTGCGGCGGCGGGCGGCAAGTTCACACTGAACGTCGCGCATGTGAAGTTCGCGAACAGCCTCTGCGAGGAAGCTTCGGGCGAGGTGTGGACCGACGCGTTGGCGAAGATCAACTACAAGGGCTGGGTCGGGCCTGAGCTAAGTGGGCCGGTGACCTGCGCGGGCGGGAAGATGCAGGTTCAGGCTTCTGGTACGGCGCAGACGGGGGAGGCAGTGCAGGCCTCGCTGGATATCGGCCAGCACCTCGACATGCAGATGACGGCTACGGTCGAGAACGCCGGGGCGACAGCGATTGAGGCGCTGACGTCGGTCGGGTTTGTGCTGGAAGGCGGCACGCTGGTGCTGCGCCAGTCCATGGCAGGCAAATAGAGCCTCGAATTAGGTCAAATTCCCTGCGCCAATCCGCTTGACCCCAGGAACGGTGACGCCTAAACGATCGCTCCTTCGATACCTGCAGCGCGCGGGTGTAGCTCAGTTGGTTAGAGTGCCGGCCTGTCACGCCGGAGGTCGCGGGTTCGAGCCCCGTCACTCGCGCCAGGTATCGGATAGACGTGTCGCTGGCCTTGATGGCCGCAAAATCCCGAAAATCGATGTTGTTTCAGTGCTGAAGCGCTGGATATGGCGATTCTGGCGGCTGATGGTCGTTGGTTGGCTCGTCTCGGGATGCGAGGGGGCCCGAGTCGAGGTTCTGCGATGAGAGCGGACGGCAGAAGAATCGGTCGCTTCCGCAAATGTCAGCCGCAAGCGCCAGCTCGCGCGAACACTTGCGAGCGCTTCGCAATTTTTTGCCTGATTGAGAGGCCGAGTCAGCAACGAGGGAAGCTGGCAGAGAGGCTCATGACGTCTGTAGTGTTCGCGAACTGATTGCGTCTCTTCTTCTTTGGCGGAAGCTGACTGTTGCAATGTTACTTGCGATCAGTTCGAAGATCTTCGGCAGCGCTGCGATGTCATGCTGCGTGCGGGCCTTGCGCTGACAAGCGGTCGCAAATCCGTGACGTCAGGGTGCGTGCGTGATCGAGCGTAGCCTATCGTCTGATGGCTTCGGGTTGCGACGTTCCAGCGCACGCACAAAACCGTCCACAGCCCGGATTTATGGCCGGAAAGTCGTCACGCACCGAAGAATCCGGCAAGGCTTTGGCGGCTCTATTGCCTCTCGCGTCAAAGCGGCATAGGCGTGCCGCAAAAGACTAGCCGAGGGTATAATGGAAGACGCGCAGACGCTCGTCGTCGAATATCTGCCGGTCGTGATTTTTCTCGGCCTGGCGATAGCGATCAGCCTCCTGTTTCTTGTTGCATCGAGCCTGCTCGCACCGCGCAAGCCGGACCCGGAGAAGCTGTCCGCTTACGAGTGCGGGTTCAACGCATTCGATGATGCGCGCATGAAGTTCGACGTGCGATTCTATCTCGTCTCGATTCTCTTCATCATCTTCGATCTCGAAGTGGCGTTCCTGTTCCCGTGGGTGTTCCAGGTCGCGGCGGGCAACGTCGCCGCCTTCTGGTCGATGATGGCGTTCCTCGGCGTGCTGACGGTTGGGTTCGTCTATGAGTGGCGCCGTGGCGCGCTGGAGTGGCAATAATGGCCGAGGCGAAGGTTGCTGCTCCGACTGGCGGTGCGCCGGTCAAATCGAACGATCCGTATTTCGCTGGGTTGTCGGATGAGCTCGCGGACAAGGGCTTTATCGTAGCTGCTGCTGACGATCTTATCACGTGGGCGCGCACCGGTTCGCTGATGTGGATGACGTTCGGCCTGGCGTGCTGCGCCGTCGAGATGATGCAGGCTTCGATGCCGCGTTATGACATGGAGCGCTTTGGCGCTGCTCCGCGCGCGTCGCCGCGTCAGTCGGACGTGATGATTGTCGCCGGTACGCTGACCAACAAAATGGCGCCTGCGCTCCGCAAGGTCTACGACCAGATGCCGGAGCCGCGTTACGTGATCTCGATGGGCTCGTGCGCGAATGGCGGCGGATACTATCACTACTCATACGCCGTGGTGCGAGGCTGCGATCGGATCGTGCCGGTCGATATCTACATTCCGGGCTGCCCGCCGACCGCTGAGGCGCTGATCTACGGCCTGCTGCAATTGCAGAAGAAGATCCGCCGCGAGGGGAGCATCGAGCGATGAGCCTTCCTTCCCGCGCCAACATGACGTCCGAACTGAAGCTGCACCTTGAGAGCGTGCAGGGTAAAGCCATCAAGGCGATCAGCGTCTCGCACGGCGAGATGACGGTGCTGGCCAATCGCGACTCGATCGTGAAGCTGCTTGAGTTCCTGCGTGACGACAGCCAGTGCCGCTTCGAGACGCTGGTTGATCTGTGCGGGCTCGATTTCCCGAACGACGCAGAACGTTTCGAAGTTGTCTATCACATGCTGTCGATGCGTCTGAACCAGCGCATCCGCATCAAGGTTCGCACCGATGAAGCCACGCCCGTGCCGAGCGCGGTGAGCGTGTTTCCGGTTGCCAACTGGTATGAGCGCGAAGCGTTCGACATGTACGGCATCATCTTCTCGGATCACCCGGACCTGCGCCGCATTCTCACGGACTACGGCTTTGAAGGTTATCCGCTGCGCAAGGACTTCCCGCTGACCGGCCGCGTGCAGGTTCGCTATGACGAAGCCCAGAAGCGCGTGATCAACGAGCCGGTGAAGCTGATCCAGGAATATCGCAACTTCGACTTCCTCTCTCCGTGGGAAGGCATGCAAGCCGTCATCCCGGGCGATGAAAAAGCCGGCGAGGCGAAGAAGTAGCCATGGCTGACGATATCAATCACAAGTCCGCGGACCTCGATCTCGACGATCGCAAGTTCACGATCAACTTCGGACCGCAACACCCGGCGGCTCACGGCGTGCTTCGCCTTGTGCTCGATCTGGATGGCGAGATCGTCGATCGCGTCGATCCGCATATCGGCCTGCTGCATCGCGGCACCGAGAAGCTGATCGAGTACAAGACCTTCCTGCAGGCGCTGCCTTACTTCGATCGTCTCGACTACGTCGCGCCGATGAACCAGGAGCACGCGTACTGCCTCGCGATCGAGAAGCTGGCGGGCATTCAGGTTCCTGAGCGCGCCAAGTATATCCGCGTGATCTTCTCCGAGATCGGCCGCATTCTCTCTCACCTGCTGAACGTCACGACGCAGGCGATGGACGTGGGCGCGCTGACCCCGCCGCTGTGGGGCTTCGAGCCGCGCGAACAGCTGATGGTGTTCTATGAGCGCGCCTCGGGCTCGCGCATGCACGCCGCCTTCTTCCGTCCGGGCGGTGTTCACCAGGATCTGCCGCCGGAACTCGTGGAAGACATTCACAAGTTCTGCGGCCCGTTCCTCAAGACGCTCGACGATATCGAGGCGCTCGTCACCGAGAACCGCATCTTCAAGCAGCGCAACGTCGACATTGGCGTGGTGTCTGTCGAAGACGCGCTGGCCTGGGGGTTCTCGGGTGTGATGGTGCGCGGTTCGGGCCTGGCCTGGGACCTTCGCCGCGCTGAACCGTACGAAGTCTACTCGGAACTCGACTTCAAGATTCCGGTCGGCAAGAACGGCGATTGCTGGGACCGTTATCTCTGCCGCATCGAGGAGATGCGCGAGAGCGTCAAGATCATCAAGCAGTGCATCGACAAGATGCCGGTTGGCCCCGTGCTGCCCGAGCATTCGAAGTTCGCTCCGCCGCGTCGCGGCGAGATGAAGAATTCGATGGAAGCGCTGATCCATCACTTCAAACTCTACACCGAGGGCTTCCACGTGCCCGCCGGCGAGACCTACGCTTGTGTCGAGGCGCCCAAGGGCGAGTTCGGCGTCTATCTGGTGACCGATGGCGGCAACCGCCCGTATCGCCTGAAGATCAAGGCGCCGGGTTATGCCCACCTTCATGCGATGGACCACCTGTGCCGCGGCCACATGCTGGCTGACGTCTCGGCCATCCTGGGCTCGCTGGATATCGTGTTCGGGGAGGTCGACCGTTGAGCCACCGCCGTTTCCACGATCCGTCGCATCACGCGCCGTTCGCGTTCTCCGCTGCCAGCGAAGAACAGATCGCGTGGTGGGAACGCAAGTATCCGTCCGAGCGCCGTCAATCGACGGTCATTCCGGCTCTCTGGATCACGCAGAAGCAGAACAATGGCTGGTTGTCCGAGCCCGCTCTGCGCGCTGTCGCTGAGCGCCTCGGCATGACGTATATCCGCGTGTACGAGGTCGCGACCTTCTACACGATGTTCAACCTTGAGCCGGTCGGGAAGTACCACTTCCAGGTTTGCGGCACGACGCCGTGCCAGCTGCGCGGCGCAGACAAGCTGAAGGATTTCTGCGAGCGGAAGATCGGCCCAAAAGGCCACGTCTCCGGCGGCGGCAAGTTCTCGTGGGTTGAAGTCGAATGCCTGGGTGCGTGCGTGAACGCGCCGATGATCCAGATCAACGACTACTATTACGAAGACCTGACGATCGAGACGCTCGAGAAGATCATCGACGACTTCGCTGCCGGGAAAGAGCCGCAGCCGGGTCCGTATGTGAAGCGTGAGACTTCGGCGCCGGAAGGCCCGCCGACGTCGCTGACGGACGAGACGCTGTATGATGGCTCGAAGGCGAAGCCGCTGAGCGCCATTCCGAACGCGCCGAAACCGCCCGAGCCTGCATCCACATGAGGGGAATGACCATCATGTCGGAGTCGCCTAGCGCCAAGAAGGTCGCTGCGAAGAAGCTGCTGATGGCGTGCTTCTTCGAGGGGCTTGCCATTGTCGCTGGTCTCATCGCTTACGCGCTGACTGGAAGCTGGCTCTGGATCGCCATCGGCGTTCTGGGTGGTCTCGGCTTCTCGCTGCCCGCCGCTATCGTTTTTATCCGTGCAAGCATGGAGGAGCGCGACCGTGCTTCTCGATAAAGATCGCATTTTCACCAACCTGTACGGGCGCCAGGACTGGCGTCTGGAAGCCGCAAAGAAGCGCGGCGCGTGGAATTCCACGAAGGAGCTGATGCAGTTCGGCCCCGAGTGGATCTGCGACCAGATCAAGGCGTCGGGTCTGCGGGGCCGCGGCGGCGCTGGCTTCCCGACGGGCCTCAAGTGGACCTTCATGCCGAAGGTGGTGAAGGACCGTCCGCACTATCTCGTCGTGAACGCTGACGAATCCGAACCGGGCACCTGCAAGGACCGGGACATCATGCGCCACGATCCGCACCTGCTGATCGAAGGCTGCCTGATCGCGTCGTACGCGATGCGTGCGAACAAGTGCTACATCTACCTCCGCGGCGAATACATCTTCGAGCGCGAGACGCTGGAGAAGGCGGTTCTTGAAGCCTACGCCGCTGGTCTTGTCGGCAAGAATGCGTGCGGTTCGGGCTGGGATTTCGACATCTACATCCACCACGGAGCCGGCGCTTACATCTGCGGTGAAGAGACTGCGCTGCTCGAAAGCCTCGAAGGCAAGAAGGGCCAGCCGCGCCTGAAGCCGCCATTCCCGGCGAACGCCGGACTCTATGGCTGCCCGACGACCGTGAACAACGTTGAATCGATCGCTGTTGCGCCGACAATTCTGCGCCGAGGCGCGGGCTGGTTCGCGGGCTTTGGCCGTCCGAACAACACGGGCACGAAGGTGTTTTGCATCTCCGGCCACGTTGAGCGGCCGTGCAATGTCGAAGAAGAGATGTCGATCCCGCTGAAGACGCTGATCGAAGAGCATTGCGGCGGCGTGCGCGGCGGCTGGGGCAATCTGAAGGCCATCATTCCGGGCGGATCGTCGGTGCCAATGATTCCGAAGGATATCTGCGATACCGTTCTGATGGACTTCGATGCGTTGCGCGACGTGAAGTCGGGCCTGGGCACCGCAGCCGTCATCGTCATGGACAAGTCGACGGACCTGATCCGCGCGATTGCGCGGCTTGCCTACTTCTACAAGCACGAGAGCTGCGGCCAGTGCACGCCGTGCCGTGAAGGCACGGGCTGGATGTGGCGCGTGCTTGAGCGGATGGTGAAGGGCGAGGCCGAAACCTCCGAGATCGATACGCTGCTGGATGTCTGCTCTCAGGTTGAGGGTCATACGATCTGCGCACTGGGCGACGCTGCTGCGTGGCCGATCCAGGGCCTGATCCGGCACTTCCGTCAGGAAATCGAAGATCGCATCACGAACTACCGTCAGGGCCGGCCGCACGTGGCAGGCCACACGCTGGCGGCGGAGTAGGGCATGACCGATACCGTCAAACTCGTCGTCGATGGCGTCACGGTGGATGTTCCCAGGAACTTCACCATGCTGCAGGCCTGTGAAGCGGCTGGCGCTGAGATCCCACGCTTCTGCTATCACGAGCGCCTGTCGATCGCCGGCAACTGCCGTATGTGCCTTGTCGATTGGGTCGGTGCGCCGAAGCCGATTGCGTCGTGCGCCCAGACTGTTGGCGACATGGCGCCGAAGAAGGATGGCACGCCGCACGAGATTTCCACCAAGTCGCCGCGCGCCATCAAGGCCCGCAATGGCGTGATGGAATTCCTGCTGATCAACCACCCGCTGGATTGCCCGATCTGCGACCAGGGCG
>DAINAT010000147.1:0-6660 GCA_036733305.1 Hyphomonadaceae bacterium
GCGGCGTTGCCTTCACGGGCTCGACCGAAGTTGCGCGCATCATCAACCGCACGCTGGCTGCCAAGAATGGCCCCATCGCACCGCTCATCGCGGAGACCGGCGGGCTCAATGCCATGTTCTGCGACACCACAGCTCTGAAGGAGCAGGTGGTAGACGACGTGATCATGTCGGGCTTCCGCTCGGCAGGGCAGCGCTGCTCGGCCCTGCGCATCCTCTTCCTGCCGCACGAAACCGCTGACGACATCGTCGAGATGATCAAGGGCGCCATGGATGTGTTGGTCATGGGCGATCCCGCCGATCCCTCCACCGATGTCGGCCCGATCATCGATGCCGAGGCGCGCAAGACACTGGACGATCATCTCGCGAAGATGACGGCGGCAGGTTTCGGTACATATCAGCGCGACATCGGCGCCTTGCGCGAGACGGGCACATTCTTCGGCCCCGCCATCGTAGAACTCCCGAGCCTGTTGCACATCGACAAGGAAGTGTTCGGCCCGATCCTGCACGTCATTCGCTACGACCCGGATGATATCGAGAGGGTCGGTGGCGAACTCTCTGCCAAAGGCTATGGCCTTACGCTCGGCGTGCATTCGCGCCTTGAGGGCTTCGCCGAGAAGGTGAAGGCCACGGTGCGTGCGGGCAATGTCTATGTGAACCGCTCGATCATCGGCGCGGTGGTGGGCGTGCAGCCGTTTGGCGGATCGGGCCTGTCAGGCACCGGCCCCAAGGCGGGCGGGCCGCACTATCTCGCGCGCTTCGCGACAGAGAGGACGGTCACCGTGAACATCGCCGCGCAGGGCGGAGATCCGACGCTGCTGAACCTTTAGTGGCTTATGCCCTCGTCCTTCGAGACGCAGACTTCGTCTGCTCCTCAGGATGAGGGCTAAATTCGTGGATCGTAGGGTGCATTGAAGCGAAGCGTAAATGCACCGCAAGCGTTCGACGTCAGCAGGGTGCATCTGAAGATGCACCCTACGGATCGGTGCTTGCAGTTACTGTTTGTAGACCTTGCCCTTGGCCATCACGAAGTCGACCGACTCCAGCTCGCGCACATTGTTCAGCGGATCGCCGTCGACGGCGATTATGTCTGCGACCTTGCCCGCTGTGATCGAGCCGATCTCTGCCGTCAGGCTGAAGTGATCGGCGGCGCCGACGGTGGCCGCCTGGATCGACTGTAGCGGCGTCATGCCGGCCTTCACCATCAGCGCAAATTCCTGCGCGTTGTCGCCGTGGGCGGAGACGCCGGTGTCGGTGCCGAAGGCGATCTTCACGCCGGCCTTGTGCATGCGGCTCAGCATGTCGAGCATTTTCGGGCCAGCCTCTTTCGCCTTCGCGATTTGCGCGGGCTGAAGGAATGTGCCCGGGCGGTTGGCTTCGCGCACGACGAAGTCGCCTGCCAGCAGGGTGGGGATCAGATAGGCGCCGTTGGCCTTGTAGAGCTTGGCTGACTCTGCGTCCGAGAACGTGCCGTGCTCGATCGAGTCGCCGCCTGCGCGTAGGAAGGAGTTGATGCCGTCGACGCCGTGTGCGTGTGCGGTCACTTTGCGGCCCATCGCGTGAGCGGCCTGCACGATGGCTTTCAGTTCTTCGTCCGTGAATTGCTGGGCGAGACCCGCCGCCGTGTTGGAGAGTACGCCGCCGGTTGCGGTGATCTTGATGATGTCAGCGCCATCGCGCACGCGCTCGCGAACTGCGCGTGTGCAGTCTTCCACGCCCGAGCACACGCCGGGCGGACGGAGGATAAGCGCCATGCTGCGCGGCATGCCGTTGGCGTCGCCATGTCCGCCATGCACGCTGAGCGCGCCCGCTGATGCGATGATGCGCGGGCCGGGGATGATGCCGCGCGCGATGCCGTTGCGCAGGGCGAGGATCGCATCTGCGTCGGCGCCGAGATCGGCGACTGTTGTGAAGCCGGCGAGCAGCGTCTTCATGCCGAAGCCTGCGCCATCGATTGCCTGATCGGCACTGGTCTTGATGAATTCGTCGACGCGCGAGTCCGGGCCTTGCTCGCCGGTGATGTGGACGTGGCTGTCGATCAGGCCGGGCAGGACGAAGCGGTTCTTGAGGTCGACCACGACTGCGCCGTTGGCCGGCTGCGAGTAGCCTGCCGTGATCGAGATGATGCGCCCGTTGCGCACGAGGATGGATTGTTCGGTCAGCACGCGGCCGCTGGCCGGTTCAGCCAGAACGCGGCCGGCGTAGATCAGCGTGTCGGGTGTTGCGGCTGGGGGCTGCTGCGGCGCTGGCGCTGCGACCGCGATCAGGCCTGCGCAGGCGGCGACTATAGCCGCCGCACTGATGATGAGAGTCCGCTTTTTGCTTGTGATCATGTCCGCCCTCCGAATTCTTGCCGCAAAGCTATCCGCCTTGCCCATGCGTCCGGCAAGGCTGCACTGGATGGTATGGTGCGGGTGCTGGAGGGCATGGGCTATGAGAAGAATGGCGAGCTGAGCCCGACAGGCTTCGTCTGGGAAATTCAGGCCGGACCTGACATGAAAATCGCCTACGAGGCGATTGTGAAGGACGGCGTCAGGACCGAGACCGGGACGCGGATTTCGAAGGGCGGAGCGCCCGTGAAGTTCATCGAATTCTCGGTGGCGCGTCTCGGCGACACGGCCTGGCCTGCGGCTGGAGTGGTATTGCCCAAAGGCTGAAAAGCCCTTGTCTTCCTGCGTTCAGCGCTCTGACCGATCGGGGTTCGGCGGCCCGTGGCGGCTCTCGCCCCCAGAAGGTCCTGAACCCCGAGTCGATCGGAGAGCGGGGCCTATGGGGCGCCAATAGTTAATGAGATATAAATCCCCCGATTTCTTGTCCGTGGATAAGCGAAAAGATTCCCGCCTCGGGTGTGTTGACGGTCCATTAGGGATGTGGCGACACTATATGTAGCGTCGGGGCTGGCGCGGGACACCAATCAGTTGGGTTTCGCCGGTTCTGGCCGAGATTAACTATTTTTGGCCTCTAACGAGAGAATTCGATGTCCGCAGAAGCCGTTAAGACCGCAGAAAAGCCTGCTGACCGCCGTGGGAAGCCCAAGGCGCAGTCGGGTCTGCGCGTCGTTGAAGGGATCAAGATCGACCCCTCGCGCGACGCTCTTCTGACCGATTTCGGCAAGAAGACGCTGGATGACCGCTACGTCCTGCCGGGCGAAAGCTATCAGCAAATGTTTGCCCGAGTCGCTCTCGCCTATGCTGACGCGGATGATGCCGGGCATGCGCAACGGATTTACGACTACATCTCGAAGCTCTGGTTCATGCCGGCGACCCCGGTTCTCTCGAATGGCGGGGCCGATCGCGGCCTGCCGATCTCGTGCTTCCTGAACGGCGTCTCCGACTCGCTCGACGGCATTGTCGAGACCTGGAACGAGAACGTCTGGCTGGCCTCGAACGGCGGCGGTATCGGCACCTATTGGGGTGATGTCCGCTCGATCGGCGAGAAAGTCGGTCAGAACGGTCAGACCTCGGGAATCATCCCGTTCATCCGCGTGATGGATTCGTTGACCCTCGCGATCAGCCAAGGCTCGCTGCGCCGTGGCTCGGCGGCCTGCTATCTCGACATCTTCCACCCGGAGATCGAGGAATTCCTCGAAATCCGCAAAGCGGCGGGTGACTTCAACCGCAAGTCGCTGAACCTGCACCACGGCATCAACATCACGGACGAGTTCATGGACGCTGTCCGTCAGGACGCGCCGTTCCAGCTCAAATCGCCGAAGACGGGCGAAGTGATGAAGGAAGTCTCGGCCCGCAAGCTCTGGCAGAAACTGCTCGAACTGCGCATGGCCACGGGCGAGCCCTACCTGCTGTTCACCGACACCGTGAACAACGCGATGCCGGCTCACCAGAAGCAGTTGGGCTTCAAGGTTCGCCAGTCGAACCTGTGCTCGGAAATCATGCTCCACACCGGCCTCGACCATCTGGGCGTCGATCGCACCGCGGTTTGCTGCCTCTCGTCGGTCAACGCCGAGAAGTTCCTGGAGTGGAAGAGCAACGAGATGTTCCTCGAGGACGTGTTCCGCTTCCTCGACAACGTGCTGGAAGACTTCATCAAGCGCGCGCCGAAAGAGATGGCCCGCGCGGTTTATTCGGCCCAGCGCGAGCGTTCGGTCGGCCTTGGCCTGATGGGCTTCCACTCGTTCCTGCAGAGCCAGGGCGTGGCGATGGAATCGGCTACGGCGAAGGCCTGGAACAATGTGATGTTCAAGCACCTGCGCCGTGGCGCGGATGCGGCTTCGGTGAAGCTGGCGAAAGAGCGGGGCGCTTGCCCGGATGCGGAAGATTGCGGCGTGATGGCTCGCTTCTCCCACAAGCTGGCGATCGCGCCGACGGCGTCGATCTCGATCATCTGCGGCGGCACATCGGCCGGCATCGAGCCGATCCCGGCGAACATTTACACGCACAAGACCCTGTCGGGCTCGTTCTCGGTCAAGAACCCCTTCCTGGAAGAGGTTCTGGAAAAGACCGGCAACAACACGCCGGGCATCTGGGCCTCGATTCTCGAGCACGAGGGTTCGGTCCAGCACCTCGATTGCCTGTCCGAGCAGGACAAGCTGGTGTTCCGCACCGCCTTCGAGATCGACCAGCGCTGGGTGATCGAGCTTGCGGCTGACCGGACGCCGTACATCTGCCAGGGCCAGTCCCTTAACCTCTTCCTGCCGGCCGACATCGATAAGTGGGACCTGCACATGCTGCACTGGACGGCATGGGAGAAGGGTCTGAAATCGCTTTACTATTGCCGTTCCAAATCGATCCAGCGGGCGGGATTCGCCGGTTCGGAGAAAGAGAAAGTCGTCGACTTCGGCGGCAAGGAACGGACGGACTACGAAGAGTGCCTAGCCTGCCAATAGACGTATTGGCTTGAAATACCGGGGATATGTTGCACTGCAACGCGAAAGGCGGCCCGAAAAGGCCGCCTTTTTGCTTGTGCCAAACGGTAGAGAGTGGATTGTTTGTCGCATGAAGGCGGGTTAAGATTTCCGCTGGGTAGGCGAAAACACCTTCGCTTATGTGGAACGGCCAAGCTGTAGACGCATTATCAGTTTGGTAATTGGGTAAGCTCACGGTGTGAGCTTCATTGTCTGGGACGAGCAGTTAAGATGATTGCCAGTCTAGCAGGTACAATAATCGCGGCGTCGTGCCTCGGGTGCGCGACTCCTCCGACCGATGCGGAAGCCATCGTTCTCGAGGTTGGCCCTGTAGATGGGCCGCAGTCTTTCGCCAATCAAGGGTCTCACCCAGATATCATTTTCACGCAGCCGACTCAGCCGGAAACCGGCCTGCCGCTGCGCGTGGGCGGCGACTTCAGCCCGACCAACCTTGCCAGCCCGCTGATGGCGGCGCGCTTCGAGGCAATGGACCTCGCCACCCCGCAACCGGTGCGCTCGCTGCGCGGTTCGAGCTGGGGCGGTGAAGTTTCGTTCGGCGCCTCCGCCGAGAAGACCGGCCTTGGCCTCGACCTTTCGTTCGTTCCGCGCGCCCAGATCCAGCAGGATCGCGCCGGTAACAACGTCACCCGTACGGGTGCCGAAGTTCGTTTCGGTACGAACCTCGTCGATCGCGACCTGCGCGGCGTCAACGCTGCTGCCCCGTCCTGGTATTTCTTCGTCGGCGCCGACAACGAAGCGCTGGTCTGGAACGTGGCCGACAAGAACGCGATGGATGGCGCAAGCCTGCGCGATCAGGCGACGGTTGGCGATCTTCAGGCGGGTATCGCCTGGTCGACCAGCAAGGGCGCGCAGATGTCGTTCGGCCTGGTCGAGCGCAAGCTGGAATTCAACGACATCGCCGGCGACAAGGATGTGAACCGCCGCGAGAAGTTTGCTGCGTTCTCGTACACGCTGCACCACTAGAGTTTTGTGGTTTCGAGATTTGGAAAGGCCGCTCGCGAGGGCGGCCTTTTTGTTTTTGGCGTTGGGGCACCCTACGGGTTTGGGGGTGGTCTTGGGCAGCGGGACGAGCCGCCCCTGGGTCCCGACTTTCGTCGGGAGGAGCGGGGCGAGGAATGCGCGGTGGTGGGTGGGGTGCCTGGGTTCCTGCTTTCGCCGAGATGACGATGAAGGAGCGGCGCTTGGGGCGTGGTGCATCGTTGATGCACCCTACGGTTTGGGGTTGGTATCGGGCAGCGGGGTGCGGAATTGGCGGGGGGTGGGGGGCATCCTGGCGGCACCGCTCATCCACTGCGGCCAAATCGCTGTGGAGGAAGCTGCTTGCTGTACTGGATAGGGCGTCGGTTTGTGGGAGACTCGCCTGCTGGGTGACGAAGTAAGGAAAAATCAACCATACGTCGTCAATATATAGTTCTTGTGACCGGTCGCAGCCCCTAGATATGGTGGCAGGCCGTGTTGGGGACTGGCTGGGAGAATATGCATGTCCGACTCAGGAAAAGCTGACGCCGCCCGGGCTGAGGCCATCACCGCGCTCGCTGGTTCAGGCGCGGCGCGGGCGGGGCTGCTGACGCCGTCGCATTCCTACAAGCCGTTCCGTTATCCGTGGGCCTATGACTTCTGGAAGCGCCAGCAGCAGATCCACTGGATGCCGGAAGAGGTTCCGCTCGGCGAGGACGTGAAGGACTGGGCAGCCAACCTGAATGACTCGGAACGCGCGCTGCTGACGCAGATCTTCCGCTTCTTCACGCAGTCGGACGTGGAAGTGAACGACAACTACATGG
>DAINAT010000148.1:0-6659 GCA_036733305.1 Hyphomonadaceae bacterium
TGGGTCTCAAGGAGCACACCGTGTTCCCCGAGATCAGCTACGACAACATCGAGACGATCTGGGGCATGGATATTATTGTGTGCACCACGGCGCGTACCAATGAAGAAGCGAAAGCCCTCCTCACGGAGTTCGGCTTCCCCTTCCGTACCTAAGCGCGCTGGAGAAAAACGATGGCTAAGAAAAGCTCGATCGAAAAAAACAACCGGCGCAAGCAACTGGTTGAGCAGTACGCGAAGAAGCGTGCTGAGCTCAAAGCCGTTGCGCTCGACGAAAGCCTTCCCCTGGAAGATCGCTTCGACGCGCGCATGAAGCTCGCCAAGCTGCCCCGTAACTCGGCTCCGGTCCGCGTTCGCAACCGTTGCGAAATCTCGGGTCGTCCTCGCGCTTACTACCGCAAGCTCAGAATGTCGCGCATCGCGCTTCGCGACTACGGCGCCAACGGGATGATCCCGGGCCTCGTCAAGTCGAGCTGGTAGGGGAGATCAGACCAATGCAAATGAATGATCCCGTCGGCGACCTGCTCACGCGCATCCGCAACGCTCAGCGTCGCGGCCGCTCGTCGGTCCAGTCGCCGTCCTCCAAGCTCCGCGTTCACGTGCTCGAGGTTCTCGAGCGCGAGGGCTACATCCGCGGCTTCACTGAAGTCGAGAAGGATGGCCGCAAGGAGCTCGACGTCGAGCTGAAATATTACGACGGCGCGCCTGTGATCTCCGAGATCCGTCGCGTGTCGAAGCCGGGCCGCCGTGTTTACTCGGCTGTTCGTGATCTGCCGCTGGTCCGTAATGGCCTGGGCATCTCGGTCCTGTCCACGCCGAAGGGCGTGATGTCGGACGCCGAGGCGCGCACCCAGAACGTCGGTGGCGAAATCCTCTGCCGGGTGAGCTAAGATGTCTCGCGTAGGAAAAAAGACGATCGCAGCTGTCAAAGGCGTCGACATCAAAGTCGGCGGCGGCGAAGTCACTGTGAAAGGTCCCAAGGGCGAGCTGAAAATGCCGCTCACGGACGAAGTCTCGGTCAAGATCGAGAACGGTGAAGTCAACATCGAGGCGCGCAATCCGAACGAGCGCAAATCGAAAGCCATGTGGGGCACGACCCGCGCCAACATCCAGAACATGGTGACGGGCGTGACGACGGGCTTCACGAAGGACCTGGAACTGGTCGGCGTCGGTTACCGCGCCGCCATGAAGGGCAAGGATCTCGAGCTCTCGCTCGGTTACTCGCACCCGGTCGTTTACAAGGCTCCGGCTGGCATCACGTTCACCTCGGCCAAACCGACCGAAATCAAGATCTCCGGCGCTGACAAGCAGACGGTTGGTCAAGTCGCGGCCGAAATCCGCAGCTGGCGTCCCCCCGAGCCCTACAAGGGCAAAGGCGTCCGCAAGGTGGGCGAATTCGTCCGCCGCAAGGAAGGCAAGAAGAAGTAGGCGATCATGCAAGCTTACCAGAAAAACAAGCTCCGCCGCGCCCAGCGCGTCCGCACCAAGCTCCGCAAGGTTGCAGACGGCAAGGCCCGCCTGTCAGTCACGCGCTCGACCAAGCACATCTCGGTGCAGCTCATCGACGACGCCAAGGGCGTCACGGTTGCTGCCGCCTCGTCGCTTGAGAAGGATTTCAAGGGCGGCACCAAGTCCGAGGATGCCTCGAGCGTCGGCAAGCTCATCGCCGATCGTGCGAAGAAAGCCGGCGTCACCGACGTCGTCTTCGATCGCGGCGGTTACATCTTCCATGGCCGCGTGAAAGCGCTCGCCGAAGCCGCCCGCGAGGGCGGACTGAAATTCTAGGAGTCGCGAATGGCGCGTGAAGGCGAACGTAGCGAACGTGGTGGTGAGCGCGGTGACCGCGGTCGCGGCCGTCGTGATCGCACTGAGGATCGCGAACAGTCGGAGATCGTCGACAAGCTGGTTGCCATCAACCGCGTCGCCAAGGTCGTGAAGGGCGGTAAGAACTTCGCGTTCGCTGCTCTCGTGGTCGTCGGCGATCAAAAAGGCCGCATCGGTTACGGTCACGGTAAGGCCCGTGAGGTTCCCGAGGCTATCCGCAAGGCAACCGAAGAAGCCAAGAAGTCGATGGTTCGCGTTCCGCTTCGCGAAGGCCGCACGCTTCACCACGACACCCACGGTCGCTGGGGCGCTGGCAAGGTCATCATGCGTTCGGCTCCGGCCGGTACGGGCGTGATCGCCGGTGGTCCGATGCGCGCTGTGTTCGACGTGCTCGGCATCCGTGACGTCGTCGCCAAGTCGACGGGTTCCTCGAACCCGTACAACATGGTTCGCGCCACGGTCGATGCGCTCAAGCGCCAGGCTTCGCCCCGCCAGATCGCGTCCAAGCGCGGCCTGAAGGTGCAGGACATCATCGCCCGCCGTACTGACGGTTCGGGCAACGCCGAAGTGGCGTAAGGTTAGGAGACGGTCGAAATGGCTGCCAAGAAAACCCTCCGCGTGAAGCAGGTGAAGAGCCCGCAGCGCCGCGAAGCTTCGCAGCGTGCGACGCTTGTCGGGCTCGGCCTCAACAAGGTTCAGCGCGAGCGTGAACTTGAGGATACGCCCTCGGTCCGTGGCATGATCGCGAAGGTGCAACACCTCGTCGAGATCGTGGACTAGTACTTTCACCGGTGCGCCCGAAGAGGGCAGGCCGGCCTGGAGCTTAAGATGAAACTGAACCAGATCGCTGACAAAGAAGGCGCCCGCAAGAAGCGGATGCGCGTAGGCTTGGGCGTCGGCTCCGGCAAAGGCAAGACCGCTGGACGCGGCGTCAAGGGCCAGAAGGCACGCCGCGGCGTCGCCATCAACGGCTTCGAAGGCGGCCAGATGCCGATCTACATGCGTCTGCCGAAACGCGGCTTCACGCCCCACGGCGCGAAGTCCTTCTCGGAAGTGAACCTCGGCAAGATCGAAGAGTTCGTCCAAGCCGGCAAACTCGACGCCAAGAAGCCGATCGACGCCGAAGCCCTGAAAGCCTCAGGCCTGCTCCGTCGCGCCAAGGACGGTGTTCGCCTCCTTGCAAAGGGCGAGATCAAGTCCAAAGTTGAGCTGGTCGTGTACGGTGCTTCGAAAGCCGCTATCGATGCGGTGGAAAAAGCCGGCGGTAAGGTTACTGTCACGAAGCCGGTCGCCGCTGAGGCTGCCGAGTAGGCCTGCCCTGTTCAGGGCGGGCGCCCGCGTGCTCTGAGCCCGCCACCCCGGCGGGTCCAAGGGCCGCGCGATCTGGGAGGCGGGCTTCATGGTTTCCGCGGCGGAGCAGCTTGCTCGCAATATTTCCTTCTCGACCTTCGGGAAGGCGAAAGAGCTTCAGGCTCGTATCTGGTTCACGCTGATAGCGCTGGTGGTCTACCGGATCGGTACGCAGGTTCCGATTCCCGGTATCGACACCGCCGTTTACGCCGCCCAGTTCGGCGCGGCTTCCCAGGGCATTCTGGGCATGTGGAACACGTTCTCCGGCGGCGCCGTGGAACGTATGGCCATCTTCGCCCTCAACGTGATGCCGTACATCTCGGCCTCGATCATCGTTCAGATCCTCACCACTGCCGTTCCGGCGCTCGAGCGCCTGAAGAAGGAAGGTGAGACTGGCCGCAAGCAGATCAACCAGTACACCCGCTATCTCACGGTCGTTCTGGCCCTGGCGCAGGCCTTCATGGTTGCGACCTCGCTGAACACGGTTCAGACCGACGGTACGTCTGCTGCTCTTGATCCGGGCATTTACTTCCTGACGTCCACGGTCGTGACGCTGGTCGGCGGCACCGTGTTCCTGATGTGGTTGGGCGAGCAGGTGACGGCGCGCGGCGTCGGCAACGGTATCTCGCTGATCATCTTCGCCGGTATCGTGGCCGAACTGCCGAACTACATCGTCCAGACCTGGCAGCAGCTGTACCAGGGCTCGATCGACTTCACGGTCATCCTCGCGATCACTGCGCTGTCGATCATGATGGTCCTGTTCATCGTGTTCATCGAGCGCTCACAGCGTCGCCTGTTGATCCAGTATCCCAAGCGTCAGCAGGGCAACCGGATGGTTGGGGGCGAGTCGTCGTTCCTGCCTCTTAAAGTGAACTCGGCCGGCGTGATCCCGCCGATCTTCGCATCGTCGCTCCTGATGCTGCCGCAGACCATGGCGAGCATGAACAACGCTGCCGGCGCGTCGGCGCAGACCGGCTGGTGGGGCGAAACTCTTGGCTTCATCAACGCCTATCTCGGTATTGGCCAGCCGCTGCACGTTATCCTGTTTGCAGCCCTGATCATCTTCTTCTGCTTCTTCTACACGGGCATCGTGTTCAACGCGGAAGAGACGGCCGAGAATCTGCGCAAGTACGGTGGCTTCATCCCGGGCTATCGTCCGGGCAAGCGGACCGCGGAATACTTTGACTATGTTCTCACGCGTCTGACGGTCATTGGTTCGATCTACATCGCTGCGATTTGCGTGTTGCCGGAGCTGCTTAGAAACAACCCTCTGACAGGGCGGTTCTATATCGGCGGTACATCGCTGCTGATTGTTGTGTCGGTTACCATGGACACCGTTGCACAGATCCAATCGCACCTGATCGGTCACCAGTATGAAGGCATGATCAAGCGCTCACGGCTCGGGGGTAAGAAGAAGTGAACCTGATCCTCTTCGGCCCGCCCGCAGCCGGCAAAGGAACCCAGGCCAAGAAGCTCGTCGCCGAGCGTGGCTTTATCCAGCTTTCGACTGGCGACATGTTGCGCGCCGCCCGTTCGTCGGGCTCGGAGCTTGGCAAGCGCGTCGCTGCGATCATGGATTCGGGCTCGCTGGTCTCGGACGAGATCGTCATCGCCCTCATTGAAGAGCAGCTGGACAAGAACCCGTCTGTTGCCGGCTTTATCTTCGACGGCTTCCCGCGGACGATTCCCCAGGCCAAGGCATTGGACGACTCACTCGCCGGCCGCGGCCAGAAGGTCGACAGCGTCATTCGTCTGAAGGTGGACGAAGAGGCCCTGATCGCTCGCGTTACCAAGCGATTCGAGCAGGAAGGCCGGGCTGACGACAACCCGGAAGCCTTCAAAAAGCGTCTGGTCGCCTACAATTCGCAAACCGCCCCCCTGGTCGAAGTCTACAAAGGGCAGGGGAAGCTCGCGGAAATCGACGGCATGGCCGACGTGGACACTGTGTCATCCTCGATCGCTTCGATCCTGGACAAGGCAGGGTCCAAAAAAGCCTAATAGAATCTGCGTCTGAACCGCCCCAAACCGCTGCGGAACAGGCGAAAACGAAAAGGAAATAAGCGGTTGACGACGGAAGTTGCCCCTCTATAACGGCGGCTTCCGCGATGGGCCCAATGCTTCGCCGCGCCTGATGGCGCTGCGGCTGCGTTCCCGTCGCGCACGCATTTCGGATGAGTTTTCAGAGCCATTCCCAAGGGTTTGGCGGACGTTCAGGAGAGCCAATTGGCCCGTATCGCAGGCGTGAACCTTCCGACGGCAAAGCGCGTCGAAATCGCCTTGACCTATATTCACGGCATTGGCCCTGCCAAAGCCAAGGAACTCACCGCGAAGCTCGGCATCGAGCCGGCCCGCCGCGTGAACCAGCTCACGGATGCTGAAGTCCTGAAAATCCGCGAAACGATCGACTCCGATTACCTGGTCGAGGGCGACCTCCGCCGCGAAGTCGCAATGAACATCAAGCGCCTGATGGACCTCGGTTGCTACCGCGGCCTCCGTCACCGCAAGGGCCTGCCGGTCCGCGGTCAGCGCACTCACACCAACGCCCGCACGCGCAAAGGCCCCGCAAAGGCCATCGCCGGCAAGAAGAAGTAGGATAGACAATGGCGCGCGAAGCAGCTGGCGACAAAGGCCGGGTAAAGAAGCGGGAACGCAAGAACATCGCGTCGGGCGTTGCCCACGTGAACGCGTCCTTCAACAACACGATCATCACGATCACCGACGCACAGGGCAACAC
Organism: Hyphomonadaceae bacterium; assembly: GCA_036733305.1. Lineage (GTDB taxonomy): Bacteria > Pseudomonadota > Alphaproteobacteria > Caulobacterales > Hyphomonadaceae > UBA7672. Next base: position 5,905 of record DAINAT010000148.1, read on the forward strand.
GATCTCCTGGTCGTCGGCTGGCTCGATGGGCTTCAAGGGTTCGCGCAAGTCGACCCCGTACGCCGCCCAGGTCGCCGCGGAAGACGCTGGCAAGAAAGCGCAAGAGCACGGCGTGAAGACGCTGGAAGTTCTCGTCCACGGCCCGGGTTCGGGCCGCGAGTCGGCGCTGCGCGCGCTGCAAGCCGTTGGCTTCACTGTCACGACCATTCACGACACGACGTCCGTTCCGCACAACGGATGCCGCCCGCCGAAACGCCGCCGCGTCTAATACGCGTACCCCGTTTCGGTCTGGTTCTACTGAGAGGCTAAACCCATGGCGCAACCCGCCGGTTCGGTGAACGACAAAAACTGGAAAGACCTGATCCGCCCCAACCGTCCGGTTGTCGAGCATGATCGGGACGCGCAGCGCAAAGCCAAGCTCGTGATCGAGCCGCTTGAGCGTGGCTTCGGCACGACGCTGGGCAACGCACTCCGCCGCGTTCTCCTCTCCTCGCTCCAGGGCGCTGCCATCACGGGCGTCCAGATCGACGGCGTTGTCCACGAGTTCTCGTCCATCCCGGGCGTCCGCGAAGACGTCACGGACATCGTCCTCAACCTGAAGCGCGTCGCGATCCGCATGGTGTCGGATACGCCGAAGCGCATCACGCTGAAGGCTTCGGGCGGCGGTCCGGTCAAGGCCGGTCAGATCGAGACGTCCTCTGACATCGAGATCCTCAACCCCGACCACATCATCTGCCACCTCGACGAAGGCTCGG
>DAINAT010000149.1:0-6600 GCA_036733305.1 Hyphomonadaceae bacterium
CATGCTCGTCCTCTCTCGTCGCTGTCCATCTGGCCTGCCAAAGCCTTGCCCGTGGCGAATGCACTATGGCGCTGGCCGGCGGTGCAACCGTTCTGCTTCCGCAAGCGCGGGGGTATCATTTCAAGGAAGGCGAGATCTTGTCGCCCGACGGTCATTGCCGTCCGTTCGATGCCAAGAGCGCTGGAACGGTATTCGGGAGCGGCGCTGGCGCCATTATCCTGAAACGCCTCAGCGACGCGCTCGACGATGGCGACACCATCCATGCCGTCATTCGCGGCTCGGCGATCAACAATGACGGGGCGGTTAAGGTCAGCTATCTCGCCCCCGGCGTCCAAGGTCAGGCGGCGGTCATCGTGTCCGCGCTGGCGTCGGCTGGCCTGGAAGCCGACAGCATCAGCTATATCGAAACCCACGGTACAGGCACGCTCGTTGGCGATCCGATCGAGGTAGAAGCGCTAAGGGAAGCGTTTGGCCCGCAGACCGCTCGCCGCAATTATTGTGGCATCGGATCAGTCAAATCCAACATCGGTCACTTGGGCGAGGCCGCCGGCGCAGCATCGCTGATCAAGGCGGTGATGGCGCTCAAGCATCGCAAGCTGCCGCCAAGCCTGGGCTTTGAAACGTCGAACCCGGCAATCGATTTTGCCAACAGCCCCTTCTATGTGAACGCCCGTCTCAACGACTGGGCCAGCGATGATCCCCTTCGGTGCGGCGTCACAGCGCTTGGAGCCGGCGGCACGAACTGCCACCTGATCCTTGAGGAAGCTCCTGCGGGAATTCCAGGGGAGGGAGAGCGCTCGCAGCAGCTTATCGTGCTGTCTGCCAAAAGCCGGGCCGCTCTGGATGCCAGAAGCCTCAATCTTGCCGACGCTCTGGAAGCCAATCCTGACGTCGATCTTGCGGACACCAGTTACACACTGGCAATTGGCCGACGTAGCCTGCCGCATCGCAGGGTTTTTGCTGCAACCACCGCCGGTGAAGCTGCGCGGTTGTTACGCGGCGAAGACGCCAAGCGCGTCGTGACAGGCCTCGCAGGCGATCAGACCCCTAAAACGGTCTTCATGTTTCCAGGCGGCGGTGCGCAATACGCCGGCATGGGACGTGAGCTCTATGAAACGGAAGAGGTCTACCGCGAAGCGATCACCGATTGCCTGGACATCGTCGGCCCAGCCCTCGACGTAGATCTTCGTAAGCTGATGTATCCAGAGGTTACGGATACCGAGAAATCAACGCGTGCGCTAGAGAGGCCTTCATTTACCCTTCCGTCGCTCTTTGCGACTGAGTATGCGCTGGGCCGGTTGTTCATGTCGTGGGGCGTGACGCCTCAGGCGTTCATCGGACACAGCGTGGGCGAGTATGCAGCGGCATGTCTCGCCGGGGTCATGAGCCTCGAGGATACTCTCAAACTTGTCATGATGCGCGGGCGCCTGTTCGAGGTTGTCCAGCGCGGCAGCATGCTGAGCGTGCAGCTGTCAGAATCCGACCTTCGCGCGATCATGCCCAAGGGGCTGGATATCGCAGCCGCCAACGCGCCGGAGCTTTCCGTTGCATCGGGCCCGGTGCAGGCAATCAAGGACCTGCAGGCTTTGCTCGCTTCGCGCGATATTGAATCGACCCCCGTTCATATCGATGTGGCCGCTCACTCGTCGATGCTGGATCCGGTGCTCGACCAGTTTCGCCAGCTTTGCCGCACGATCAGCTTCCAATTGCCAAAAACGCCGTTCGTTTCCAACGTTACCGGCAAATGGATCACGGCGGAGCAGGCGACATCGCCGGAATACTGGGTCACGCACCTGCGCTCGACCGTGCGCTTTGCAGACGGCCTCGCGACGCTGCGCGAACTTGGCGAGGTAGTACTGCTCGAGACAGGCCCCGGCCGGACACTCAGCATGCTGGCGCGCGCACAGGCTCAGCCGTTCCAGAACGCTTTCAGCAGCCTGCGTCATCCGCAGGAGAGCGCCAGCGATCTCGGCTTTGCCCTGACGAGCCTCGGCCGCCTCTGGGCGGTCGGCGCCGAAGTAGATTGGTCTGCCTTCTATGACGGCCAGCTGCGCAACCGCATCCCGCTGCCTACCTATCCATTCGAACATCAATCCTACTGGGTGGAGCCAGGCAAGAACTTGGCGATCGCGCCGATCGCAGGGGTGATGCGCAAAGCTGACGTCACCGACTGGTTCAGCACCATTGGCTACCAGGAAGCGCCGCTCGTCCTGCGGCCTGAAGCGGCGCGTCAGCGTATCTGGCTGTGCATCGCCGAGAAGCTGTCGGATGCTCGCGATCTGGCAATAGCGTTGAGCCCGCACCGTGTTGTGATAGCGACCCCAGGCAGCAAGTTCGGTGAGCGTCTTGATGGAACGTTCAGCATGAACTTCGGTAGCCCGGAAGATCATGCTTCCATCATGCAGTTCATGGAAGAGTCAGTAGGCTTGCCTGACCATGTCGTCTTCCTGACAAATCGCCGGGCCGGCGTGATGTCGAGCGAAGACGCGATCCTTCGGCGCTTCCTGCCGATGATCCATCTTTTCCAGGCGCTCGGAGCATCTTCGACGCCAGCGCAGGTATCAATCGTGGCATCCGGTATCGCCGGTGTGGGTGGTTCGCCGCTGCAGCCGACGCAAGCCCTCATGCTTGGGCCGATGCTGGTCGCGCCCCGCGAGTTCGATCATCTGCACACGCGCTGCATTGATGTTCCGGCAGACAAGCTTGCACCAGCGGACAAGAAACGTCTGACGGTGCGGATCGCCAACGAACTTCGAGCGGAAACGCGCGACGCGATTGTTGCGCTTGCACCAGCAAGTCGCTGGGTCCGCCAAACGACGTCGCGGCAACTGCCGGCGAGCGAAGCTGGCGCCGCCGAGTGGGCGCGCGAAGACGGCGTCTATTTCATCACGGGTGGTCTCGGCGGTATCGGGCTTGAGGTCGCAACCCACATGGCCCGCTCGAAGCGTGTTCGTCTCGCGCTGCTGGCGCGCGAACAGCTTCCATCAGAAGACAAGTGGGACAGCATTCTTGCGAAAAGTCCGTCCAGCCGTGTTGCAGAACGCATCGCAAAAGTGCGTGAACTGCGTGCGCTCGGTGCGCGCGTGATGGTCTTAGCCGGCGATGTGACGGATCGAAACGCGCTTGCCGCTGCGCTGACGTCGGTCAGAGCGGCCTTTGGGCCGTTGAACGGCGTCATTCACGCGGCCGGTGTGATGGACGACGCGCCGATGATGACCAAGACATCTGACGCGATCCGCCGCGTGCTCTCGCCCAAGGTTGACGGTACGCTCGCTCTCGATGCGATTGTCACTGAGACCCTCGACTTCATGATGTTGTTCTCATCGGTCGCTTCCAGCCTCGGCTTGCCGGGGCAGGCAGACTACACCGCTGCGAACGCGTTCCAGGATGCGTTCGCCCGCGCCCGCTCGACCCGCGCCGGGGGGCGAACCGTTGTCGTAAACTGGAATGCGTGGCGTGATGTCGGCATGGCGGCTTCCGCACATCGACGCGATACAACCGGCATCGAGCCATCGCGGCCGAGCCGTCACCCGGCTCTCGATGGGTACAGTGAAACAGGGGCGGAGCGCACGTTCGTGGCAACCTTTGCTGGCGAAGCAGCCTGGTTGCTGAACGAGCACGTGACGAAAACCGGTATTGCCCTTCTTCCGGGGACTGGCTTCGTTGAGCTGGCGCGTGCCGCCTACGCAGAAGATCGCCGCAACCAGCCTGTCGAGCTGAGCAATCTCGAATTCATCGCCCCTTTTCGCAAGGAAGCAGACAAAGCGCAGCGCCTCGAAATCACGCTGACGCCGTCGGGCGAAGCGAGCGATTTTGTTATGCGGGCAGGCGGTCCGAACAGCTCGCCCATCGCTATGGGCAGGGCGCAACTCTGCCGTGAACAACAGCCTGCGCGACTCGATATCGCAAGCATCGCTGCTCGCTGCGCGCAACGCGATGAAGCATCGAGCGATGGCAGACTGGTTCAGGACTTCATGGCGTTTGGTCCAAGGTGGGCCAATATACAACGTACGCGCTACGGGCAAAATGAAGCGCTGATCGAGCTCAATCTGGACGCTGCGTTCGTCAATGATCTCGGCGATTATGTTCTTCATCCCGCGATGCTCGATATGGCGACCGGGGGCGCGCAGGCGCTGATCCCGGGTGTTGACCTCAGTCGCGATTTCTATGTGCCGCTTGGCTATGAACGCGTGCGCGTGTTCGGCGCCATGCCCGCCCACGTCTTCAGCCATGTCCGCTGCACCGCAGATGCAAGCACGGGTCTGGCCTATTTCGACATCACGCTCACCGACGAGCCTGGCAACGTCTTCGCGGACATCGCACGCTTCACGATGCGTCGCGTTGATGGCGCCACGGCATTTGCTGCTGTCGCCGCGCGCGCCGCGCCGACGCAGCGCCAGGATGCATTGATCGAAGCCCTGCGCGACGGCATTCGTTCGGCCGAGGGCGTGGATGCGCTTGATCGCATCATGGCGCAGCCCGGCCTTGTGCAGGTCATTGCGTCTTCGGTCGACGTGAACGCATGGAGCGCCAAGCTCGATGCGACCAGGATCCAGACGACGATAAACGAGGGCAGTGTCGAAGGCTTCGAGCGCCTGCCGGGTTTGCCGGAGTATGTCGCGCCGACGACGGGCGCGGAGCGCGTCCTTGCCGCGATCTGGGCCGAACTTCTTGGCTTCAAGGCTGTCGGCGTGACTGACAACTTCTTCGACCTCGGCGGCAACTCGCTGCTCGGCGTTCGCCTGTTCGCTGGCATCCGCAAGAAATTCTCGGTATCGCTGCCGCTGGCGACATTGTTCGAGGCGCAGACAATTGCCGATCTCGCAAAACTGCTCGCTGATCCGAGCCAGGACATTCCTGCTGCCGGCGATGCGGCCTGGTCGCCATTGGTATGCTTGCGCCCGGGCGTTGCGGGGCAAACGCCGGTCTTCTTTATTCACGGCTCGCGCGGCAACGTGCTGGTCTTTAAATCCTTCGCGGATCGTGTCCGCGCGGAACAGCCCGTCTACGCGCTGCAGGCTGCCGGTGTTGATGGCAAGATGGAGCCTGACCAGACGATTGAAGTGATGGCTGAGCGCTATCTGCGCGCCATTCGGCAGGTCCAGCCGACGGGCCCCTACATGTTCGCGGGTTACTCCGGCGGCGGCGTTATCGGCTACGAAATGGCCCGGCGTCTACGCGAGGAAGGCCAGGAAACCAGCATGTTGATGCTCATTGACACGCTTGAGCCCGAGCAGATGCGCCGGCCGGTTTCGATGCCGGATCACTTAAAGAACCTCCATCGGGTCAAGCTTCATCGCTTCCTGGAACTGCCGCACGTTCTCTGGAAGTACAAGTTCCGCCCGATGCTGCGTAAGCTCATGGGCGTGCCTGACCTGCCAGTCGTTCGTACGCCGCTGGAGGCGGCATCGGATGACGTCGATCGTGCCTACAAGAACGCGCAATGGGCATATCAGACACCGCGGAGCGAACTGGATGTCGTCGTCATTCGCGCCACGGATGCGCGCATGCACTTCCTGCGCAGTGGGCCGGCCTTGGGTTGGGATCGGTTTGTGAGCGGCAAGATCAAGACGTTCGATGTCGATGCCGAGCATGATCTTGTGTTCGCGGAGCCGTCGCTTTCCCAGCTGATCGACGCTTTTGAAATTTGCGTCTCCGGCGAATGACCGTGCCTGCCTCTGATGGAGCCAGCACGGTCAATAATGCTCGCCTACTATGCGCGAGTTCATCACCCCTTCCGAAGCACGATGTCCCGCGAGCAAAGTTCGGCTCCCGGCTCGAGGCCCGGCGCATCTCCACCAAGCTTACTAAAAGCCGGCGCGGTCATCGGATCGCGATTGGGGTTGATACCGATGCCTAGATCTTTTCGGAATGTCAGGTCGCCCTGAAAGAGCGCAGGTTGGTTTTCACGAAAAGACATGTGTGTGATGCGCCGTTCGTACTTTGCGGTAATATCGAAGTGAATGTGCCGGTGCGCGCATGTAGGGTTTGTTGCCGCTCAGAATGCCTTGAGCCTGGTAAGCGCCGGGCTTCACAGTAAGAAAAGAGAAGCGGCCGTTGGCCTCGGTCTTCCGACGCGAAAAGCTTGGAAAGCTCCGATCGACGGCAGGGCCTCCTGGTTCTGCAGGATGCCCGTAGCGTCCATTTGTATCGGCTTGCCAGATTTCGATCGTCGCGTTTCTTACGGGCGTTCCATCGGATCCCAACACGCGCGCAGCAAGCAGGATTGTTCGGCCCTCCGCGCGACCTTTGCGACCTTTAACGCGCGTGAGGTCTGCATTCTGGACGATCGGCTTCTGTATTGGATAGTAGGGGTCGATTTCCAGGTTCGGTGTGGACGGCAAGTTCGAACGTGACGGCTGTTGTTGCGCCCGGACCGGGAAAATCAAGCTCGTGGCGGCCGCGCCAATCGCAACAAATCCAGCGCGTCTTGTCGGATAGGGCAAGCAATGTTCTCCCTCGGTGAACGGCAAGGTAGCAGCCGATCAATGGCCTAACAATAAATGCAAGGATGGTGCGTTGCCGCTGTCCCACGGTCACAAGGCGCCAATGACCGTTTTCGGCGAGGAACAGCCGCTCATACAATGAGGCCGTCCGGCG
>DAINAT010000150.1:0-6518 GCA_036733305.1 Hyphomonadaceae bacterium
CTTTCATCTTCTGCATTCCAGGATCGACGGGCGCCTGTCGCGACGCCTGGGACGAAGTTCTGGCGCTGGAGCTCGACAGCCGCTTCCGGCCCTGTTCGCTGGTCGGTCAGATAGGACGCTTCAGAGGGGTGTGTGCATGAGCCTGCCGCTCTGCCGCCAGAGCGCGTTCGAGCTTTCTGTTCGAGCCCTGTCCGTGTTCGTGCAACCATGATTGCATACTCAAGTCTTTGGCCGTTGTCGGGATCCAGGCATGTCCTGCCTCGCTCACCTACCGACCAGGTTCGAAGTCCGGCCCTGACGTCGTTCGACGAGGCCCTTAGCCGCGTGGTCGCGCTCGCGAAGCCTCTAGGTGTTGAGATTGTGCCCTTCGCGGAGGCTGAAGGACGCGTATTATCCTCGCCGCTCAGGGCGCGCTCTTCCATGCCGCCATGGGATGTATCCGCCATGGACGGCTACGCCGTGCGGGACGAGGACCTTGCCACGCAGCCCGCTGTGTTGCCTGTCGCCGGGGAGGCTGCGGCAGGGGATGAGCCTCGTTCTGAGTTGCCGCGGGGTACCGCGTTCCGGATCCTCACCGGCGCGCCGGTTCCGCATGGCGCGAGCCGCGTTGTCATACAGGAAAACGTCTGTCGCAGAGGCAACCATATCGAGATCATGACGCCGGCCGGACCACGCCGAAACATACGGGCAAGGGCCTCAGATTTCGAGCAGGGTGATGTGCTGGCGCCGGCCGGGCAGACAATGAGCTGGCGGGCCATGACGACAGCTGCAGCTGCAGACCGAAGCGAAGTCGAAGTCTTCCGGCGCCCGCGCCTCGTCATTCTCGCGACGGGAGACGAACTTGCGCCGCCGGGCGAAGCGCATTCTAGACCTGGCGCGATCCCCGAGAGCATCTCCTATGGGATAGCGGCATTTGCACGAGCACATGGCTGCGAGATCATGCGTGCCCAACATATTCCTGACGACCTCGGGCAACTCGCGTGTTCGGCCGAAAAGGCAGTCAGAGACGCGGACCTCGTCATTGTGATCGGTGGCGCATCCGTCGGTGACCGGGACTTTTCGCGTCGAATCCTTGGTGAGACGCCCGACTATGTCTTCTCAGGCGTTGCCATCAAGCCCGGCAAGCCTGTGTGGCTGGCGCGAAGATCAGACAAGCTGATACTTGGGCTGCCAGGCAATCCGACGTCAGCGCTTGTCACCGCGCGGCTGTTTCTTGCTCCGCTGCTTGCGGGACTCGGTGGTCGCAATGCGGATGACGCGACGGCTTTCAGAACGTGGCGGCTTGGCGGCGGGTTGTCCGCTAGCGGAGATCGTGAGTCGTTTGTCCTCGCGCGAGTATGTGGGGAGGCAGCGATTCCGCTCGATGACCAAAGCTCGGCAGGTCAGCGCGCTCTTGCCGGCGCTGATCTTCTGATCCGCCTGCCGCCACACAGTCGTGCGTTTGCATTGGGTGATGAGGTCCAGGCGCTATGCTTCTGACGCCGAATTCTCCCAAGGGATGATCGAGGGGCGCTAGCCGACGGGAAGGGGACGGGATGGAGAACAACGAGCGCGTTGTACGCGATTTCATCGCAGCGTGGTCGCGCCTCGATGTTGACGAGATAGTGGACTACTTCGCTATCGACGGCGTCTATCACAACATGCCGCTTCGGGTCGTGCAGGGCCATGCCGCCCTCAAGGTCATGATCAGCCGCTTCATTGGCGGCTGGACGGCTACCGAATGGGATATCCTCACGCTGATCAGTTCGAACAACATTGTCGTTGCCGAGCGCCTGGACCGAACGCAGCTGGGCGACAGGTATGTCGAGCTGCCGTGCTGTGGCGTATTCGAGATGCAGGCCGGCAAGATCAAGGTCTGGCGGGACTATTTCGACCTGGACACGTACATGAAGGCGGTTGCCAACGAGCAGTAATGCCGGCGCTCCGGCTATACGGCTTGATCACAATCAAGCGCTCTCACCTACCTTTTTGCGGCGGTTTCCAATCCGCGCACCATCCCGCGCGCAGCAGCGACTCAGTCAGCCTGTTTCTCCCATTGATGTAACAGGACAGGACAGATGCCTTTCGATATGCCGCTCGCTGAGGAAATCTGGGGCGCGAAGTATCGCTTCCGATCGGCAGATGCCGAAGACGCTGATCTGTCGGCAACGCTTGATCGCGTCGCTGAGGCTGTCGCGCGGGCTGAGAAACCCTCCGTGCGCAAACAGTGGCGGACGCGGTTCAGGGAGGCTCTCAGCGACTTCCGCTTTATTCCCGCAGGGCGCATCCTGGCGGGCGCCGGCACGGGCAGGAACGTCACGCTGTTCAATTGCTTCGTGATGGGAACCATACCGGACAATCTCCCGGGGATCTTCGAACACCTTCGCGAAGCGGCCGTCACCCTGCAGCAGGGCGGAGGCGTCGGCATGGATTTTTCCACGATCCGGCCGGCCGGGGCAGCCGTCAGGGGTGTCGGAGCCGAAGCCTCCGGTCCGCTCTCTTTCATGGATACGTGGGATGCGATGTGTCGCACGATCATGTCCGCAGGGCAGCGCAGAGGCGCGATGATGGGCTGCCTGCGGATCGATCACCCCGACATCGAGGCCTTCATTGATGCAAAGCGGGATGGCGTCCGGCTACGCAATTTCAATCTCTCTGTACTGGTGACCGACGCCTTCATGGAAGCGCTGGAGCGCGACGGTGAATGGACTCTGCAACACGGAGGCAAGGCCTATCGAACGCTTCCTGCCGCAGATCTCTGGAACCGGCTGATGCGCGCGACCTATGATGCCGCTGAGCCGGGCGTCATCTTTGTCGACCGGGTGAATGCACTCAACAATCTTGCAGAGATTGAGACGATCGCCGCGTCAAATCCCTGTGGTGAGCAGATGTTGCCGCCTTACGGCGCGTGCCTCCTCGGCTCGTTGAATCTTGCCCAACTTGTTGCCTCGCCCTTTACACCAGAAGCAGGCATTGACGCTGCCCAACTCGAAATGCTGACCGAGACGGCAGTTCGCTTCCTGGACAATGTGATCGATATCTCGCGCTTTCCCTTGGAGGCACAGGAGCGTGAAGCCAGGCTGAAGCGGCGGATCGGGCTCGGTATCACCGGGCTGGCTGATGCGCTAATCTTCTGCGGCGCTCGCTACGGCTCGGCTGAAGCTGCGGCGCTCGCTGAAGGGTGGCTGGAGACCATCAAGCAGGCGGCATACCGGGCATCGGCACGACTTGCAGCAGAGAAGGGGCCTTATCCCGCATTCACGCCGTCTGTCCTGGACCGCCCGAATCTCGTCGGGCTCGATCGCGAGGTCCGTGAGATGATCGCGACGTCGGGTCTCCGAAACGCCTGCCTGACATCGATTGCTCCGACGGGCACAACATCTCTGCTCGCAGGCAATATCTCTTCGGGAATCGAGCCCGTGTTCGCGTTCTCGTACACGCGAAAGATCACGCAGGCCGACGGCTCCTTCAGATCAGAGGACGTGACTGACCATGCTCTGGCGCGCTGGCGAGCCATCAAGGGAGACGAGTCGCCGCCAGCTGACGTATTCGTCAGCGCACAGACTTTGCCACCCGATGCTCACTTGACGATGCAGGCGATCGCCCAGCGCCACGTCGACAGCTCGATCTCCAAGACCGTGAACTGTCCGGCGGACATAAGCTTTGAAGCCTTCAAGAATATTTACCGCGATGGCTTTCAGCTTCGGTGCAAGGGACTCACCACCTATCGCCCGAACGCAATCACCGGAGCTGTTCTGTCGACGGGCGAACAGAAGGAGGCCTCGGAGCAAGCGCAGACCACCGAGGGCCGCCTCGCGCCCAGACCCGCCCAGCTTGCTGGCGCAACCTACAAACTCAAATGGCCTCCAAGTGCGCATGCCGTCTATGTGACGATCAATGACATCGACGACGAGCAGGGACATCGCCCCTTCGAGATATTCGTCAACTCCAAGAACATGGATCATTATGCGTGGACGCTCGCACTGACACGCATGATATCAGCAGTCTTCCGACGCGGCGGCGATGTCAGCTTCGTTGCCGAGGAACTGCAGGCGGTGTTCGATCCGCAGGGCGGAACGTTCATGGCTGGACGTTATGTTCCCTCACTGCCGGCAGCGATCGGACGCATTATCGCCGGGCATTTGGGCCGCGCCGAGTCATCGGCGGTTTCTGAATCAGAAGCACTCGGCGCGGCGTGTTGTCCCAAATGCGGGCAGCGGGCGCTGGTTCGCAAGGAGGGATGCGATGCGTGTCTGGAATGCGGCCACTCGAAGTGCGGATAGGACCTGCCCAGGCAGGGCGCCATGATCCCTACGATCAAACCAAAGCGCGACTATAGGGGGCATCCGCTCTTCAGTTATGGCTTCAGGCCCTTCTTTCTGCTGAGCGCCATTTGGGCCGCAATCGCGATCCCGCTCTGGATTGCATCCCATTCGCTCGGGCCGGGTGCGATGTCCGTGAACGCTGGCATAGTCTTTCATGTGCACGAGATGGTGTTTGGCTACGGTAGTGCCGTGCTGGCTGGCTTCCTGCTCACCGCAATTCCCAGTTGGACAGGACGTCGTCCCGTTTGCGGAAGTCCGCTCGTCCTGCTCGTTCTGCTGTGGACCGCTGGCAGGATCGCAATGGCTTTGGGAACCGAGCCGATCTGGATCGTGAGCCTGATTGAAGCTGCCTTTCTTGTTGTGTTGGCCGGCCTGGTCTGGCGAGAGATCATCGCAGGACACAATGGGCGCAACCTCAAAGTGGCGGCTGCGTTGACTGCCCTCGCGGTCGCGAACATCGGCTTTCACGCGGTCGTGCTGACGTCTGGCGGGTTGCCTCAAATGGCAATCCGCGCAGGCCTGTCGGTTCTGATTTTTCTTATCCTTCTAGTCGGCGGCCGCATTACGCCGACCTTCACGCGAAACTGGCTGGCTGGACAATCGAAGTCACTCCCGGCGCAACATGGCAAACTCGATGACCTCTGCCTCATCCTTTCGCTTGGCGCGCTCGCAGGCTGGACGATCCTTGAGTCCACTGGGGTCGCTTCGGTCCTGTTGGTGGTATCCGGGCTTCTCAACGTAATGAGACTGCTGCGCTGGCGAGGCGAGCTTACGATGGCCGAGCCGCTTCTGATCGCCCTGCATGTCGGATATCTCTGGACCGCCTCCGCACTTGTCTTGATCGGGTTGGCTGGATTGGCGCCCGCCCATGTGCCGGCGGTCGCGGGAACGCACGCTGCTGGTGCAGGGGCGGTCGGCGTGATGACGCTGGCAGTGATGACCCGCGCCAGTCTCGGCCACACTGGGCGTGCACTTCATGCGGGGAGCGGCACCGTGGCTATCTATGCGCTCGTCAATCTGGGTGCTCTCATTCGCGTCGCCGCGCCGTTTCTGGACTCGCCCATACAGTCGCAGGCGAACCACTGGGCGGCGGCGCTTTGGGCCGGCGGCTTCGCCGGTTTCGCTCTCCTCTATGGGCCCAGGCTGATCGGCGCGCGCATCGCGCCGCCAGCTTGACACGTATCAATACCTTGGGAGGCCTCTGTCAAATACAGTGCCGACCAACTCTTCATATGGTCCAAACGTCGCCGCGAGCCAGAGTGCCAAAGGCGTCCTGTGGAACCAACGCCCGAGTGTATTCGGCGCGTGCGTGACGGAGGCAACTGACATTGCCTGCCTTGCATGCAAAGGAGTCCGGCGATGACAGCGGCTGACTTGGTGGCAGCGTACGTCTTCGGACAGAGGTTTCGCTATCTCCGGCTGTCCGTGACCGAAGTCTGCAACTTTCGCTGCACCTACTGCCTGCCTGAAGGCTACCGGAAGTCGGAGACGGTGAATTTCTTATCGGTCGACGAGGCGGCGCGACTCGTTAGTGCGTTCGCAGGCCTTGGCGTCGGCAAGGTACGTCTCACAGGCGGTGAGCCAACCGTCAGGAGGGATCTCACAAAACTGATCTCGCGAATTGCGATTCAGCCCGGTATTGACAAGGTTGCTCTCACAACCAATGGCTGGAATCTCCGACGCAACGTGGCTGAGTGGTCTCGAGCAGGCCTCACTCACCTCAATGTCAGTATCGACTCTCTCGATCGGAGCGTGTTCGCAGCGATCACCGGGCACGACCGCCTGCCGGATGTGCTTGCCGGTCTGGACGTCGCACAAGACCTGCCGCTCAAGTCCGTCAAAGTGAATGCGGTATTGCTTCGGGACTGCTTGGAGCAGGGCTTTTCGGCTTGGACAGAATTCGTGAGGCAAAGATCCATCTCTGTGCGGTTCATCGAGTTGATGCGCACCGGAGACAACCAGGCCTTTTTCGAGCGCCAGCATGTAAGCGGATCGGTCCTTCGCGATTGGCTCCTGGCTCGCGGGTGGGTTCCGGTTGCACGCGGTGCAGATGACGGTCCAGCCGTCGAGTTTCATCATACCGACTACGCTGGTCGCATTGGCGTGATTGCACCATACGCTCCAGGGTTCTGCGACGGCTGCAACCGGTTGCGAGTCAATGCGCGCGGGCAGCTGCGTCTCTGCCTTTTCGGGCGGGGAGGGCGCGACCTCCGC
>DAINAT010000151.1:0-6501 GCA_036733305.1 Hyphomonadaceae bacterium
GGCTTTGTCGATTTCGTGGCGTCGTCATTGCTGATGCCGCTGGGCGGCTTCCTGATCGCCATCTTCTCTGGCTGGATCATCGAGAAGAAGATGATGCAGGCCGAGTTCGGGATGCCTTTCTTCCGCGTCTGGCAGCCGCTGGTTCGCTGGGTCATCCCCATCGCGATCGGCGTCATCCTCGTGCTGGGCGTGCGCGAGAAAATGAGTGAGGCCGGCTTCGGCGAAATGGTCGAAGGCGCGCTGACGACGACGGACTAGGCGTTGTTACGCAGCTAGCCCAGCTTCTCGGCGAGCATGTCGCTCGCCTTGATCAGCTCACTGACTATTCCAGGTTCGAGCGACGAATGGCCCGCGTCCGGAACGATCTTCAGTTGTGATTTCGGCCATGCCTTGTGAAGCGCCCACGCCGACGACAATGGGGTCACGACGTCATAGCGACCGTGCACGATCACGCCGGGCAGGTCGCCGAACTTCTCTGCCTGGTCGAGCAGCCAGCCATCGGAATCGAAGAAGCCCTTGTTGTAGAAATAGTGGCACTCGATCCGTGCGAATGCGTCGAGGAAGTCAGCTTCGTCGAAACGGGCAGGGCGTTGTTTCGGCCCCTGGATCGACAGCGTCTCGCCTTCCCAGCGCGCCCACGCGGCGGCCGCCTCGGCGCGCGCTGATGCATTCTTGCCGGTCAGTCGTTTGTAGAATGCCTTCAGCAGATCGCTGCGCTCGTTCTCGGGGATGGGGGCGATGTAACGGTCGAACGCATCCGGGAAGATGTTGCTGGCGCCGTCCTGATAGAACCAGCGGATCTCGCTCTCCTTGAGCAGGAACACGCCGCGCAGCAGCAGGCCCATCACGTGCTTGCGGTGCATCGCCGTGTAGGCGAGTGCGAGGGTGGAGCCCCACGATCCGCCGAACACCACCCACTTCTTGATGCCGAGGTGCGACCGCAGCGTCTCAATGTCGCGCACCAGATCCCAGGTTGTGTTCTCGCGGAGTTCCGAGTGCGGCGAGGAGCGTCCGCAGCCGCGTTGATCGAACAGGATGATGCGATAGCGGCGGGGGTCGAAGAAGCGGCGCATCTCCGGGCTCGAACCGCCGCCAGGCCCGCCATGCAACGCAACTACGGGCAATCCGTCAGGATGGCCGCTCTCCTCCCAGTAGAGTTCGTGCAGGGAACTGACGGCCAGACGGCCCGTCTTCCGGGGCTCGAGCGACGGGTAAAGCGTGCGGCGGGGGCGGTCTTCGTTCATTGTTGCTTCATCTACCGGGCATCAGTCTGGCGTCAAACCAATTCAGCCGGACGCTCGCTTTTTGCCTACGATGCACCTATAACAAACTGACTTGCCACGAACTTTTGGGATTGGGTTCGGTGTCACGACCGCTTGTGTTTCTTGCGTTGATTGCCCTGGGCCCGCTGGCCGGCTGTGCGACCGTTTCGGTCTATGAGCCCGTTGAGGCCGAGATTTCCCTCACTGAAGACCAGTCAGCCCTGCGCAAGGCGGCGGACGCCTATTGCAAGGATGCCCGGGAAAAGGGTCTGGCGACCGGCGAGGCGAGCCTGACGGCGCTGGCCGACATGCTGACGGGCAAGGAATCCACTGAAGGATCGTACTGGAAGCGGATCGGCGCCGATCGCAGCGCGCCAGCTTCGGTGGTGTCGCGCGTGCGTGCCGACATGAGCTTGTCCGCCAAGGGCCTTTCCGATCTTGAGACGATGGCGCGGTCTCTGATGACGTCGAGCAAGCCGACGCGCTCTGACGTTTCCGAGTTCGAGCGTGCCTTGATCCACGCCCGCCAGGCACGGGATTCCTATTCGGATGCCCTCGCCCAGGTGAACAAGCGGTCGGATCGCGAATATCAGATCATGCTCGAGCTAACGCCGCTTGATAGCGTGTTGAGCAAGGCGCGCGGCACGGCTGATGAGCTGGCGGCTGCGCGCGCTCAGGATCTGACTGCCGGCGTCGCCGCCAGCTAGTCCTGCGTATCGGCAACATCGCGCGACTGCCTCGGCGCCATCGCGGCCGAAAGGCCCAGCAACAACCATCCAACGATGAACGCCACGCCGCCGACCGGAATAAGGAAGGTCAGGCTGTCCAGCGGCGTCGGCGCGCCGGGGATTCCGGCCATCATGATCTTCCCGATCTGCACGCCAGAGAACAGCGTCACGCTGAGCACGAATGCCCATCCGCTCGCGATCTTTAACCAACTGCGGAATGGCAGCGTCGCCGCCGCTATCGCCGCGAGTGTGTGAACGAAACCGTAGAGCAGGGCGCTCTGCCATTGGCGATTGGCGTCGACCGGAACGGTATGCGCGCCCGCCGCGCCGGCAGCGACCAGCAGCAGACCTAGTAGCGCCGCAGCAACAATGATCGAACGCATGACCGCTCCACGTGGAACCGGCGCCTTTCTAGCAGGTAAAGACGGCAATGCGCGAGGAACAGAAGCCGGATTTGACCCATCATATGTTGCAACCGGGAAGCGAACTTCGTCGCCGAGCAGTCATGTTTGGTATTTGCTACACGTTTGTACTGTAAATCTTGAAGATGACCGGCATTTCAACACGATTTCAGGTGGATACGACCGAAGGCGGAAAGCAGGTTCTTTCCGTCGCGGGCGATTGGACCATCTGGACGGTCGCTCAGATCGAAGAAAAGCTCCGGAACACCAAAATTGCCTATGATGCGATCCTGGACGTTTCGCAGCTTGAGAAGATCGATACGTCTGGCGCCTATCTGATCGATCGCGCGCTGGGTGCGCTTGAAGGCATCGACGACAAGATCCCGATCCGGGGTGAGCACCCCACCATCGAGCGGCTGCTCGGCAAGGTTCGCAAGGCCAGCCCTGCCGCGCCGCCAGACCCCATCCATCCGCCCGGCTTCATCGCCTTGCTTGATCGCGCAGGTCACGGTGCGGTCAACGCGTGGCAAGAGTTCCTCGGCCTGCTTGGCTTTATCGGCGAGACGGCTGCAACGGTCGGGCGGCTGATCGCGAATCCGAGCCGCATCCGCTGGAAGTCGGTTGTGGCGATCATGGAAGAAGCGGGACTCGATGCCCTGCCGATCGTCTGCTTCCTTTCATTCTTCATCGGCCTGGTTATCGCTTTCATCGGCGCAAACCTTCTGGCGATGTTCAACGCGTCGGTGTTCACGGTTGAACTCGTCGGCATCGGCATGCTGCGTGAATTCGGGGCCGTGCTGACAGCCATCCTGCTGGCGGGTCGAACCGATAGCGCGTTCACCGCCCAGATCGGCGCGATGAAGATGCGTCAGGAGATCGATGCGATGCGCACCATCGGGCTTGACCCGATGGAGGCGCTGGTTGCGCCGCGGCTACTTGCTCTGCTCCTGATGACGCCGCTGCTGACGTTCGCCGCGACGATCGCGGGCATTGGCGGTGGTCTGGTTGCTGCGTGGACTGCGATGGATATCTCGCCGCAGATGTTCATCTCGCGCTTCCAGGAAGTCGTGCCGCCGCAGCATTTCTGGGTCGGTATCGCCAAGGCGCCGGTGTTCGCGCTCGTGGTTGCGATGGTTGGCTGCCGGCAGGGCCTGCTGGTGGAAGGCGATGTGGTTTCGCTTGGACGCCGCACCACATCCGCCGTTGTGCAGGCAATCTTCCTGGTGATCGCGCTCGATGCGCTGTTTGCCGTCCTCTACTACATGTTGAACGTATGAGCTTTGACACCACCACGGCACACGGCAAGGCCGCCCCCGCCGGCGAGGGCGAAGTCATCATTCGCGTGCGCGGACTGACCAATCGCTTCGGTTCCAAGACCGTCCATGAAGACCTCGACCTGGATGTGATGAAGGGCGAGGTGCTGGGAGTCATCGGTGGATCGGGCACGGGCAAGTCCGTGCTGATGCGCTCGATTGTCGGGCTGCACACGCCGAATGCCGGCGAGGTCGAAGTTTTCGGCCAGCGCTTGGGCAAGCTTTCGCGCGACGAGCGAATAAAGGTCGAGCGTCGTTGGGGTGTGATGTTTCAGGATGGCGCCCTTTTCTCGACCATGACGGTACGCGAGAACGTGATGGCGCCCATGGTGGAACACACGAAGATTCCGCCGGCGCTGATGAGCGAGCTGGCTGATCTGAAGCTGCGGCTCGCGGGGCTCGAACTGGAGGCGGCTCCCAAGCGGCCGGCTGACCTTTCGGGCGGCATGCGCAAGCGGGCAGCCCTCGCGCGGGCCCTTTCACTCGACCCCGAGCTGGTTTTTCTGGACGAGCCCACGGCGGGTCTGGATCCGATCGGCGCGGCCAAGTTTGACGAATTAGTGCGTTCACTGAGCAACGCGCTGGGATTAACCGTATTCCTTGTAACCCATGACCTCGACACGCTGGCTGCAACCTGCGACCGCATTGCGGTGTTGAGTGACGGCAAGGTGCTTGCAATTGGTCCACTGGATGATGTGCGTAAAAACCCTCACCCATGGATTCAGGATTACTTTTCCGGCCCACGTGGCCGGGCGGCAGTGAGATAGGCCATGGAAACCAAGGCCAATTACGTTCTGATCGGCGCCTTCGTGCTGCTTGCAGCCGGAGCGTTGGCCCTGTTCACGCTCTGGATCGCGGGCAATCCGCTGAACCGTGCGTATGCGGACTATGACGTCATTTTCGAGGGCCCGGTTAACGGTCTGACCGAGGGCGGCGAGGTTCGTTTCAACGGCATCAAGGTCGGCGAAGTGCAGACGCTGCGGCTTGATCGGGAAGACCCGAACAAGGTCGTCGCGCACATCCGCATCGATGCGCAGACCCCGGTTCGCACGGACTCGGTTGCGCAGCTCAACTTCATGGGCATCACGGGCGTAACGTTTATCCAGATCCTAGCAGGCGATCCGAAGAAGCCGCTGCTGACTCCGGTCAATGGTGTGACGCCGCAGATTTTCACCAGCCGCACGCTGGTCGACGAGCTGTTCCAGGGCGGACAGGATTTGCTCGGCGTTTCGGGCGATACGATCAAGAAGATAAACGAGATGCTCTCGGAAGAGAACATCGCGCACCTGACTGCTACATTGGCCAGCATCGATCGCGTGGCCGCCAAGATCGCGGAAGATGATGGACTGGTGGATTCGGCGACGAATGCGCTGAAGACGATCAACACCGCTGCAGCTGCTCTTGAAGGCGCCGCCAGGTCTGTCGATACGGCTGTGAATTCGATCAGCGCCGATGTCGGCTCGGTTGCGAAGGATGCCTCGACAGCGCTCGCTGAACTTGAGCCGGTTCTGAAGGATGCGCGCACCGCGATGGGCAACGTCAACGGCGCTGTTGCGCAGATCAACACCAACCTCACGCCCGCCGCGACCGGCGCGATCCAGCAGATTGGTCACGCGGCGTCGGACATCCAGTCGATGATGATCCGCCTGCAAGGACTGCTCGCGCAGATCGAGCAGGACCCGAGCCGGTTTGTCTATCAGCAGCCGCCGCCAGTTGAGCGATAGAGGTTCGTCATGAGAACGCATGTCGTTGCACTGGTTGTTGCTTCCGCTCTTCTGGGTGGCTGCGTTTCGGTTCTGCCGACGCCGATCATTCCGTCCGCGCTGATCTCGCTGCCGGCTGACCGGGCGGTTGCGCCGAGCGATCCGCTGCAGGCGGATGTCGCTGTGTTCATGCCGGAATCGTCGCGCGCTTTTGCCGGCGCCGATATCGCCGTGCGGGACGGGCAGGAGCTGATCTATCTTTCCGACGTGCGCTGGGCCGATGCTGCGCCTGCTTTGTTGCAGGGTGCTGTGGTGAGCTCACTTTCGAAAACGGGCGGGCCGGGCAAGGCGGCGCCGGGACAGCTTGGTGCGCGGACCGACTATGACCTGCGCTGGATCCTGATCGACCTGTCGACGGGCAAGGGCGCAGCGCCGGTTCGGATCGAAGCTCAGGCGAGCCTGATGGATTCGGGAACGCGCCGGATGATTGCGCAGCAGACATTCACTGCCGAGGGTTCGCCCCCGGATGCCTCGCCCCGCGCGCGGGCTGCGGCACTTGCCGTTGCTTCGCAGAAGGTGGCGGATCAGGTTGCGGCTTTCGTTGCGAAGACTGCGGTGGCGAAGACGCCGCTGGCGCCGGTGAACTGACGCGTGTTCGCGTTCCCGCTGGGGAGGCGGGTTCAGGATTTTGATTTTGAGCGCGGTCGCTTAGGCGGCCGCGTTTTTGTTTGGCGGACTCAAAAATCCGCTCATCCCGGCGCAAGCCGGGATCCAGGGCTGCTGGTGCGGCCCCGATCCAACGCACATCACCCTTGATGCTCTGGGTCCCGACTTTCGTCGGGATGAGCGGAGTGAGGGTGGTGCGGGATTGTTGGAGCGCGCGGGTTGCGCAGCTTCGAACGGAGCAATGATTGTCATCCCGGCCGCAGCGTAGCGGAGAGCCGGGAACCATTGCGAGGTGGGTCCCACCGGATGAATGGGTCCCGGATAGCGCTTCGCGCTTCCGGGATGACAAGCCGGGGTGTGACGCACGATCAGTGTGTCGCTTGCGGCGACTGATTGGGGTTCCTGTTGTTGGGTGTCGGTCTTCGCTC
>DAINAT010000152.1:0-6499 GCA_036733305.1 Hyphomonadaceae bacterium
ACGTCCTTCACCGAAACGCCGGTCGGGTTGTTGTTGCCCGGAACGTGCAGCGCCCAGATGTGCAGGACCACGACGCCGGCGATGACGAACGGCATCAGGTAGTGCAGCGAGAAGAAGCGGTTCAGCGTCGGGTCGCCGATGGCAGGACCGCCCATCAGGTAGGTTTTGACGGTGTCGCCGACCAGCGGGATCGTGCCGATGAGGTTCGTGATAACGGCCGAACCGTGGAACGACATCTGACCCCAGGGCAGAACGTAACCCATGAAGGCGGTGGCCATCATCAGGAGGTAGATCACAACGCCGAGTATCCAGATGACCTCACGCGGAGCTTTGTACGAGCCGTAGTACATGCCGCGGAACATGTGGATGTAGACGGCGAGGAAGAACATCGAAGCGCCGTTGGCGTGGATGTTCCGGATCAGCCAGCCGAAGTCGACGTCGCGCATGATGCGCTCGACCGAGGCGAACGCCATCTGCGTGTTCGCCACATAGTGCATGGCGAGCACGATGCCGGTCACGATCTGGATCATGAGGCATACGGCGAGGATGCCGCCGAACGTCCACCAGTAGTTGAGGTTCTTCGGCGTCGGGAAATCCATAAGGTCCGCGCCGAAACGGATGATGGGCAAACGCTCATCCATCCATTTGGTGAAACCGGATTTCGGTTCGTAGGTCGATGGTCCGCTCATGAGCCCCTTCCCCTACTACAGCGAGATCTTGATCATGGTAGCGGACGAGTACGCATACCGCGGGATCGCCAGATTCTTCGGCGCCGGACCTTTGCGGATCCGTCCCGAGGTATCGTAGTGCGAGCCGTGGCAGGGGCAGTACCAGCCGCCGAATTCACCAACCGAACCCTGCGCAGGACCGACGGGCACGCAACCGAGGTGCGTGCAGGTGCCGGAGGTCACGAGGATGGCCGGGTTGAGATTGCCGTCAGCGCCTTTGACCAGGCGGCTGTCATCCGTGGCCGGATCACGCAGCTGGGCAGTGTCGCCGGCCTTGGCCGAGGCGATCTCCGCAGGCGTGCGGTGACGGATGAAGAAGGGTTGGCCGCCGATCAGCACGCGAATCTCGCTGCCGAGCGGGACTTTGGAGACATCGACGTCGGCGCTGGAGAGCGCGCGTGTGTCACCGGCCGGGGCGAGCTGTTGCACGAACGGCCAAGCGACCGCTGCAACGCCGCCGGCGGTCACAGTCGCCGCTGCGATATGGATGAAATCCCGCCGCGTTTCCCCGGCGTGTGCGCCATTAGCTGGCGCCGTCTTAGAACCGTGTTCCGACACACGAGTCTCCAATGCTATCCGGAGCTTTGGACGCCTTATTACCGCCACACAGGGAAGCCCCTACGTGGCGAGGTGTCGCAAGAAAGCCCCCTGCGTAGCGGAACCGTCTAAAGTGCGACTCGCCCTCTTTCAACCAGACATCCCTCAGAATCTTGGGGCGAATCTTCGTTTAGCCGCGTGCCTTGGCGTCGCAGTCGACATAATCGAGCCCTGCGGCTTCCCGCTAACCGACAAGGCGCTGCGCCGGACAGCGATGGACTATGGGGAAAACGTCGAAATCGTACGTCATGACGGCTGGTCGGCGTTCCAACAGTCGCGGCGGGGTCGACTCGTCCTGTTCACCACGAAGGGTGCTGCGACACTTCAGTCATTCGCGTTCCAGCCGGACGATATCCTGCTTTTTGGTCGCGAATCTGCCGGCGTACCGGACGATGTCCACGAGTCGGCTGACGCCCGGGTCAGGATCACATTGCGACCGAATGCCCGTTCCCTGAACGTGGCGATGTCGGCCGGGATCGCCATGTGGGAAGGCCTTCGCCAGACCGGACAGCTGCCGCCCGGCTAGAATCGGGAGCTATGCGCCACCCGCGAGATAGCCTGTAGCCCCGCAAGTCGCGATGACTTCGCGAACACCTGCCGCAAACTGGGCTTTCTGCGAGGGCGAGAGTTCCTGCATCAGCTTTTCGGTCTCGCCGTCTTCGCCCTGGGCGCCCAGCACGATGATGTCGAAGAGGTCCTTGTCGAGCTTTTCGTCCGTAGTTTTTGCGAAACACTCGCAAACTTCAACGGTTTCGCCCTCGGCGATGCACTGCTCGGCAATCACCTTCTTGCCAACATCGTTCTGGCTGCAGGCAGCCAGGCCAAGCGCGACGAGTGCTAAAAGTGGGAGGCGCGCCATGTGCGTGCTTCGACCTGTCCCCGGAGTTTGACGCCGCGCTTCTAGCCCCGGGCGTCTGCAGGCTCAACAAATGTCGTCAGGCCGGAGCGTCGCACTCAAGCTGTTTCTCGGCGACCAGGCTGGGGTGTTCGAAACGCTCATTATAGGGAAGCGCCAGCATGATGGCGTCGGCTTCGTCTTCCCTGCCCTGCGCCTGAAGGATCAGGGCTTCCTGAACCTTGGGGTTGATGTCTCCGGCGGTCAGCAACTCGTCGACCTTCGTCGCCTGGCATTCGCAATGCGCCTGCTCGCCGCCAGCATCGACGCAGAGCTTGGCGTATTCGGCATGCTGTGCGCTGGCCGGCGGCTTGGCTTCGCCACAGGCCGTTACCGCCAGAACCATTGCCGCAAGAGCCAGAACCCGAGTCATCGCCTTACCCTGTTTGCCCGAGCCGAAAGATGTGGCTTGCAGGTGAAGTGGCAAGACTATCCAGCTTTTCAGGCCCGCGGAACCTGAATTGTCTGCAACTAACAGCGCTATGCGATTTTGCGCCCGCTTGCCGCGCCCTGCCCTCACCGGCTAGCTACCGCCATGGCCCAGACCCCTGCACATGACGACGCCTCGCAGCTCGAAGAGCGCAAAGCCCGCGCCTATGCGTGGTTCCAGACCCTTCAGGCCGATATCATTGGGCGCTTCGAAGCGCTGGAGGATCTGGCCTCCCCACCTCTCTACAAGGGCGCAGCTGGACGGTTCGAGAAAACGCCGTGGAAGCGCGGCGATGGAACCGAGGATCTCGGCGGCGGCACGATGGCCGTCATGCGCGGCCGGCTGTTCGAGAAGGTGGGCGTGCATGTGTCGTGCGTCTATGGCGCATTTGCACCAGAGTTCGCCAAGACCATTCCGGGGGCCGACAAGTCTGGCGGCAAGTTCTGGGCGGCGGGCATTTCGCTGATCGCGCACATGCACTCGCCGCGCGTGCCGGCGGTGCACATGAATACGCGGATGCTGGTAACGTCGGATGCTTGGTTCGGCGGCGGAGCGGACCTGACGCCCCTGCTCGCTTACCAGCGCGAACAGGACTTTCCTGATGCGGTGCAGTTCCACGATGCGATGAGGGCTTCGTGCGAGGGCCATCCGGGCGCGGACTACGCAGCATTCAAAAAGCACTGCGAGGAATACTTCTATCTTCCGCATCGCGATGAGCCGCGCGGGATCGGCGGTATCTTCTATGACCGCCACGCAACTGGCGACTGGGAAGCGGACTTTGCGCTGACGCAGAGCGTGGGCAGGCATTTCGCGGACGTCTATCCCGAGATCGTGCGCAAACGGATGGTCGAGAGCTGGACGCCGGCCGAACGCGAGGAGCAGCTCATTCGCCGTGGCCGCTATGTCGAGTTCAACCTGCTCTATGATCGCGGCACGACATTCGGCCTGAAGACGGGCGGGAATGTTGCAAGCATCCTGTCGTCGATGCCGCCCGTGGTGAAGTGGCCCTAACAGCCGTCTAGTGGACCAGGCCAGCCGAACCGCAGTTGGCGTCCACGACCTTCACATCGGCCTCGGCGATGTGGAGACCCAGGGCTTCGAGCAGCGAGTCGACGGGCGCGAACAGCAGCTTCTGAGCAATGCTGAGCGAACCGAGTTGCAGGCCCAGCCCTGAGCGGACCGGCTTGTAGGTCTTCGCTTTGATATCTTCCTTGGTGAAGGTGAGCTTCTTCTCTTCGCCACTTCCAAGCTTCACGCCGATGCGTGGGAGGATTGCCGTCTTCACGCCGACGCTGGCGGCTTCGGTGACGGCCTTCAGCACGACTTCCGCCGAGCCATCGGCCTTGCACTTGATATCGTCGATCCGAACTTCTGCGTTGGCGAGCGTGACGTCGACCTTGAGAAGGCCGAGGGCTCCGACATTGAGCGCGAGCTGCGAGGTCGAGACCTTCGCACCCTTGTCCGCCCTGCCCTTGTAATCCAGCACTTTTGGCTTCTCGCCGAGATCGAGCGAGACGTCTGCAATCGAGCTGTCGCCGAGGACAGCGCCGAGATCGATGGCGATCTGATGATCGCGGTCTGCCAGCGAAACTGCACCGCCGAGGATTTCGCCGACGCTGATCGGGAAGGCTTCGCCGGAGAGGAGCGAGTTGACCGGAAGGTTGGTGATCGAACCAAGATCGAGAACCTTGTTGAGGATCACCTTGTCAGTGCCCGAAGCTGGGCTGGCTTTCTTGAGCAGCGCCTGCACCGTACCTGAAGGTGTCGTGGCGACCAGGGCGTCGACGATATGACCGACGTGAACCGGCGCAGAGACAACGTCTGCGAAGGTGAGCGCCTTGATGTCTGCCCTGATGTTGAGCGCCTGCAGGAACTGGGCGACGTCGATGTCAACGCCCGCGAGGGCCTCGTAGTCCATCACTGTCAGCTTGCCCTTGTAGCCCAGTGTTGCATCGAGCAGCGCCGCGCTGAGGCCGCCTTCGACGCGGACGAGGCGCGAGCCCATGACGATGGACGCCGTGGTGCGCCGCGCGCCGCGTGCTGCGGCAGATATCTTGGGATTGGACGCCATCATGCCGCCGAGCATGACCTTCTCGCCGGCGACTTCCGCACTGACGTGGACGGCGTTGTAGGGCGTTGCGTTCGGCGTAAAGCGACTGGCTTCATTGATCATCGCGTTGGCAGAATAGCGGCCCTGCGTAACGACCACATTGGCGACCGGCTGCTTGAGCTGTTTCTCGAGCAGGGTCTTGGCATTGGCGATCGTGATGACGCCTGACTCCATCATCATGAGCGTCGTCATGTCGACCGCGTTCTGTAGCTTGCGTTTGGTCAGGTAGAACGACACCTGGTTCATCACGATCGCGGTCAGAATGGCGAAGACCATGGCGCTGAAGGCGAAGACGGTGACGACCGAACCTTTTCGGTCCTTGCTGAATGATCTCACGATGTCACCCCGTTTCCGTCTGTGACGATGAGGCTGTAGATGAGCGGCGACTCCGGCAGCGGCAGGAGCTTGTCGAACGTGTAGGCGGGATGGGTCGACATGTCGTAGCGCAGCGTGACGCGGCTGACCTCCGTGCCGGAGCTGGCGTCGAAGGCGAAAGTGACCTTGGAGGCGTCAAGCATCGGGTAATCGGCAGCGATGGCGTTGAGCTTGGTCTGGGCCAGCAGCTTGCGTTCGCCGTCGGTAAGCCCGCCGATCGTGGCGCGGGCGATTTCGGCGACCATCTGCTGGAGGCTGAGCGACGTGGCGAAAATCGATCCGTAGGCCAGGATTGAGGCGATCAGCAGTATCAGGAACGGCGCGATCAGAGCGAACTCGACAGCCGATGTCGCGCGGTTGTTCTTGGCTAGGCGTTGCAGCATGGACCAACCCTGTCGTTTGCTGACGGCCCATTCTCCCGGAGGCCCGACTAAGGTGTAAGCTACTAGCACAGTCTAGCTTAATGGCCGGTGAAACTACGCCTGCGAATTGGGGGGACCGGGGTTCAACCCCCTCGTCTGGGGGTTTTTTGGCTCTAACTTGAGTTACCTGGCCTCCGGCAGCGAGGCCGCGAGGAGTGTCATGACCCAGCCTGTCCCGGCTTCCCCGGCGGACCAGCAGCCAGAGAAGCGGCCGGTCGAGGCCACGATCCTGGCCTTCGTCGCCATCTTCGTCGGGACCGCACTTGTCTCCGCCTTGGGCGCCCTGGCGTCAGCCGGGGATAGCGATCCCTGGTATGCCGCCCTGAACAAGGCGCCGGGCACGCCGCCCGGCTTCGTCTTCGGCATCGTCTGGCCTGCCCTCTACATCCTGGTGGCGATCGGCGCCTGCATGGTCTGGCGCGCGGGCGGAACGTGGAAGCGGGCGGACAGCGCGCTGGGGCTCTACTTCCTGCAACTCGTGGCCAATCTTGGCTGGAGCTATCTGTTCTTCAAATACCACCTCGCCTCGGCGGCGCTGATCGACATTGTGGCGCTGTGGGTGCTCGTCTTCGTGATGATCCGCGAGTTCAGGAAGCATTCGAAGCTGGCTGCGATGATGCAGTATCCGTATCTGGCGTGGCTGACGTTTGCTGCGTATCTCAATACGTGGGTGGTGGTGGCGAACTAGGCGCTGCGCGCCGGGCAATCGGAAATGGGCAGTCGAGTGCTCATTTCAAACATCGTTGGCGCAGTGAGCGCCGTGTAGGGTGCATCTTGATGCACCGGGGGTCGATCGCGGTGCATCAAGATGCACCCTACGTCCCGTCGTGACGCGATTGTTCGTTCGCACGGACCGATGTCCTGCGGAATGCTTGGTGTCGTCTCTCCCCCTCAAGAGGGAGCGGGGCGCATGCAGACACGCCGTGGGTCGTCCATTGCCTG
>DAINAT010000153.1:0-6468 GCA_036733305.1 Hyphomonadaceae bacterium
TCCTCGAATACGCCATGCAGGTCCTCATCCACGATCGCACCCGCCAGCTGCTGGGCCAGCGATACGTCTACAGGCCCCTGCAGGACAAACCCCACATCCGCCACCCGAAGAGCCTGGACCAGCTCTTGAAGCGCCTCGCGCAGCTCGCGCGCGATTTCCACAATCTCGATGCACTGGCCGCACGGCGCGCGGAACGCATGCGTCGTGAGGAAAGCCTCACTCCGTCGCTCCGCGACAGCCCCCTCCGTCTCGATGCTCCGCATCGATCCACCTCCCCCGGCTTCGCCGGTGGAGGACTTCGAGGGCGGTGTGCGTTTCTGGTCCTCCACCGCCAAAGGCGGGGGAGGTGGATTGCGCGCTCTTGCGCGCAAGACGGAGGGGGCTGCGTGCTCGCACGCGGATGCCTGCGCACGCGCGGCCCACCTCCGATCACAATCCCGCAACCCAAGCCAAACCGCCCGGAAAGCGCGCGTTTCCCGGATCGCCTTCGCTTGCCCAATCCGTCCGATCCCCGTTACCTGCACCGCAAGGCGGCAATGAACCGCCACACGAAAAATGATCTCGAGGGAGTTAGAAATGCGCCTGACACTCGCCGCCGCTGCGGCGCTCATGTTCGCCAGCTGCACCAGCACGCCGGCCGCTCCGGCGCTCGCGCCCCAGCCGCTTCCGCCGGCCGACATCGCGCACGCCGATTTCGCGAACCCTTCGCTCTGGCTCTGCCGCCCCGGCATGTCCGACGACAAGTGCAAGGTTCCGCTCGACGCCACCTCGATCGCCAAGGACGGCAAGACGACTGTCGAGAAGTACAAGGCCGCAACCGATCCGAAGGTCGATTGCTTCTTCGTCTATCCGACCGTTTCCGACGACAAGACCTGGGCGTCCGACTGGACCGTCGACAAGATGGAGATCGACGACATCGCGCTGCAGTTCGCGCGCTTCGGCTCCGTCTGCCGACAGTTCGCGCCGATCTATCGCCAGATCACGCTCACCGCACTCCGCATCGCCTCGGGTGGTCCACAGCCTGAAGGCGAGCGCCTCCCGCAAGGCGTGGGCGGCTACAACGATGTTCTCGACGCCTGGAACTGGTACAT
This sequence comes from Hyphomonadaceae bacterium, assembly GCA_036733305.1. GTDB lineage: Bacteria > Pseudomonadota > Alphaproteobacteria > Caulobacterales > Hyphomonadaceae > UBA7672. The sequence goes on from DAINAT010000153.1 coordinate 1,092, forward strand.
GGCCAACGAGAACAAGGGCCGTGGCGTGATCCTCATCGGCCACAGCCAAGGCGCCGGCGTTCTCGCGCGTCTCATCGCGCAGGAGATCGAAGGCAAGCCGGCCGAGAAGCAGTTCATCTCTGGCATGATCATGGGTTCGTCCGTGATGATCCCGCAGGGCAAGCTCACCGGCGGCACCTACAAGCACATCCCGCTGTGCACGGCTGAAGATCAGGTCGGCTGCATGATCTCGTATGTCACCTTCCGCGATCGTCTGCCGCCGCCGGATACGGCGCGCTTCGGCAAAGCCAGCGGCGGCAATGTCGCTGCGTGCACCAACCCGGCGAACCTCGGATCAGGGAAGGGCATGCCGGAAAGCTACTTCATGACGAAGGGCTTCCTGAATGGTTCGGGTGGCAGTGTGCAGCCGGCATGGGCGACGCCGGAGCCGAAGATCTCGACGCCGTATGTGAAAACGCCGGGCCTCGTCTCGACCCAGTGCGTGACCAAGGGTGACTACACATACCTCGAACTACACGTGAATGCGGACCCGTCGGATGCACGCACGGATGAGCTCGCAGGCGAGATCGCCCGCCCGACCGGGCCGGACCTCAACTGGGGCCTCCACCTGATCGACGTCGACCATTCGATGGGCGATCTGTTGCGCATCGCTCGCAAACAGTCGGACGCCTACAGCCGGAAGAACTAGCTAAAGGTCTTTGAAATCAGCGGTTTGGCGCGCGTTTACTGCACAGTCTGGTGCGGCTAAATGCGCGCCAATCCATGTGTATCAGGCCCGTGTCGGTCCTTGCTGCACCCCCGAAACAGGCATACCTCCACGCCCCGCTGGCGCAGCAATGCGCCATGAACCTTTGCGAAGCAGACGCGTAGTATTGTCTCTCAATACCGACGCAGAAGCGTGGCTGGTGGTGGTTGAATGCCTACCAAATGTGATGGTGTAGCGAAGCTGAAGAAGCTTGAGCAACGCCTCGATCGTCAGTTCTCGATCTTCGGCGTCCAGTTCGGCACCGATGCAATCATCGGCCTCGTCCCCATCGCCGGCGACGTGATCACCTCGCTCACCGGCCTCTACATCATCCACCAGGCCCGCAAGCTCGGCGCCTCGGAATGGACGATCTCCCGCATGTTCATCAACTGGGGCATCGACACCGGCGTGGGCCTGTTGCCCGTAGTCGGAGACCTGTTCGACATCGCCTTCAAGTCGAACACCAAAAACGTGAAGCTCCTGATCGCAGATCTCGAAAAGCGCGCCGTCGAGCTGCGCGAAGTAAACCGCGAACAGCGCATCGCCGCAGCAGCCTAAGCCCGGCCGCTCACCGCCTTCGTCAGATCATCAATCTTCTGGCTCAGCACATCGATGCGCCCCATCGTGTCCTGATCCCGCAGGGCATCGAGCTTGTCATGCAGCAGCATGATTTCCAGCTCCGCCCGCAGGTTCACAACATAGTCGTGCTCCGCCGCCGCCCGATCCTTCGCCGATTGCCGGTTCTGGCTCATCATGATCACCGGCGCCTGCAGCGCTGCGACCATCGAGAGGATCAGGTTCAGGAAGATGAACGGGTAGGGGTCAAATGCATGCCCCGAAGCCGCGAGCGCTACGTTCGCGATGATCCAGATTAACAGAGCGCACGCGAAGCCGATGATGAAACTCCACGAGCCCCCAACCCGCGCAACTGAGTCTGCCAGTCTCTCCCACCATGTGCTGACTTTCAGCGTCCCATCCACGCCGGTCGGGCGCTGATCCGCGATAAGGTCGATCACGCTCCTCTTTTGCACGTTGAGCTCCGAATAGGCGCACCCCAGAAGATCGCGCGCTAGTTGTTCGCGGATGTCGATCATGCCCATGTCCTCAACCGGATCAGGAATGATCCTATCATCGCGGAAGCCCTAAACTACAAAGCGAAAGGGCGGACCCTGCGGCCCGCCCCTTCTTTGTTTGGTCAGTCCACGTCCGCTGCGCTTAGGCGGCTTTCTCAGCCAGCGCTGCGTTCACGCGGGGGTCCGGGTCCCGCAGCACGTAGCCGCGGCCCCAGACGGTTTCGATGAAGTGGTCACCGCTTGTTGCCTGCGCGAGTTTCTTGCGCAGTTTGCAGATGAACACGTCGATGATCTTGAGTTCCGGCTCGTCCATGCCGCCATAGAGATGGTTCAAGAACATCTCTTTGGTGAGCGTGGTGCCCTTGCGGAGCGAGAGCAGCTCGAACATCTGGTACTCTTTGCCGGTCAGGTGAACGCGGTTGTTGTTCACTTCGACCGTTTTCGCATCGAGGTTGACGATGATGTCGCCCGTGCGGATCACGCTCTCGGCGTGGCCTTTCGAGCGGCGAACGATCGCCGTGATGCGTGCAATAAGCTCGTCCTTGTTGAACGGCTTGGTCAGGTAATCGTCGGCGCCATAGCCGAGCGTTTTTACCTTGGCCTCGATATCGGGGTTCGCCGACAGGATCAGCACTGGCGTGTTAACACGCGACAGGCGGAGCTGTTTCAGCACCTCGTAACCGGAGATGTCCGGCAGGCCGAGATCCAGGATAATGAGGTCGTATTCGTAGACCTTACCAAGGTCCACGCCTTCCTCACCCAGATCAGTAGTGAAGATGTTGAAGCCAGCCCCCTTGAGCATCAGTTCGATGCTGCGAGCGGTCTGCTCATCATCCTCGATCAACAAGACCCGCATATGCGTCTCTCCCGAATCGCGGTTGCCTTGCGGCGGTATTAACCCTCGCATTAAGGCGTTCAAAAGGTTAACGGCAGGTTTCAGTCCGATCGAACTGATTCATAAACGTTACCGTGATTCCATGCGGCAACAAGAGTCCCAAACGCCCGGTTTTTCGAAGCTTCTCGTGGTTAACGCCCCAGCAACCCGGTTCAGGGCTTCATCACATTTCTGAAGGTCCGGTCCAGCCGGAGCCTCCCTTTACAGGCGAAATGCAGATGCTGGCTTCGGCCATTCGGGATTTGAAGGCTTTGGAGCCGCGCCGGTATGAGGGGCGGGTGACGGGGCTGGAGGGGCTGCGTATCGAGGCGGCGGGGCCGGTGCAGGCGCTTCGGCTTGGCGCTTCGGTTCGTTTCGGGGACGAGATGGGCCCCCGGGGCGAGCTGGTAGGCTTTACCGGTGACCGCGCCATTCTTCTGGCTTGCGATCCGCTTGACGGGCTTGGGCCGGGCGCGCCGGTTTTCTTTACTTCGGGTCTCGACACGATCCGGCCGTCGGATGACTGGCTGGGGCGGGTGATCGATGCGTTTGCCGAGCCGCTGGACGGCAAGGGGCCGATGCACCCTGGCTGGAAACCGCGGCCGGTGAGGGCGATCGCTCCCAACGCGCAGTCGCGTGCGCGCGTCGATGAGAAAATGGCGCTCGGCGTTAAAGCGGTGGACGTGTTTGCGCCATGCGCGCGTGGGCAGCGGCTTGGCGTGTTCGCGGGATCGGGCGTCGGTAAGTCGACCATCATGTCGATGCTGGCGCGGGGCGCGGAAGCGGACGTGATTGTCATCGGCCTGATCGGTGAACGTGGTCGCGAGGTTCGTGAGTTCATCGAGGATACGCTTGGGCCGGAAGGTTTGCAGAAGTCCGTCATTGTTACTGCGACTTCGGATGAGGCTGCGCCGCGTCGTCGTCGTGCGGCTTGGCTGACGCTGGCTGTCGCCGAGCATTTCCGCGACGAGGGCAAGCAGGTGATCTGCTTCCTCGATAGCGTTACGCGCTTTGCGATGGCGCAGCGCGAGATTGGGCTGGCCGCCGGGGAGCCGCCGACGACGCGGGGTTATACGCCTTCGGTGTTTGCCGAGCTGCCCAAGCTGCTGGAGCGGGCGGGGCCGGGCATCACGGTGGCTGACGGCGAACGCCAAGGCCACATCACCGGCCTGTTCACCGTGCTTGTCGATGGCGACGATCACAACGAACCCGTTGCCGATGCCGTGCGCGCCATTCTGGACGGACACATCACGTTGTCGCGCCACATCGCCGAGCGGGGGCGGTTCCCGGCGGTGGATGTGCTCAAATCCATCTCGCGCCTGCAGACGTTGCTGCAGGGGCCGCGGGAGAAGGATATTGCCCGCAAGGCCCGCAAGATGATCTCGCTCTATTCCAACATGGAAGAGCTGGTGAGGATCGGCGCTTATGTGAAGGGCGCTGATGCGGAAGTTGATGAGGCCGTGCGCCTGTGGCCGCAGATCGAGGCCTTCCTGCAACAGGATGTGCACGAGGTGACGACGCCAGACGATGCGATCGCGATGCTGGAGGCGGTGCTCGCGCCGCAACAGGCGTCGCAGCAGCAAGTGCCGGTCAACAAGGGATTGCGTAGATGAAATCGCTGCAGACACTTCTCAAGGTCGCGCAGCGACGGATGGACGAGCTCGGCGTGGAAGCGGCGAAGGTCCAGGTGCAGGTCGATGAGTTGCATCAGAAGCAGGCCGCGATCATCGCGCGCGAGCAACAGGAGATCGCTGCTGCTCAACATGACTCGATGTTTGCATCGATGTTGCCGGCGTATCGGATGCGCGTGAAGCAGAAGATCGCTGAAGTGCAGCAACAGGTTCAAGCGATGGACAACGTCCTGGCCGGCATTCGCGAAAAGTTGCAGGCGGCGTATATCGAGAAATCCAAGTTCGAGCAGTTGATCGAGCAGGAGACCAAGCGCGTGTCTGCCGAGCGTATGGCGACGGAGCAAGCGATGCTCGATGAGGTCGCGATCAATCGCGCCGGATCTTCAGCCAAGTAGTCTATCGAAGCAGCGTCGTCACCGCCTAGCGCGTGATGCGGTCCACGTCTGTGCGGCGGCCGAACTTGCGCATGACCCACGTTACGCCTGCCACAACAAGCAGGGCTGCAACGGCGAAGCCGATCAGCTTGAAGGCGAGGCCGATGATCATGCCGATGATCAGAACGGCGGCGGCGAGGGCGAGGAAGACGAAAACGAGGAACTTCATGGCGGGTCCCGATCCTTGGTGCTGCCGGAGAAATGCGTGACGGGGGAAGGGGTTCCATTGGCGCTGCGCGCTGGGCAATGGGCAATCGAGTTGTGATTTCAAACATCGTGGTGCACCCTACGTCCCGTCGGGGCTTCACCGCCGTGTCCCCCGCGAAGGCGGGGGTCCAGTGGTTGGTCGTGTTGTCAAATATCGTGCGCTGACGCGCGCTTGCTTTGTGGGACTGGGTCCCCGCCTTCGCGGGGAACGCGGAGCAAGGGCTCCGCTTCCAGATGTGAAATCGCGTTCGCACGGACCGATGTCCTGCGTGATGCGTGGTGTCGTCTCTCCCGAACAGGGAGTTGGGGCGCGCGATGGTCTGCGCCGTGGGTAGTGCCAGTGCTGATCCGAAGATCAGCGGTTGCGCGTGATCATCACGCGCCCCGGCATTGGCCGTTCTTCCCGGTGATGG
>DAINAT010000154.1:0-6261 GCA_036733305.1 Hyphomonadaceae bacterium
GGCCGTAATAGCTGTCGATGTCGCGGACGGCGTCGACGAATTCCTTGTTCTGGGCAGCGAGGATGGCCGAGTAGGAGATCCAGCCGGACGACAGCTGGCCCGGGTTCGGGGCGCCGAAAGTGTTCAAGGCTTTGTCCAAGTCAGCGGCCGAGCCGAGTTCCTTGGACATGATCTGGGAGACTTCGCCCTGATATTCACCATAAGCGGCGGCTGAGGTAGGCAGCATTCGCTTATCTGGTGCGGGACTAGCGGGGGTCTGGGACATCGCTACAGGAGCGGCGACGGCGGCGAGAGCGAGAAGAGCGGCGCAGAACTTGAGTTCGGAACGCATGGGAACCTCCGACAAAAACCGGGTGGTCGAGGGGGACTGACTGCAACCTAGCAGACGCGGCCCGCAATGTGCTTGCAAATGGAGTCTGGGGGGTGAGTCATTTACACGCGGTTAGGATGCTTGATGGAACCCGGCCTCACAAGCCGTCGCCTGCGGAACGATTGCTGGAAATGACGGCGTCCCGCGCGATATGGCTAGGATTTGCGACTCTGGCGGCTGCCTGGGGCGTATTCCTTGGTGTGCCTTTCAGGGACAGCGCCATCCTGTACGCGTGCGCTATTCTGCCGCCCCTGGTTGGAACATTCATGCGCGGATCGACAACCGACGCGCGAATTGCCGAAATCGAATCGACCCTGTGGGTGGCCTTCGCCACGCTCGCTGCGGCCAGCACTGGCGGGTCGACTGCGATGATAGTGATTTTTGCAGTTGCCGTAGCGGTGGCCTGGGCGTCGGGCAGCTCGCGACTGACCGGCGAGATCGCCGGCTTCTCCTTCCTGGCTCTGATCGCGGCGATCGTTGCGGGAGCGGGAGGATCATGGATTCAGCCGAATGACGCGTCGATCCTTGCCATGGGTTATGGTGTTGCCGGTGTTGTGCTGGTGGGCGCGATAGCTGTGACAGCGGCTCCCGCGCGCCAGCAAGCCGTTCAGATTATTCCCGCCAAGCCGCCGGTTGCCGAACCTCCGAAGAACGATCCTGCGCTGGCAGCCAGGCTGCGGAAGGTGGAAGCTGATCTGCGCAATGCGCTGGCGGTGGCTGATGTCGCCAAGGCCGAGGTCGAGGTGGCGAAAGGCCAGCTTGAGCAGCGCACCACATTCTTTGCCCAGACGAGTCACGAGCTGCGGACACCGCTGAATGCGATCGTCGGTTTTGCTGACATGATGCGGAATGCCGTGTTCGGCCCGCTACCCGACCGCTATCAGGAATACGCCACGCTTATTCATGAGGGCGGGCAGAATCTGACGCTGATCGTGGACGATGTGCTTGATCTCGCGCGGCTTGAAGCCGGGCGTTACGAGATTCACCGCGACCTGCTGAGCCTGACGGACATGGCGTATGAGGCTGTGCACTTCATGCGCGACGAGGCGACACGCAAGCAGATCGAGCTGGAACTGGTGGGCGACGATGTCGAGGCGTTTGCCGACTCGAAGGCCGTACGCCAGATCGCGCTGAACCTGATTTCCAACGCGCTGAAATTCACGCCGGCAGGCGGACGCGTTGAAGTTTCTGCGGTCGAAGGCGCTGCGGGCGCGCTGCTGGCTGTGTCTGACACCGGCGTGGGCATCAGCCCGGAGGAGCTGACGCGCCTGTCGCGGGCGTTCGAGCAAGGCGGCGCCGGGAAAAAGCAGAAGGGCGCGGGACTTGGCCTTTCGGTTGTTCGCGCAATGGCTGAGTTGCACGGTGGGCGGCTGGATATTGAAAGCCGCGAGGGCGGCGGTTCGACGATCGCAGTCTTCTTCCCTGCCGAAAAAGCCGAAACGCCGGCTGTTTGATCTGCGCGAAGTCGCGGCGGCGACATGAATCTCTGGCCGAACGTTGACCCACCATCTCCACAAGCCATTCGGCTGCTGATATGAAGGTGAGTGCGGGGGCAGCCCAAAGGGGCCGCCATGACGGATGTCTACATTTCCTACGCGCGTGAAGATCGCGAGAGCGTAAGGAAGCTGAGCGAAACGCTCAGGCTGGAAGGTTGGGACGTTTGGATGGACCCATCCGAACCTTTGCCCAGCCATAGCGCTGCTTTGGATATCAAGCTGGCGTCTGCGGGCGCGATCCTTGTCGTATGGTCGGGTTATTCGCGCGGGTCGGAGACGGTTCGTTCCGAGGCTGCAACCGGTCTTTACAAGAACAAGCTGATTCAGGTTCGCATCGATGCGGCTTCGCCGCCGCGTCCGTTCGATCAGGTTGAAGTGGTCGATATTGGTCGCTGGTCTGGCGAGCGGGAGGATGCGATCTGGCGCAAGGTCGTGTCGGCTGTCCGGCTTCATGCTGGTGTGCCGGAGGCAAAGCCGCAGGTATCGCGGAAGGCTGCCCCACCGCCGCCCAAGCCTGCCCCGAAGCCCGAGGCGCGGCGCGCCTATGATGAGCCGCGACTGGCGTATCCCGAGCCCAAGAAAACCTACGATCTTCCGGAAGAGGACTACGTTGCGCCCAAGCGGATGTATGCGGACACGCGCGAGCTTTATCCGGAGTTCCGGCCAGAACGTCAGGTGGAGCCGCCACGCCGGGAAACGCGCATGGAGCCGCGGCCCGAACCCCGCGCTGAGCCGCGTTCGGAACCGCGTGGCGACTATGCCGAACCGCGCGGTCGTTATGCGGAGCCGCGCAACAGCTATGCCGAGCCGAAAAGGTCGGGATCGGTTGCACCCTTGGTTGTGGCCGCTGCGCTGATCGCTGCGGGTGCTGGCGTGTGGTTTGTCGATCCGTTCGGATGGCGTTCTGCGGATGTGGTTGCCGAAGCGCCCGAGGCGGCGCAGGTGGCGACGCTGGACAATGCTGCTGCTGTGGCGCCGGCAGTGGCTGTTGCGGAGGATACGGAAGAGTCCCTGGCGAACTGGACGCGGGTTAATCGGGACAGCACAGCTGCGCTGCGTGATTACGTTTCGGACTATCCGCGTTCAAGCAATGCCGAGACGGCGAAGTCGCTTCTGCGCGTGCGCGACGCGCAGGCTTGGGTGAAGGCGGTCACGACAGATAATGACGGGGGCTATCAGGCTTACCTCAAGGAGTTTCCGGCGACGGGCACGGTTCCGGGGGCAATGGCGACTTCGGCAACTGAGCGCCTGACAGCGCTGAGCGCGGAGCGGGTGCAGGCAGTGCGCGATATCCAGAGTGGGTTGAGTGCGCTGTCGCTGTATGACGGCATGATCGACGGTCAGGGCAATGATGAGACGCTGCGGGCGGTGAAGCAGTTCGCCAGCCAGAGCAAGCGATCGACGCCGGTACTGGCGACCGCCGCGCCGCGCGATCTGCGGACGTTCGCGGAGGCGCTCCAGAAAGCTGCGGGTACGCGCTCGACCAAGTCTCCGATCGTCGCGTCTGCGACGACATCGTCGGATTCCGCAGCAAGCGCGGCGGAGGCGGATCGGCAGCGGATTGCGCAGGCGCAGGCAGCGGCCAAGGCAGCGACGCAAACGGCTGCAGTGGCTACGAGCGCGAATGCGGATGCGTTGGCGGCAGTGCAGCAGGATGCCGACGCTTGGGCAGCGGCGGAGCGTTCCGGCACGGCGGCGGGGTACCAGTCGTATCTCGCGTCATATCCGACGGGGGCTCAGGCTGCATCGGCGCGTGCGGCGATCGTGAAGATCAGCAACAAGCCGGCGGCGTTCAGCCTCGATCAGATTTCTGGCGATGTGAAGGTTGCCACGGAAGCTGCGCGGCGAGCGCAGACGTCTGCGAATGCGCGTGCGTCGTCAGCGCGTGATGCGGCTTCGGCTGCCGCGAACGCGACGGGGCTGCGGAGCATCGTTGCGGCGAATGGCGATCAGTATGAGGCGCAGATTTCTGGCGGCGCCCCCAACGGGCTTGGCATTCGGGTGGCGGGCAGCGCTGCGAACGCCGGCGATCGTTATCGCGGGGAAATGCGGGACGGGCAGAGTTCGGGGCTGGGCGTTTATGAGTATGGCGCCAATCCGAGCAACACCGGCGGTGCGGCCCGCTATGAAGGTGAGCATGCGCGTGGGGGCGCCGTTGGTTATGGCGTGACCTACTGGAAGAACGGCGACAACTTTGCGGGCCAGGAGACGAGCGCCAACGGGCAGTCGCGTGGCGTGTTCACGTTCGCCAACGGACAGAAGTATGAGGGCGAGCTGCGCGATGGCACGCGCAACGGCTTCGGCGTTGTGTGGGGCCCGGACGGCGCGCTGATGGCGGCGGGCCGATGGGCGAATGGCGAACTGGTCGAGCCGATGAAGACAGCGCAGTAACTAGCGCTGCGTCATGTGCTCCATCTGACCGAGCGCTGATCCAGATCCTTTCGGGAGCATGAGCGGCAGGCCGTTCATGCTGGCGCCTTTGCCTGACATGATGTCGTCCATCATGCGGCCCTGCATCTGGCCGAGGCCCTGTGCGGCCATGCCGAAAATGCGCTCCTTGGTGCCGTGGGGCAGACGGCGCAGCTTTTCGGAGATCGACTGGCCGAGCTTGCAGACGTTGATGTCCGGCATGTCGGCGAGGCTGTTCGGACCGGCCTTGCCACGCGAACGCGTGCTGGCCTGCATGAGTTCCTTGACCTGGGGATCGGACATCATGCCGACGAAGAAGGTCATGAACGCCTGATTGTCTTCGTCGCGCATGTCGGTGGGGGCTGGCGGTGCGTTGCGGCCTTTTGCGGCGAGGTTGATGAGTGCGGCGCTGGTTTTCATCGAGAACTTGTAGCCCTCGGAGCCGTAGGCCCACTGCTTCTGCATGTTCTCGGGGTTCGAGATGAAGGCTTCGAGTTTCTGCGGCGTGCAGCCGGCTGTCTTTTCGACCAAGCCGAAGGCGCCGTCAGCGATGGTGAGGAATTCGTCGAAACCTTCAGCGCCGGTGCGGCTGATGGCGGTCAGGTTGGGAGCTGCGAACTCGATCGACCATTTGCTGAATTCCATCAGCAGGGCGTCGCGGTTGCCGCCGCTGAGGGCTTCGTCCGCGAGTACTGTTGTCAGCTTGTCGTGCTGGGTTGGGAAGTGCTTCTGGAGCGCCGTCATGAAGGTGCGGCCTTCGGTGTCGGGGAAGGCTTCGCGGGCGAGCGCGGCTTTGGCTTGGGCGCGGTCGAGGCCGGCGACGACTTCCTCGATGGGGCGAACCTGGCTGCCGAACATGCCGAGGACGGAGGGCGCTGCGAGTGCGCCGCCGCCTGAAACGAGGATGACGCCGATTGCGAGGGCGATGAAGCCCTTGTCGATGCCGCCGGGATTGGTGACGGAGGTGCGGACGGTTGTGGGAGCAGCCGCTTCCATTGGCGGAAGAAGATCGCGTGCGGGATGGCCTTCGCCCTTACCGCGCTTTCCAAAGCTCATGTCGTCCCCCAAGGCCACAGCTTGGGGGCAGAATGCCGCGATGAGTTTTAGATACGGTTATCCGGAACCGATGAAATTTCATCGATTGGTGAAGGAATCCAGCGGTTCCGGGAATCCGATCTAGTAGTAGGTCTTGAGCGCTTCGGCGTCGTAGTCGCGCAGTTCGTCGAAGCGGTTGGCTTTGACCTTAAGCACCCATTCCGGGTCTTGCAGGATGGCGCGGCCTACGGCGACGAGATCGAACTCGCCGCGGTCGAGGCGTTCGATGGTTTCATCGAACTTGCCTGCGGCAGAGCCCTCGCCCCGGAATGCGCCGGTGAATTCGGAGGACAGGCCAACGGAGCCGACTGCGATGGTCGGGATGCCGGTGAGCTTCTTCACCCAGCCTGCGAAATTGAGACCGTTCGGTCCGTCGACGTCCGGGAATTCCGGCTCGAGGATGCGGCGTTGCGAGCAATGGATGGCGTCTGCGCCAGCATCGACCAGCACCTTGATCCAGCGTTCCATCTCCTGCGGGGTGGTGGCGAGTTTGGCGTTGTAGTCGACGGACTTCCATTGCGAGACGCGGATGATCATCGGCAGGTCGCCAATGGCGGCGCGGCAGCGGCGGAGGGCTTCTGCTGCGAATTCGGCGCGTTGTTCCAGCTTCGCGCCGCCAAAACGGTCAGTGCGCTGGTTGGTGACGGGCCAGAAGAACTCGTCGATCAGATAGGCGTGGGCGCCGTGGAGTTCGATGCAGTCGAAGCCGAGACGTTTGGCGTCGGCGGCGGCATCTGCATAGGCCTGCGCCATGTCAAGGACGTCGGCTTCGGAAGGTTCCTCGGCGATTTTCTTGCCCAGGAGCGTGATGCCGGACGGGCCATCGGACGGGGCGTCGGGGAAGTGGCCGGTGCCGGGCTTGCGGCTCATGCCCTGGTGCCAGATCTGCGG
>DAINAT010000155.1:0-6220 GCA_036733305.1 Hyphomonadaceae bacterium
CAAGGATCAGCACAGGACTACCCACGGCGCGCCTGCATGCGCCCCGCTCCCTCAACGGGGAGAGACGACACCAAGCATCCCGGACAGCGAGCGCTGGTCCCAATGCGAGATCGCGTCACGACGGGACGTAGGGTGCATCTTGATGCACCGCGACCTAACCCCGGTGCATCAAGATGCACCCTACACGGCGCCCGCTGCGCCCCCACCTTTTCCCGCCGCACCAGAATCACGCAAGGCTCCACTCGCCCAACCGGGTTGATCGGAACAAATAAAGAACTTATACTCACGCATGACCCTCGATACGCTGCACATCGTCCTTCTCGTGATCGCGCTCGCCGCTGCTGCGGCCGCCTTCGTGTTCTCGCAGCGCAAGCCGCCGAACACGGAGCATCTGACCGCTGAACTGGGCGAGCGATCAAAGGAAGTCGCCGCGCTGAAGTCCGAGGTCGCAGCCCAGCGCCAGCGTGCGGAAGCAGCCGAGAAAGCCGAAGCAGGTGTGCGCGCCTCGTTCGAGGCCAGCGAAACCAAGGTGGCGGACGCGAAGACGGCATCGGCCGGCCTGACCCAGCAACTGGCCAAGCTTCAGGGCGAGCACTCGCAAGCTCTGGCCGAAGCTGCCCGCAACACCGAGCGCGAGGCCAGCTTCGCGCGCGAGAAGGAACAGCTGCAGAAGATGCAGGTTGAAAGCGAGAAACGCTTCCAGTCGCTTGCCGAACAGGCCCTGCTCAAATCGCAGCAGCAATTCGTCCAAATCGCTGACGAGACGCTGAAGAAGCACAAGGAAGGCGCCGAGGGCGAACTCGGCAAGATGCTGAAGCCGATCTCCGACACGTTCGGCCAGTTTCAGAAGAAGGTCGACGAGATCCAGAAAACAAGCGCGGAAGATCGCGCCAAGCTGGAAGAGCAGATTCGTGGCGTCAACGAGTCGGTCATGAAGACAGAAGGCGCAGCCAACAAGCTCGCCAGCGCCCTGTCGACCACTCGCCACGGCGGCCGCTGGGGCGAGGAAACGCTCCGCAATGTCCTCGAAATGTCAGGCCTCTCACCCTACGCCGATTTCACCGAGCAGAACTCGTCCGAGACCGAGAAAGGCCGCATCCGCCCTGACGTCATCGTCCGTATGCCGGGTGGCCGCGAGCTGGTGATCGACTCGAAAGTCTCGCTCGACGATTACCTTGCCGCCTCCAACGAGAGCGATCCCGCCAAGCGCCAGCAGCATCTCGCCGCCCACGCCCAGAAGGTCCGCGCCCACGTCACGGGTCTGGCCCGCAAGGACTACTGGAAGGGCTTCTCGGATCGCGTCGACTTCGTCGCCATGTTCATGCCGGGCGAGAATTTCTACGCCGCCGTGCTGGAACACGATCGCGAGATCTTCGACTTCGCGTCCAAGAACAGCGTCATCATCGTGACGCCCTCGACCCTGATCGCGCTGGCCAAGGCCGTAGCCTACGGCTGGCGGCAGGAGCAGGCCGCCCGCAACGCAGAGCAGGCCGTCGAACTCGGCCGCGAACTCTACCAGCGCCTGTCCGTCATGACCGACCACATGTCCAGGGTCGGCTCCAACCTCGACAAGGCGGTCGACAGCTACAACTCGCTGGTCGGCTCGTATGAGCGGAAGGTGATGCCGCAGGTTCGCCGCTTCGAAGACCTGCAAATCCCGACGGAAGACAGGGCGGTGGAAGCCCCCGGCGAACTCAGCGTCCGCGCCCGCACGCCCCAGGCCCAGATCGCCGAGGTCAAAACCGAGCATCCGCAGCTCGAACTGGTGCCACCCGGAACGCCCCCCAGGCGGAAATAACCTTTCCCTTCAGGGGCAATCTCTAACAATGCAGCACGCCTCACGGGGTCGTTCACTTGACGAAAACCGGCCTCATCCATAGCTAGCAGCCATGGCCATCCGTCCCATCCTCACCGTGCCCGACCCGATCCTGAAGCTGGTCTCGAAGCCCGTCGACGCTGTCACGGACGAGACGCGCAAGCTGATGGATGACATGCTCGAGACCATGTACGCCGCCCCCGGCATCGGCCTCGCCGCCGTGCAGATCGGCGAGCCGGTCCGCGTCATCGTCATGGACCTCGCCCGTGAAGACGAGCCCAAGGCTCCGCGCTACTTCGTGAACCCGGAAATCCTCGAGACGAACGACGAGTTGCAGTCCTACGAAGAAGGCTGCCTCTCCGTCCCCGATTACTACGACGAGGTCGAACGCCCCAAGCGCGTGAAGCTCCGCTATCTCAACTATCAGGGCGAGCAGATCGAGGAGTGGGCCGAGGGCATGTATGCGGTGTGCATCCAGCATGAGATGGATCACCTGCAGGGCACGCTCTTCATCGACCATCTGTCGCGCCTGAAGCGCTCCTACGCGATCAACAAGGTCAAGAAGGCCAAGAAGCGCGACGCCGCCTAGGCTTTTGGTATCTGGGTCGCCCACCCACAATTCATTTCCGCTTCCGCGCCCGGTTTGTATAAAGCCGGGCGCTGCTGCATTCGGGCGGCGGCAATACGGGGCGGATCGTGATCAAGGCCAGACTGATCCGCTACATCTTTGCCCTCCATCGCTGGGTGGGCGTCACGCTTGGCCTGCTCATGCTGCTGTGGTGCCTCAGCGGCGTGGTGATGATCTGGAACCCCTATCCGTCGATCACACTCGGCGGCCGCGACTATCGCACCGAGGGCCTCGCCCCGATCATCGCGCCAGACCGGATGACTCTGCCCGCGATCCCCGACAGCGCAGAAGTCTCCTCAGCCCGCATCGAAATGCTGGCCGGTAGACCCGTCATGGCGCTGGCATGGCGTGAAGGCGGCGAGGGCAAGAGCGGTCTCTACGACTTCGCCACAGCAGCGCCGATTGAGGGAATCAGCGAGGCCGATGCGCTCGATGTCGCGCGCACCTATATCGAACGCCACAAGCTCAAGAGCGAGCCCACCTACATCCAGTCGATCGAGCGCGACGAGTTCATGGTCGCCGGCTACTTCAACCAGCGCCGTCCTTTCCACCAGATCGCGCTGCACGATCCGGAAGACACGATCCTCTATATCTCCCAGAAGACAGGCGAGCTCAGCCAGCGCACCACCGGCTCGCAGCGTGTATGGACGTGGCTCGGCGCCATCCCGCACTGGCTGTTCTTCACCGAACTCCGCCGCAACGGCCCGCTTTGGACGCAAATCATCATCTGGACGTCGCTCGCCGGCTGCTTCCTGACGATCACCGGCCTCTTCGCCGGCATCCGCCAGCTCCGCCGCCGCAAGTCCACCGGCAAGCTCGCCTCGCCCTATCGCGGCGCGAAATTCTGGCACCACATGATCGGCCTCGTCTTCGGTATCTTCGTGCTGACCTTCTCGTTCTCCGGCTTCACCTCCATGCAGCCCTGGGGCTGGCTCGAAGGCGACAAGGACACGTGGGCGGCGGCCGATACATGGTCCGGCAAGCCGGTAACATGGGCGCAGTTCAAGCCCGCGCTTGAAGCCCAGTCAGTCGCGCTTCGCACAGTCTCGCGCGAACGCAGCCTCGTCACATTCATGCGCCTCGAAGGCCAGCCCTGGTTCATCTGGCAATCGGCTGACGGTTCGCGCCGCCGTCTCGATGAACAAGGCCAGCCTGCGCCGTTCGACGATGCCGCTCGCCAGCGGGCCACCAACACGCTCGCAGGTCCATCAGCGCGCTTCGAGGAAATGACCGAGCCGGACGAATACTATTATCCCGGCGCATCTTCATCGAAACTACCGGCCGTTCGCATCATCGGCGACAACGATACGCGCTTCTATCTCGACCCCGATATCGGCGCTGTCCGCTTCATCGCCGACGACGGTTCGAAAGGCTTCCGCTTCCTGCATTTGGCGCTGCACAAGTTCGATCTCGTGCGCTCGCCTTTGCGCGAGATCCTGCTTGTGCTGGCGATGATCGGCGTCACGGCCGTCTGCGGATTCGGCGTATGGATCGGCGCACGCAAGCTCGCTCGCGGCGGCAAGCTCGACAACACTCCGAAAGCGTAGGGACTGTCGCCCGAGCGGTTAGAACGGCGTAATCTGATCGTAGATCAGCTTGCCATACTTGTCGCGCTGCACCTGGCTGATATCGCCACGGCCGCCGTACGAGATACGGGCTTCGGCAATCTTCGAGTGCGCGATCGTGTTGTCCGCCGCCACGTCTTCCGGGCGGATCACGCCCGATACCAGAAGCTCACGCAGCTCGTTGTTGATGCGCACTTCCTGGCTGCCGCCGATCACGAGGTTGCCGTTCGGCAGGCGGTCGGTGATCACGGCGGCGACGGTCAGGTTGACCTTCTCCTGGCGATTCACCGAACCCGTACCGTTCGAGGATGACTTGGAACCGAAGCCTACAGCGGGATCAAGCGAAGGCGTTCCGGGCAACGCCTTCTGAATCACGTCTTCGAGGCCCAGCATCGCCTGCACGCCGGTCTCGGTTGAGCCCGTACGGCTGCGCGCCGTGGTGTTGTTGAGCTGCGCGGAGTCCGCGATCTCGATGTTCACGGTCAGGATGTCGCCGATCTTGCTGGCGCGCTGGTCGTTGAAGAACGACTTTGCGCCTGCACGCCACAGCGAGTTCGGGGCCTGCGCCTCGATCACCGGGGCGGGCAGAGGCATCGACACGCGCTGCGAACCCGCGATCATCGCCGGGTTGGCGATGGGCGTCATCTGCGGCGGGGCTGTCGCCTCGCTCAACCCGGCGCAACCGCCAAGCATCAGCGCAGCCAGACCCGCTCCGGTCGTGATGGCGTTTTTCATCTGCTTCACCTGCCGTTGACGCGGGCTTCGCCGGTGGCCTCGGCCACGGCGTCGACGGTCCGCTTTGAATAGGAATTGAGTACGCGAACGGCTTCGCCCTTCGCGGCTTCGTTCTGGGCAATGCCGTCAACGCTCAGCCGCACGCCGGCCGAAACATAGACGAGCTTCACCGGCTCACCCTTGCGGATGACCGATGCCTGTTTGAGGTCCGATGACAGCAGCGGTTGGCCGGCCTTGATGGCGCGTTTCACTTCCATGCCGACCGCAGCCTGCATGTCTGCGCCGCCACGGATCGGGCGGGCCGGATTGGCAGCTTCCCGGCTGACATCGCTCGACGTGATGACATGGCCGCGCGACACATCGCGCGCGAACACCAGCACCTGGCCGGATGTCGCCGCGGAGCCGACTTGCTGGATCTGGTTGGCAGGCCGCGCCGGATTGGCGACGGGAGCGGCAGGCGCATTGCCCGCAGCGCGCGTCACCAGGATCGGTTGGTCAAGCGGAATGGCGAGGATCACACCGGCGGATTTCGCGGTCGCAATCAGGAAGGCGGGATCGAGCGACAGCGTCTGCCCGGCTGGCGGCGCCGGCCCAAGCAGGATACCGGCGTGCTCGCCCGTCACAGGCGCAACGTCGCCCAGCGTGATCCAGTCGCCGCCAATAACCTTGACGCCCGTACGCTGCGCGACCGCGAGCGGCGCGAGCATCAGGACCGAAAAGACGAGGGCGGCGATCCGGACCATGAGCCTTACCGCAGGTTGCTGGTGGTGCGCAGCATCTCGTCAGTCGTGGTGATGACCTTCGAGTTCATCTCATAGGCGCGCTGCGCCGTGATCAGCGACGAGATTTCGGTAACCGCGTTGACGTTCGAAATCTCGAGGAAGCCCTGCTGCAGATAGCCATAGCCGGTCGACGCCGGCTGACCACGGTTCGCCGTGCCTGAGGCGGGTGTCTCAACGAACGAGTTGTCGCCGATCGCTTCAAGACCCGCCGGGTTGATGAAGCGAGCCAGCTCCAGCGCGCCAACGTCCTGCGGCGCCGAACCATCGGCCATGATGGCCTGCACAACGCCCTGGCGGTTGATCGAAACGCCCACGGCGTCCTGCGGAACAACGATGCCCGGCGCAACGGTGTAGCCATCTTCGGTCACCAGCTGGCCTTCGGGCGACAGCGCGAAGTTACCTGCGCGGGTGTAGGCGTCACGGCCATCCGGCAGCTGGATGATGAAATAGCCTTCGCCCGAAATGCCGACGTCATACTGGTTGGTGGTCTGCGTCATGCCGCCTTGCTCGGTCACGCGATAAACCGAACCGGCCTTCACGCCGACGCCGACCTGAACACCTGTCGGAACGATCGTGCCCTGGTCGGACGACGTAACGCCCATGCGCTCCACATTCTGGTACAGCAGATCCTGGAACTCCGCGCGCTGGCGCTTGAAGCCCGTCGTGTTCATGTTCGCGATGTTGTTCGCGATCA
>DAINAT010000156.1:0-6195 GCA_036733305.1 Hyphomonadaceae bacterium
CATCTGCTTCCTCGAATACGCCATGCAGGTCCTCATCCACGATCGCACCCGCCAGATGCTGGGCCAGCGATACGTCTACATGCCCCTGCAGGACAAACCCCACATCCGCCACCCCAAGAGCCTGAACCAGCTCTTGAAGCGCCTCGGCCAAATCGCGCGCGATTTCTACAATCTCGACATGCTCGCAGCCCGCCGCGCGGAACGCATCAAGCGCGAGGACGCCAACAGCCCCCTCCGTCTCGATGCTTCGCATCGATCCACCTCCCCCACGCTTTGCGTGGTGGAGGACGCAATCACCGGCGCCAGTCCTCCCTCGCGCAAAGCGCGGGGGAGGTGGATCGGCGCGTCTTCGCGCCGAGACGGAGGGGGCTGCGCGTCTTCGCGCGGACCTCCCTCATCCCACTCGATTGCGAATTACCAACTGCCTCACCTCGCAGCCACCTGCGAGAACGCACCCTCATGCCTTCAAGCTCAGCAACGACAGGAACTCGCGCCTCAACGTGGGATCATGCAGAAACACGCCGCGCATCACCGAGTTGATCATCTTGCTCGCATTGTCGCGCACCCCGCGCCACTGCATGCAGAAATGGTCCGCCTCCATCACGACCGCGACGCCATCCGGCTTCAGCTTGTCGCCCAGAAGATCCGCCATCTGCGTGATCGCTTCCTCCTGGATCTGCGGACGCGACATCACCCACTCGGCGAGACGCGTGTATTTCGACAGCCCGATCAAATTCGAATTCTGGTTCGGCATCACGCCGATCCACAACCGCCCCATGATCGGACACAGGTGATGGCTGCACGCGCTGCGCACCGTCACCGGCCCCACGATCATCAACTCGTTCAGCGACGACACGTTCGGGAATTCGGTCACCGAAGGCGCGGGCACATAGCGGCCCTTGAACACCTCGTTGAGGTACATCTTGGCCACGCGCCGCGCCGTCTCGTGGGTGTTGTGATCGCTCTCCGTGTCAATCACCAGGCTGTCGAGCACGCCCTTCATCCGGCCCTCGACTTCCTTTTGCAGGGCCTCCAGTTCGCCCGGCTCGATATAGGCCGAGATATTGTCGTTGGCGTGGAAGCGCCGCTTGGCCGCGACCAGGCGGGCGCGGATGCGGTCGGAAACGGGCGTATCATTGTTCTGGGTCATGCAGCCCAATATGGCGCATTGCGGCAGGTTGGGGAGTCAAGAATGACCCCAGCTGCGGACAGGTTGAAAACCCGGGGTCCAACGCCCATTTGGCGCGGATGCTCACACATGATAGCTCCCCCGGAATGTCTGATAAACCGTTCCCCATTGATCCCACGGGCGCCGGCGATGATTTCGTCGCGACCTTCCAGATCGAGGACACCTCGGTCCGCGGCCGCATTGCGCGCCTCGGCGACGGCGTGCTCGACCCCATTCTCAAGCGCCACGATTATCCGCGCTGGGCCGCTCACCTGCTGGGTGAGGCGGTGACCCTCGCCGTGCTGGTTTCGGCCTCGCTGAAATTCGACGGCCGCGTGATGGTGCAGGCGCAGGGCGGGGGCCCGGTCCCCTTGCTTGTCGCCGAGGCTCGCTCCGATGGCGGCGTGCGCGGCTATCTTCGCCTCGACAAGGCGAAGTGGGACAACCTCGACCGCATCAACAAGGGCCAGCGGCCTCACATCCCGCAGGTGCTGGGTGCGGGCGTGCTCGCGCTCTTGCTCCAGCCGAACGACCCCGATCAGCAGCCGTGGCAAAGCCTCGTGCCGATCGAGGGCGCGACGCTGGCCGATTGCGCCCAGACCTGGTTCGCCCAGTCGGATCAGATCCCGACGCGCGTGCGTCTGACCGTGGCGGAAATTTCCGAACCGGGCGGCACGAAGCGCTGGCGCTCGGGCGGCGCGATGATCCAGCAGGTTGCCGCCGATGACTCGCGCGGCGACACGGTCGAGCAGTGGGACAATGCGCGCCACCTGTTCGATACGGTGCAGGACATCGAGCTGGTCGATCCGGATGTGTCGTCCTCGACGCTGCTTTTCCGTCTCTTCCACGAGGCGGGCGTGCGGCTCGAAGAGCCCAAGCCGCTGACCGACAAGTGCACCTGCTCGGACGAGAAGCTGCTGACCACGCTCCGGCAGATGCCGCGCGATGAACTCGAGACGCTGGCAGCCGCCGACGGCGCAATCACCGCCGACTGCCAGTTCTGCGGAAGGCTGTACCGCTTTCCGGTCGATACTATTTAGTGAATCTGGCTGACTGACGCGGGCGCGCCCTGGGGTGCGCCCGTTGTCGCCATTTGATCCAGGTCAAACGCCGCCGGGCGGCCCCGCATTCTGCTCTGTCCCATACAAGGGAGGGAGCGAATGCTCAGGAACATCACACTTTCGGTTATTGCGGTTTGCGCGGCCATTGCGCCTGCGTGGGCGGGTGAGGGCGATGCGCAGCGGGGCGCGGCTTATGCGGTCGCCATGTGCAGCACGTGTCATGCGGCGACGGCGGATGAAACCGCCTCGCCAAATCCGGCGGCCAAGCCGTTCCGGTCCATGAAGCTGGCGAATCTGCCTGGCGAAGGGACTGAAGGCGAGAAGCTGACGGGCTGGTTCAACACCACGCACCCGAACACAACGCGCATGCTCAAGGATGCGCAGGGCGAGGATATCGCCGAGCTCATTGCGGGTCTGTCGAAGCAGTAAGCTGCTGATCAGCGACGAATGCCCCGCCGGTGGAGCCGGCGGGGTATCGTTT
Source organism: Hyphomonadaceae bacterium (assembly GCA_036733305.1). Lineage (GTDB taxonomy): Bacteria > Pseudomonadota > Alphaproteobacteria > Caulobacterales > Hyphomonadaceae > UBA7672. The sequence continues at coordinate 2,711 of DAINAT010000156.1, forward strand.
GTCGTGCGGACGCTATTTGGTCGTGTAGCCGCCATTCGCGAGAATGGTCTGGCCCGTGATCCACCAGCCATCGGAAACGAGGAAGCGGATCAGCGGCACGATATCCTCAATGTCCGTGAGGCCCGTCTTCGAGAAAGGCGAAAGCGCTGCGGCGGTCGAGTGGTACTGGACCGCTTCCTTTGCCTCCTGGCCATAGAAGAACGGAGTGTCCATCGGGCCGGGGCCAACGGCGGTGACAGAGATGCCGCGTGCGCCGAACTCTTTCGCGGCGGCGCGCGTGAAATGCTCGACAGGCGCCTTGGCGCCGGCATAGGCGGCATAGAAGGGCGTGAAGGCGCCCAGCAACGATGTGACCAGCGTCAACACCTTGCCGTTGTCGGAGACGTGAAGGCCAGCCTCCTTCAGGAAGAAGAACGCCGCTTTGGCGTTGATTGCGAACATGGTGTCGTATTCGGCCTCGCTGATGTCAGCGAACGGCTTCTTCAACACCATGCCGGTCGTGTTGATCGCAATGTCGATGGACCCCATGGCTGACTTTGCCGCGGCGAACAGATCCGTAACTGCGCCCGCCGTCGTGAGGTCCGCCCGGAAGATGTGGGCTGCGGCGCCCGATGCTTCGATGGCCGAGCGACTTGCCTCGGCGGCGGCCTGCGTCGCCGGGCTGTTGTAGTGGATCATGACTGCCTTGGCCCCGTTGGCCGCAAGGTCCCGGGCGATCAGGCCGCCGAGGTTCTTTGCGCCGCCAGCGATCAGGACGGTTTTGCCGGAAATTCGATGATCGGCCATTGCTTGCCTCCATGGTTTTTTGACGTGCGCCCCTCGTGAGTGCGCGAGTGCGAATTGACTTGAGCAATTTGATCCGTCTGATTATTTGGACAAGTCGGCAATTTTTGACATCATTCGACGAAAAATACGAACAATGTGAGGAGGGGGGGCATGGATCGGATTGATCGGATGAAGGCCTTTGCCGCTGTGATCGAGGCCGGGAGCTTTACGCGAGCGGCCGCGGTGCTCGGGTTGCCGCGCTCAACAGTGTCGGCAGCTGTTCAGGCATTGGAGGGTAGCGTCGGCGCTCTGTTGCTTCATCGGACAACGCGTCGCGTCGTGGCGACGCTCGATGGCGAGGCGTTCTATGAACGCTGCGTGCGATTGCTGTCGGATGTCGAAGAAACAGAAGGGCTATTTCGCCAGGAGTCGGGTGGGCTGACGGGACGGCTGCGTGTGGATGTTCCTGGTCGCGTAGGTCGGCTCATCATCGCGCCGGAACTACCAAAATTTATCGAGCGCTATCCCGATATGGAGATTGAACTGGGCGTATCGGATCGCATGGTGAATTTGGTCGAGGAAGGCGTCGACTGTGCGGTGCGGGTCGGCGTGCTTAGAGATTCGGCGCTCATCGCGCGGCGGATTGGTGAGTTGCGGCTTTTGAACTGCGCCAGTCCTGCCTATCTCACGAAGCACGGAAGGCCGGCTTCGATCGAGGACCTGGATCGGCATTTCGCAATTGGCTATGCGCTGCCGTCGAACGGGCGCATCGAGCCATGGGAATGGACGGAGGATGGCGAGCTGCGGTTCCGAGACGTGCGGTCGCGCGTCGTGGTGAACAACGCAGAAGCATACATCGCCTGCTGTCTGGCTGGTCTCGGGCTAATACAGATACCTGCCTACGACGTGCGTGAGTGCATCGCACGAAATGAACTGGTGGAGGTCTTGCCTGAGTTCACGGCTGCGACGATGCCGCTGTCGATCGTTTATCCCCACAGGCGGCATTTGTCGTCACGGCTCAGGGTGTTTGTAGACTGGCTGACGCCGCTGTTGCAGTCGCGAATGACGGACGCCTAGTTCGGGCGACGCTCGTCATAGGGGCTATCGAGCGCGAAGAGGGGGATCTTCGCCTCGAAGAAATCGCCCTCGTCATTTTCGAACTGATAGGCGCCCTGCATCATGCCCGATGGCGTGGTGAGCGGGCAGCCCGAGGTGTACTCGAAGCTTGCTCCCGGTCGCAGCACGGGCTGTTTGCCGACGACGCCTTCTCCCCGCACCTCCTGGATGCGCCCGTCGCAGTCCGTGATCTGCCAATACCGCGTCATCAGCTGCAGCGTCTGCTTTCCGCGGTTCTCGATTTCGATCTGGTAGGCCCAGAGAAACTTGTCGTCCTCGGGCGAGCTTTCCTCGTCGATAAACATAGGACGGACGCGCACGACAATGCCGTCTGTCTCTGCCTCATAAGGATAGGCGGCGGCCATTGTCGTCCACCCCTTTGCTCGCTGTCCCAAGGATCGGCTTAAAGAGAAGGGGCGCGAACCACAAGTGTTCGCGCCCCCTTGCATATGTGAAACGATTTTAGTGCAGCGCGCGTGATTATTGCGCGGGTGCCGCAGGAGTTGCCGGGGCGACCTTCTGGACGAAGTCGCCTTCGATTTCGAAGTTCACGTCGTCACCGATCATGCTGGACAGATAGTCGAGGCCGAATTCCGAGCGCTTGAACGTGCCGGTGGCCGAGAAGCCGATGGCCGGGACTTTCGCGAACGGGTGCGAGGCAACTTCGCCCGAGAACGTCACGTCGAGCGTGACCGGCTTGGTGACGCCCTTGAGCGTCAGGTCGCCCGTGACTTTCGCCGAACGCTCGCCCGACGGCTCAACCGAGGTCGAGGCGAAGGTGATGGTCGGGAATTGCTTGGCGTCGAGGAAGTTGGTCGAGTTCGCGAGATCGTCTTCCCACGATTTGAACTTGGTGCCCGGGTGGTTGGTCACGTAGTCGGCCGGGTAGCCAGCGAGAATGTCCGACGCCTTGATCGTGGCCGAGACTTTCGAGGCGGCGATGTTGGCCGGATCGAAAGCGACGGTTGCATCATAGGTGCGGAACTTCAGGCCGTAATACGACAGGCCGACGTGATGCAGCTTGAACTCGACCGAAGCGTGGGTCGGGTCGACGACGTACTCGCCAGCCGGAGCTGCGATGGTGATCGGGGTGGGCGCTGCGGGAGCGGCGGCTTCCGGAGCGGGCGCAGCTTCAGGCGTGGTCGCCGGGCTGCAGGCGGCAAGAGCGAGAAGCGCGAGGCTGGCGCCGGCGAAAAGCGTTTTCATGTGCAAACATCCTTGAACTGACGGAACGCCCCCCGCCGCGTCGGAGGAGCGGCGTTTGCGTTGCAGCGGTGATATGGCGTGATTTGTTGCTTTTGCAACTAAAAATGTTGCAACGGCAACTAAGGTCTGGGGTTAGAGGAAGTGATGCCCCCCCGTTTGGGGAGGAGAAAGCGGTGTGATCTGGTTTTGGGAGCTCTAACCGAGCGCCTGTTCCAGATCCTCTGCAATGTCTTCGGGATCTTCGAGGCCGACCGACAGACGCAGCCAGGTGTTGTCGAGGCCGATGGCTGCGCGTTCGTCATCCGTCAACGTGCGGTGCGTGGTCGTTGCCGGGTGGGTGATCAGCGACTTCGAGTCTCCGAGGTTGTTGGAGATGTCGATCAGGTTGAGCTTGTTGA
>DAINAT010000157.1:0-6116 GCA_036733305.1 Hyphomonadaceae bacterium
CCGCCTGCATCGACGCAGGGCAGGGTTCGAACAGGCCGATCGACAGGTTGATGATATCGGCCGGATTGGAGTTCCAGATTTCCTGGCCACCCGCACCACGCGCCGGCACTGTGCCAGCCGCCCAGCGGATGGCGTCGTTGATGTCCGACAGCTTGCCGCCGCACCGTCCCAGCGCCCGCACCGGAACGATGGTCACGTTCCAGTTGCCGCCCGCCACGCCCGTCAGGTTGTTGGTCGAAGCAACGCCGATCGTACCCGCCACGTGCGTGCCGTGGAACGTGTCGGACGTGTTGGCATCGTTCGGATCGCACTTGTCGCCCGGATCGTTGGGATCGTTGTCACGGCCATCGCCGTCATTCCCCATCATCGGGTCGGAGACCATGTCATAGCCCGGCGCGAGGTTGGCCGAGCCCTTGATGTCCGGGTGGTTCATCTGCAGTCCGGTATCGACCACCGCGACCACGACATCGCGCGAGCCCTTGTCTTTCGCCTTCGTCCAGAAGCCGCTGAAGCCCGCGCCGCCGGCGGATTGTCCGGCTGCTGCGCCATTGTCCTTGAAGTGCCATTGCAGGCCGAACAGCGGATCGTTCGGCGCGCCCGAAATAACCGTCACCGGCTTCGATTGCGTCGGCTTCTTCAGCATCTGGTTGGTGAAGATGTAGTCCTTCTCGACATACTGATAATCGCCGCTGTCCTGCAGCACTTTCACGACGCACTCGGTCGCAAGCACCGGGTCTTCCTTGATCTTCTCGATGTCGGGCGTCGCGCACTCCGCAGCAGGCGACGCCTTCTTCTCGGCAAACAGCGCACGCATCTGGTTGACCTTCGACAGGTCGAGCTTGCCTTCGCGATACTGCGTCGGGTTCACGCCGATGGTGATCCGCATCTGCCCGCCTTCGCTCGGCGTCACCACGCCGGAGAGGCCCATCGCTTCCAGCTGGCGGCCCGCCCGGTCGCGAACCTGCACGGCCTTGTCGACGTCGAGGCGCGAACGAACCTGCAACGGCTTGGGCACCGGCTCGGCCTTGTCCTGCGCCTTGCGCGTGATCTGGTCGCCGATCGATTGCGCCGTCTGGCTGTTCGCCTTCATCGTCTGTTCGGCCGACACGCGCGCCGAGCGCAGCGTTTCCTGCTTCACCTCGACGCCGCTGCTGCGCACGGCTTCCTGCAGCGCTTTCGGCGCGGCGATCTGCGCCTGTTCACGCAGTACAGCCGCCGGCGGCAGCTTCACTTGCGGCGGGGCGGTCGCCTTGACGCTGGCGCTGGCGCGCGGCCTCAGGATCTGCGGCGCGCCATCGGCGGTCGCGCGGCTGGCTTCGGGCGCTGCTGTCGGCGGGGGCGGGGCGGTCTCCACGATCGGCGCACCGATGGCGGCTTCGGTCGAAGCGACGGCAGGCGCATCATTGGTGTTCAACGGCGCCGCATCCGGTGCTGGCGCCGGCGCTGGCGCGTTCGCTGCGGCGAGATCGAACGACTCCGGTTCGATCACCGGCTCGACGATCTGCTCCTTGGGCATCGCGATGACGGACCCGACCGCAAAGAAGCTCTGCGTCTGCAACTGCTCTTCAAGGCTGATCGGCGTCAGCTCGACCGGCGCCTGCATCACGCCGAACAGCGCGCGCGCCTCGACGGGCGCCGCTTCCAGCGGATCGACAGGCGCTTCGGCCTGTTCCGTCCCGCCGCCAGTGATCTGGTTGAGCGCATCGCCTGCAAGCTGACCCAGCTGGTCAAGCCGGTCGCATCCGGCCAGCGCGGTCAGCGCTACGCCCAGAACAAGCCACCGCCCAAAGGCAAGCATTGTCGGTTTACCAGCCATCACCCCACCTCACGCGTCTCTATCTTTCATGCACGTTTACCATGACGAATCGTCATGGCGAATGCTTTGAACGCATGCGGCGCCAAAACCACAACTGGACCCGCATTTGCAGGGCCTTCAACCGAACCTTCGTGTTTTCGGCCTAGATTGTGGCTCCAAGCCTTATTTGGTCGAGAAACAGCCCCATACGCGCCCCATGCAGGCGCAACCAGGACTGTTGTCATTCGTTCAGAGATCGGGTGGTGCGCGTGCACCGGATAGCCGGCGTCAGATCGGCACTAGGCCAAAATCGGCCGAGCACAGGAATGCGGACGAACATGACCAGCGGCGCAAACAGCAAGTTCGTCACCCGGTTCATTGCGGTGGCCTTCGTCGGTCTCGCCTTCGCGGGGTGCGCAATGATGTTCATGAACAGCGAAAAATCGCTCTTTGGCGACCAGCAGCCGACCATTTCTGCTCCGAACTGAACTGCGCCCCAAATTCCAGCTTGTCATCGCCATGCCAACGATCGTCCTCATGACGTTGCCGGGCCGCGCCTGTGTCTGATAAATCCCTGCGCGGGGAGGGCTTCATGAGCATCAGGCGAATCGTTGTCCTGACCGGTGCGGGGGTCTCCGCCGAAAGCGGCATGGGGACATTCCGCGACAAGGGCGGAATCTGGACCCGGCACCGGCTGGAAGATGTTGCGACGCCCGAAGGGTTCGAGCGCAATCCCCGCCTCGTGCATGATTTCTACAATGCCCGCCGCCGCTCGCTGCGTGAAGCCCGGCCCAATACCGCTCACTACGCACTCGCGAAACTCGAAACGGCGGTGAAGCGCGCCGGCGGCGACCTGATGCTGGTCACCCAGAATGTCGACGACCTGCACGAGAAGGCAGGCTCACGATCGCTGCTTCACATGCACGGCGAACTGGCGCGTGTGATGTGCGCATCGTGCGGCGCAAAGGGCGCGTGGGACGAGGATCTCTTCACCGACACCGAATGCTGGCAATGCGGCAGCGTCGGCATACGCGGCCTCCGGCCCGACGTCGTATGGTTCGGCGAGATGCCCTACGGCATGGACGACATCCATGGCCGTCTTGGCTCATGTGATCTCTTCGCCTCGATCGGCACATCGGGCGAAGTCTATCCCGCCGCCGGATTCGTGCACGAGGCGCGCCTCTCCGGCGCCCACACGGTCGAGCTCAATCTCGAACCCTCCGCCAACCATCGCGACTTCGGTGAAGGCCGCTACGGCCCCGCCACGCAAGTCGTCGACGAGTGGGTCACAAACCTCATCCGCAAGATCGACGTCTAAGCGCAACGTGTACGGTGATCGTCGCTTCCGCGGCGTGAACTTGAAGGCGCTGTTGGCCGGGCGTAGCGTTTGAACCCGTAAACCGGGAGCGCAGCCATGCCCGATCTCGCGATCACCCAACGTTTCGAATCCATCGTGAATTCGGGGGAGGGCGATCCCGCTTCGCTTGCCCGCGCGGCCAAGCAGGGCGACATGCAGGCAGCGGCTGATCTCGCTGCGTTGCTCGCCCGAGCCGGCTTCGTCGAACCCGATCTCATCATGGATGTCTACGATGCAGCCGCTGCCGGCTGGTTCGGCGAACAACATCCGCCAGTCGATCTCACCCGCGGCGGGGGCAAGGCCTCGCCAGCGCTATGGACGCCGTTCTGGGATTTCATCGATGACATGGTGAAAACAGACCCCGGCACGTTCACGCTCCGCACCGCTGCTCTCGGTGATCATGTCGAAGACGGCTTCAGGCAACGCGCAGGCAGGGCGAGTCTCGCCTATCCCGGCGTGCCCGCCGCCGTGGCGCAGGGATGGCCCGAACGCTTCACCATGGAAGCGCTTGCGAAATGCCCCGACGGTTCCCTTGGCAACGACTTCCACCGCCAGATCGTCGACAACAATTTCGATCTCGAAGTGCTCGACCGCGATGCGCTCGGCCTCGCCAATCTTCCGCTGCCGCTCGACTATCTCAACGTGCGCATCCTGCAGTGCCACGATCTCTGGCATATCGTCGGCGGCTACCACACGACGGCGTTGCACGAGGTTGGCATCTCCGCCTTCCAGCTTTCGCAGTTCGGTCACAACTATTCGGCGCAGTTCCTGGCCTTCATCATCGCCAAGGCCGCGATCCGTCGCCCCGAAGGTCTGCTATTGCTGATGGAAATCACGATGGGCGGCTGGAAGCACGGCCGCGGTACGCCGCAACTGCTCGGTATCGACTGGCCCGAAATCTGGGACGAACCCACCGACGCCATCCGCAAGCGCCTTGGCGTATCTGCCTATGTCTCGCCGGTCCCGCCGGATCTGGTCGAACAGCTCGAGCGGGCAGGGATGGCGTAGCGGCGTCTAGATATCGAAACCGATCGCACGCGGATCAACCTTCGACATAGCAACCGCTGCTTCCATCACGATGCGATAGGCGAGGGCAGGATCGATCACCTCCTTCGCGTCGATGATCACGGTCTGCGCAGCGCCCGCGAAATACCAGCCGGTCATGATCGGATCTGCGTCAAGCGACCGGGCCAGTTCGTAAGACGACGCCCAGTGCTTCTTCAGGGCATCGATCGGCGCCTCATGCGGCTGATGCGATGCGTCGACACGCAGCACGCCGAACTCAGGTGAGCCTACAGTCGCGGACACATGCGTCACGATCTCGATGATGTCGTGCAGCTCTTGCGCACCGGCATGTTGCGCGCCGCCCGCGATCAGCTTCCATACCGATATCGGCGCTTCCAGCAGCGGCTGGTTGAGCTGGTCGCCGAAATAGTAGGTCGCGCCATCATTCGTTGTGACTTCCACGAGCGCGCCTTCGGGATTCAGCCGCCCCGCCTTGATCGCCTCGCGCACCGCGATCTGACAACCGAAGCCCGCAAGCGCGCCCAGCGCCGACAGCATCGTCTCGACGTGCACACGGCCCTGCGGATCAGACAGTTGATCCTCAAGATGGTCCCGCAACTTCGCGGAGATCTGGTCAGGCGTCATGCTACTCCCCCGGATCAAACGTGACGGGCAAAGCGGGGGGCGACTCAGCCCTCGTTCATCACGTCCATCTCGTCGTCCGACCAGCCGAAGTGATGGCCCAGCTCGTGGATCACCACATGCGCCACCAGCTCTTCGAGGGCGATGCCGGGCGTCGCCGCCCACTCGTCGATTATCGGCATACGATAAAGCCAGACCATGGGCGGAATCGTCGAAGGTGCGGAATGTTGTTCGAGCGTAAGGGCGACCCCTGAATACAGGCCGGTCAGCTCGTACGGATTCTCGATCTTCATGGCAGCGAGAGTTTCATCGTCCGCGAAGTCCTCGACCTTGATGGCCACAGCCTTTGCATGCGTTTTGAAAGGCTCTTCGAGCGTATCAAGCGCTTCGCGCGCCATCGCCGCGATGTCATCAAGGCTGGGCGCCTCGCCCCATTCCGTGCGTGCTTGCGTCGTTTCGGTCATCTCGAATCCCTGTGTCTCAACCTGTGTAATATGGGCGTGCCTGCGACCGAAAGGCCTGACCCCGCGTCCCGCACATAAAGGGGGGTTCCAATTTGTCGCGCGACAGGGTTTCTAGCCGTCCTGCCTATCTGGAGTTACGCCTTGTCCATGTCTTTCGAAGGCCTGCGCAATCTGTCCACCAGCTTGCGTATCTACCAACGGAATATCCAGGATCGTAAGTGGGAGCCCGAGGCTCCGTACATGAAGGAAGTCGTGAAGACGGGCGACATTTGCCTGCACTTCGGCGGCTCCGATGGCCGTCACTCATATCTGCTGTCACAACAGGTCGGCCCCAAGGGCGTCGTGCACATCTACGAGCCGTCGAATTACTCGTACAAGATCATGACGCGCCTGCTGCGCTGGCACAAACTGAAGAATGTCATTCCGCACAACGCCGCCATCGGTGCGGCTGACGGCACGATGCTCCTGTCTGTGCCGAAGAAGACCACAGGCCATATCGGCCGCGCCTATGGCGTCGTCACAGATCGCGGCGGCACGGCTTCCGACGAACTCCTCGCCACCGGCAACCGCACCGAATTCATCGACCAGCCGACCGCGGTTGTCTCGCTCGACAGCCTGATGGAAAAGGAAAAGCTCCCGCGCGTCGATTTCATCCGCTGCGATGTCGAAGGCGCCGAGATTCGCTTCGTCGAGGGCGGCAAGAAAACCATCGAGCGCGACCTGCCGAGCCTGCTGATCGAGATCCACCCGTTCTCGCTGCAACGTAACTTCGCCTCCTCGGGCGAGGCGGTGCGCGACTACTTCCTCAGCCTCGGCTACCGCATGTGGCAGCTCAACGACGACAACTCCCACA
>DAINAT010000158.1:0-6082 GCA_036733305.1 Hyphomonadaceae bacterium
GGATCACGTCGCCCGGATTGGTGGTGCCGACGATGATGCGGTGGAGCAGGGCTTCGGGCTTCTGCGTCGGATGCGATTTCTTGCCGTCATCGCCGCGCATGCGCTCGTTGCCCGAGCAGATCGGGAAGGTCCACCAATCGGAGCGGGCCTGCACATCGTCATTGCCGGTTTTGAGGGCGTCGTAGTTGAAGGTGTAGCGCTTCTGTTCCTGGCTGCGCGAGGCCCAGATCAGGGTCTCGTGCGCGTTGGCGAGGCGCGTGCCCTTGAAGTTGGGCATCGGGTTCGACTTGTTCCAGACGACATCGTTGAGAATCCAGAAGCCGAGATCCTGGATCGCCGTGCCGACGCGGAAGATGTTGTGATACGAGCCGATGACCCAGATTGCGCCATCCGGCTTCAGCACGCGGCGCGCGGCCTTGAGCCAGTCGCGGGTGAACTTGTCGTAGACCGCGAACGAATCGAACTTGTCCCAGTCATTGTTCACGGCGTCGACATGGCTGTTGTCGGGGCGCGTGAGATCTCCACCGAGCTGGAGATTGTAGGGCGGGTCCGCGAACACGAGATCAACCGAGCCTTCCGGCAGGGAGTTCATTGATTCGATGCAGTCGCCCTGAAGGATCTGGTCGAGCGGGAGCGCAGGCTTCGCCAGCGTCTTGGCATGCGCTGCGGCCTTTGCTTTGGCGGTCTTCTGAACCTGCGGGTCGATCGTTTTGATCGCCATGGAACTGTCTCACGCAACGCCCGAAATGGACTGAAGCGTTGAGATTCGCTGACTCGGGTAAACAACCCATTGAATCTGTAGTTAATTTTGCATTTACCATATCGCGCCTGCGGGCGCGCTATTCGAGCAACCAGCGCAATTCCTCGGTGCGGCTGCGGGCCATCATCGCAAAACAGGCGGAAACAACGGCGGGACGCATCGATCCTCCGTAGTTGGTGAGCCCCCGTGCACCGCAGAAATCCTTGCGGCTGACGACCCAGGAGGCTTGCGAGGCCGCGAACAACTTTTCTGCGCCGACATATTCGGGGCCGAGGTCGGCATAGTCGCGATCCTGTTCGGCGTATTGCGCGATCACTTGCGCGAGGACGCCGTCCATCTCCTTCTCGGCCGCCTCGTGCTCTGCCTTGGCGCACATGTTGATCTCGGCCTGGAAGAACGGATCGGCGCAGTTGGGGGCGTGGCCTGGCTGGGCGAGGGCGGTAGGCGCGCTGCACAGCGCGAGCAGGGCGATGGTGAGCGCGATGCGTATGGGTGATGTCACCGATTTTTCCCCCTCGCCATGTAGGTGACGCAGCATCTGGTCCGTTTCAAGGCGCAGGGGCTGCGGATGTGCGTTGATCCAGACATGCCTGCTGATCACTCCCCCTCATCGAACAGCGACATCTGGCTGCCGGGATCTTTCAGCGCGGGTAGGCGGAAAAGATCGTGGCGGAGATTGAAGCGGTCGGTGTTGAGGCCGAGGCGGCGCGCGGCGTTGCGGAAGCGGGTTGCGATCAGTTGCGCGTAGGGACCGTCGCCGCGCTGGCGCACTTTCCACTCCGAGCGATAGTCCTCGCCCTGATGCATCGAGCGCAGAAGCGACATCACGCGCTTGGCGCGGTCGGGGTAATTCGCCTCAAGCCATTCGGTGAAGAGGCCGGCGATTTCGAGCGGCAGTCGGAGCAGGACGTAGCCGGCGCGCTTGGCGCCTGCGTCGGCTGAAGCTTCCAGAAGCTGTTCGAGTTCGGGCTCGTTGAGGGCGGGGATCAGCGGCGCCGTCATCGCGGTGACGGGGATGCCATTGGCGGCGAGTTCGCGCATGGTTTCGACGCGGCGATGCGGGGCGGCGCAGCGCGGCTCCATCGTGCGGGCGAGCTTTCTGTCGAGCGTGGTGAAGGAGATCGCGACGGAGACGAGGCCTTTCGCCGCCATCGGCGCGATCAGGTCGAGGTCGCGCAGGATCAGCGCGGACTTTGTGATCATCGCGACGGGGTGTTCGTAGCGCGCCAGCACTTCGAGGATGGAGCGCGTGATGCGCAGCTCCTTCTCGATGGGTTGGTAAATGTCGGTGTCGCCAGCCAGCATGATGCGGCCGGGCTTGTAGGTCTTCTTCGACAGCTCCTTTTCCAGCAGCGATGCGGCGCTGGGTTTGACGAAGATCTTTGTCTCGAAGTCGAGGCCGGGGGAGAGGCCCCGGTAGGCGTGGTTGGGGCGGGCGAAGCAATAGATGCAGCCGTGCTCGCAGCCCTTGTAGGGATTGATCGTCCGGTCGAAGGAGATGTCGGGCGAGGTGTTGTAGGTGATGATCGTCTTCGGACGCTCAACGATCATCTCGGTTTTCAGCGTTTCCGGCTTTTCGTCTGTCTCCCACCCGTCATCGAAGGGTTCGGCGTATTGCTTCTCGAACCGGCCGGAGGCGTTGGAGAGGGCCCCCCGCCCCCGGGCCTGGTCCCGCTCCACCGACCAGTCGGCGTCTTTCGAGCGGGTTTTCCATTTTTCCTGCGGCGGCATCGCGTTTTCCAATAACCATGCTGCCAATCTAGAACATGTAGCGAATAAAAAAAGAACAAAGACGGTTTACGTAGGACGATATTCCTGTATCTGTTGTGGATGAGCCTCACGTCTCCGCCAGACGCTCCCTGAGGTTCAGGGCCTTAACGGGTCCCGGCACGGAAGCAGCCCGCAGCCCACTCCGTCCCGAAAGCGAGGCGGCGGACCATTGCCTTGGTCCGCCGCCAGTCGTTTGTATCTGGCCCATGGCCGCATCCGACTCGTCCCAATTATCCACCAAGCTGGCATCCACCAGGTTGGCTCGCTCCATTCTGGTGATGGCGGCATTGCTGGCGCTCGTCGGCGGCGCGGGGATCGCGGTTGCGGGGATCATGCGGGACGGTTCGCTGGGCGGTATTCTCGGCTCGGTGTTTGGCGGGGTCGTGCTGGCGCTGGCGATCATGGGCGCAGCGGCGTGGCTGGCGATGAGCCTGATGAAGGGGCCGAAGATTCCCGACACGGTCGGCGGGGAGGCGATCGCGGCTGATCTGAAAGATGTGCTCGCCGAGGTGGAGCGGACGCGGCTGGAGACGGTCGAGGCGATCAACAAGCGCGCGATGTGGCGTGTGCCGCTGTGCGTTCTCGGCGGCATCGCGGTGCTGATCCTTATCCAGATGCAGCCGGATAACGAACCGCTGGATATCTTCGACATGGTGATGATTGTCGGGGTCGCGGGGGCAGTTGGTTATGCGTGGGCGTCGGCTGGGCTCTCGGCGAAGTATACGCGGCTGTACAAGGACAAGGTGCTGCCGCGGCTGGCGGCGACGTTTGGCGATCTGAACTATCGCGATGCGAAGCTGCCCAATCTCGGCGCGCTGAAGGAAGAGAATATATTCCGCAACTTCGATGCGTTGGAGGCGGATGACGAAATCCATGGGACGTATCGCAACCTGCCGCTGAACATTGTCGAGCTGAAGCTGACCCATGGATCGGGCGATGACAAAGAGACGACGTTCAGCGGGTTGTTGGTGACGCTGGATCTGCCGCGCGATACGGGGGCGACGACCGCGGTGATTTCAGACGCAGGCGCGGTCGGTAATTTCATGGACCGGCAGAAGAGCCAGCATCGCGAGCGGGTGAAGCTTGAGGATGTGGTGTTCGAGAAGGTCTACGAGGTTTATGGCTCGGACCAGATCGCGGCGCGGGCTCTGCTCAATCCGGCGTTCATGGAGCGGTTGCTGAAGCTGGCGCAGCTGCCGGGGTTTGGCGTGCCGCTGGTGCTGTGTGCGGGCAGGGTGCTGCACATTGCGATGCCGCGCACCGGGCCCGACCTGTTCGAGCCGCCGGGGTTCCGTAAACCTGCTGCGACGCATGAAGCGCTGGTGGCGCTTCGCAAGGATATCGCGGCGGTGCTGGCGGCGGCTGATGCCGTCATCGATCTCGATCATCGCTTCGAGATTGCGCAGCGCCAGTAGTCAGCGTCAGTAATCAGGGTCAGGCGGCGATGAATTTCAGCGATACGCCGTTCATGCAGTAGCGCAGGCCGGTGGGGCGGGGGCCGTCGTCGAAGACGTGGCCGAGATGGCCGCCGCAGCGGCGGCAGTGGACCTCGGTGCGGAGCATTCCAAAGGCGTTGTCCGTTTTCTCGCCCACGGCATTGTCGAGCGGCTGCCAGAAGCTGGGCCAGCCCGTGCCGGAGTGGAATTTGGTATCCGACGAGAACAGCGGCAGGTCGCAACCGGCGCAGAGATACGTGCCTTTGCGCTCCTCGGGATCGAGGTCGCTTGAGCCGGGTGGCTCGGTGTCTTCGTGGCGCATCACCTGGTAGGCTTCGGGCGAGAGGATCGCGCGCCATTCCTGATCGGTGTGTGAGACTTCGAAGATTTCATTGTCTGCAAAAGCGGCTCCGCCCGTGCAGCTGACGGCGAGCAGGCCGCCGGCGAGGATGGTTCCGGTGCGCAGGACGTTGCGGCGTGTCAGCATGTGTCGTCTCCGCTTGCCGGTGTTGTACGCGCGATATGTGGGTGTGGATCGGACGATTACAGCCGCTCTGGCAGTTTGGCCTGCCAGAGCGGCTGGTCTGATCGCTATTTCAGATACGTCTTGAACCAGCGTGCTGCTGCTTCGGACGAGATTTCGAACGGCTTGCCTGAGTACATCTCGAAGTGCGTGATGTCCGGCACTACGATGTATTCCTTCGGACCCTTTGCGTATTCGAGCGCGGCTTTGCCGGCCTGATCGTTGTTGATGAGCTCGTCATACTGCGCGACGACGACCATGAAGGGGCGCTCGCCGATGTTCTTGGCCCATTGCAGCGTGTTGTTTTCGCGGTTGGCTTCGATCATCTGGGAATCGATCAGCAGAGAGCGGGAATAGCCGGTCCACATCTCGGCGCCCTGGCCGGTGCGGGCGCGCTGGATGGCGTCCTGCAGGATGGGGCCGGAATAGGTTTGCGGCTTGAGGCCGGTGGGGTCGCCGCCGATGCCGGGGATCTGGATGGCGATGGCTTTGACGCGCGCGTCCTGCCCCGCGACGGCGAGCGAGTTGCCGCCGGCATAGCTTGAGCCCCACACGCCGATCTTGTCGGGATCAACGCCGGGCTCGCCCTGGATGAAGGAGATGGCGTTGCGATAATCCTCCTGCTGTTCGCGCGCGTTGAGTTCGGTGCGCTTGATCCAGACGGTGGCGTTCTTGACGATGGCGTGGCGGCTCTCGTCCTTCTCCATGCCGCCGCCGAGATTGACCGGCGAGATGACGCGCGCCTTGCCTTCGGAGTTGCCCCAGCCGCGATAGTCGATCGCCATGGCGACGAGGCCGTGCTTGGCAAAGGCGGCGGCGTATTTCTCGATCGAGACGTGAGAGCCGGCCCAGCCCTGGCCGAGGACGACGGCGCTGGTCTTCTTCGTGGCGTCGAAGCCTTTCGGGTAGAAGATCTTGCCGTAGCAGGCGACGCCGTCTGAGTAATAGACGATCTCCTTCGTCGTGACGCCTTCGGGCATGGTGTAGGCGTAGTCGGTTTCATCGAGGCCTTTTTTCGCGACGGGTTTACCGGTGCGCGGATCGTTGGCGACGATGGGGGAGGCGGGCTTGGGCGGGGCGGTGGGGATGGCCACCGATTTCTCGACAACGGGCGGCTTGGCCGATGGCGTCTCGGGGTGAACGAGCGCGCCCTGCTGCATCATGCTGATCGAGATCAGTGCGGATGCGGTGAGTGAAATCATTGTCGTCTCCCGGTATGCGGTTGAGGTGGTCCTCACTCCTGTTGGGCGGACGCTAGCGGAGATAGGCGCGGGAGCCAATCACGAGGGGTGTGGGGCAGTCGGCAATCGTGCGCGGATTTCAAACATCGTGGCGCAGCGGGCGCCTTGTAGGGTGCATCTTGATGCACCGGGGGGTGGTCGCGGTGCATCAAGATGCACCCTACGTCCCGTCGTGGCGCGATTGTTCGTTGGGACCAGCCTTCGCTGTCCGTGATGCGTGGTGTCGTCCCTCCCGAACAGGGAGTTGGGGCGCGCGATGGTCTGCGCCGTGGGTCGTGCCAGTGCCTGCTTGCGCAGGCGGTTGCGCGTGATCATCACGCGCCCCGGATCGGCCGTTCTTCCCGGTGATGGC
>DAINAT010000159.1:0-6011 GCA_036733305.1 Hyphomonadaceae bacterium
CAGCGCGTTTTCGATGCGGCCCGGCTCGTCCCGGTTTTCACTGGGGCCCGCCGCAAGTCGCCCAACTCCTCGTCGATCTCGAAACCGCCGCCGAAGATTCAGTCGATGAAGAAGACGTTCCTGAAGAACGGTTCTATCTCGGTGTGATCTCGGTCACGCCGCTCGGCAAAGGCCTCGCCACACTCCTTGATGGGCAGCAGCGCCTCGTCACCCTCGCCATGTTCCTCGCCTTCGCGCGCGATCGCCTGCCGACCAATCGCGAACGCAACCGCATCGATAGGATGCTGATGCGCCGCGCCTTTGGCCGCGTGCCCGAGCCGCGCCTGCGCCTCGCGCCGGAAGATCACGCCTGGTTCGCGCACTTCATCCTGCCGCCCGGCGCCACCCGGCGCCTGCCGGCCACCGCGCCCCTCGGCTCACCGCGCGAACTTCTGCTCGCCGCGCGCTTCATGGAGCATGCCTTCAACGATTATTCGGTCGCCGCCCTGCGCAACATCATGGATTTCCTGATGCACCACACGGCCTTCGTGCGCTCGGTCGTCGAACAACGCCCGTCCTTCGCCCCAGCCCTCCCAGCCCTGCCCACACCCTCGCGCGGCAGCCAGATGTGGGACGACGAACCTTTCCCGACGCCCAACCGACCGCGCTACAACGTAGCCGCGGAATAATCCTCACAACTCATCGACCCCTAAGACGTGCCCACTTCCGTGAGCAGCCAACTGGAGTCCATCTATGGCGCAGCGCATCTTCATCGCCGTCGTCTTCATAGGCCTGATGAGCCTGTCCGTATTGGCGTGAGCGCATAAACCAATCCACCAGTTGTCATCCCGGAAGCGCGCAGCGCTATCCGGGAACCATTATGAGAGTACGACGACCTCCCGATGGGTCCCGGCTCTCAGCTTCGCTACGGCCGGGATGACAAGCTGTGAATCTGGCTCACCCTCACACCCCAGCCATCCGCCGCTTCTCCTCCACCGTCAGAAAACTCGCCGCATCAATCCGCGCCCATTGCTCTGCGCGCTCCTCCTGAAACGCCGGCACGCCCTCCAGGTCAGCAACAACCCCACCGCCAACCCGCTCCCCCAGCCACACCGAAATCCCCCGCGCCGCCTTGTTCACCAGCGGCAACACCGTCAGCCGCCAGAACGCCGAATTGGCCTCGCGATAATTCGCGTACGTCGCATCCCCCGGAATCCCGAGCAGCATCGGCGGCACGCCAAACGCCAGCGCGATCTCGCGCGCCGCCGCATTGCGCTGCTCCACGAAATCCATGTCCGCCGGCGACAGGCTCATCGGTCGCCAGTCCAGCCCGCCCTCCAGCAGCATCGGCCGCCCCGCATTCGGCGCGCCCCTGAAATTGAGATCGAGATCGTTCTTCAGCTCCGCTCGCTGCTCTTCCGTCAGCGCCTCCGCGCCCGAATAGACCAGCGCCCCCGAAGGCCGCGCCGCATTGTCGATCAGCGACTTCGTCCACGCCCCGCCCGCATTGTGAATGTCCACCGCCCGCGCCGCAGCCTCCAGTGGTG
Source organism: Hyphomonadaceae bacterium (assembly GCA_036733305.1). Lineage (GTDB taxonomy): Bacteria > Pseudomonadota > Alphaproteobacteria > Caulobacterales > Hyphomonadaceae > UBA7672. The sequence goes on from DAINAT010000159.1 coordinate 1,527, forward strand.
AATGCCCGTCATAATCATTCGCCGGATGAAACAGCCGCAGGTGCATCACCGGCGAAAACCCATCCGCCTCGCGTCCAATCCTGCGTACCTCGCTTCCCACCCGATGCTCCCACGCCACAGGCCATCCACGCGGCCCTTTAAGGGCTTTCATCCGGTCCGGCCGCAACACGAACAACTCGCGCACCTCGCCATCGATCGACACCGCTTCGAGAAAAGCGTCGCCCGTCACCGTCAGGTGCCCGTAGAATGTCTCCAACAGATCCGGCCCCGCCTGGTCAGCATTCGGCTTCGCCATCAGCTCCGCCAGCTCACCATCAGCCCCAACAGCGCGAAAACCGACACTCCCCGCCGCCTCCGCAATCATGCGCACGCAACGATACGCAACCGGATTACGCTCGAACCCCTCGCGCGTCAGTTGCCCGAGCCCCGACCACTGCGCCGCGCGCAGATCGGAAATCGCAACCAGCGGCGCGGCGGATTTCGCCTCGCGCTTCCTGAATAGTCTCATCATGTCCTCCGATATGGGGCTGGGCCTAGTCGCCGCTGCAATTGAACTGGCCAACAAGCGCGCCGCGCCGGAAGGCGCTTCAGGCGTCTGTTTCCTGATCCGTGGCCCCGCGCTGACCCACTTGTCGACCATGAGCCAATATACCCCGGCCCGCGGCGCCGTAGATTCTGAAACGCTCCATCCCCCAACTTTGGTGAACAACACCCTGTTTGAATGGATGAAAGTTTTCAGCCGTCCTACAGTTTCGCTCCACCTCTATCCCCCATTCTCGGGCCTCGGCCGCATGCAGCGGAGTTGGAGAGGCACGCCATGGCGATTGAAGCTGCCCAGTATATTCGCGCAAACGAACAAAGCCGCCGCGACGACGCGCGTGAAGCCGCCTCGCAATATCTCGCAACACGCGCAGAATACCGCCGCACCGCGCGCATCGAGGCGGCAAAAGCCTCCGCCGCCCAACGCCCCACCGTCGCCGACCGAGCCCCCAACAGCGCTACCGAAACCGAGCAACGCCCGCGCGCGAAACCGACCAACGGCACCGGCCTCATGGTCGACGTTCTCGCTTAGAAACAGCGTTACCAACCCGCTAACCACGCCGACGCAATCGCACGCGCCGCGCCGACGCGCCCTTCACCACAACCTGCCATCCTGCGCCGGTCGCAGTCTGCGGCTGTAACAGGACTGCCCTATGTCGCTCGACCTCACAGGCATCAACCGCGCGACCGTCATCACCAAGCGCGAGCGCTCGATCTATCGCGACGCACAAGATGCAGAGTTCAAACAGCGCAAGATCACCAACATAGCGGATCTGCTCGATCGCGGCCCGCGCGCCCGCGCCGGCCACCACACCGCTCTCGTCGTCGACATAAAAGCCTAGCGCTTGCGCACACTCGTGCGCTTCGCAGGACTCGTCGCCTGCAGCGTCGCGATCTGCCAGGTATTCCCCCAGCCATCGCGAACGATCCCGCGCCGGTCGCCATAGGCCGTATCGTGCGGCTTCTCCACCGACTTCGCGCCCGCCGAAATCGCCTTGCGGTACGTCTTGTCCGCGTCCTCGACATAGACATACAGGCACGCCGTATAGGGCTCGCGCACATCGGCATCGCTGATCATCACGATGGAATCCCCGATGCGCATTTCCATCGGACGCCCCGCCGCCTGCCGCCCCGTAGCGCCGAACACCGTGCGCAGAAACGTCGCCAGCCCGCGCACATCCTCGGTAAAAATACGCGGCGTCACAGTCCGCCAGCCGTCAGGCTGAAATCCGGCCATCACCAACCCCACCGCGGACAAGTCGAGACCCTGCCCGTCCTTGATCGCAAAACCTGTCACAGCGACCCGGACCACGCAAAAGAATCTCGTATTCTAGGCCCTCAACGCTCCTCAACGATGCTTGAAGTGGCAGCGCGGATTCACCCGTCGCGCGAGTTACCGCAACGATGCCGCGCGCTTCCCGCCCCGGATTCTGAATCAAAACGCCGCAGCGGTTAACCATTGACACATCAAAATAAAGGCTTCGCACGCATCATCGTTTACGAACGATTCACGCGACCAGCACATACTTGCTATCGTAGGAGACAATCATGAGCGCCGACGCGACAGGCGCGATCGGACCAGTCTCGGTCCGGTACGCCGCGCAAATCCGGGAACTGCTCTACGCGCAAGCCATGCAACGCATGGCTGCCGATCAGGAAGCCGCGCGCGCAAACGCCGACGCCGAACGCGCTGCCCGCCACGAGCCGAAGGTCAAGGAAGTCGAGCTCAACGCCAAGATCGATCCCCTGCACACGATCCAGCGCCCCGAAGCCGTGAAGCCCTCCGTCGAAACCACCACTCCCGTCGCCGACAAGCCGAAGGCCGCCGACACCAGGCTCGGTCAGTACGTCGACATCCAGGCCTGAACTGGCCAGCCTGAACAAGCAGGCCTGAACTGGCGCGCACCAGCGCAAACCGCTACCGCCTCGACTACGACAAGTGGAAAGAAGGCGCGCCCTACGACGTCGCCGCGTTATCCGACATCACCGGCGAAGAACGCCAACCCCAAAAAATAGGGTGCATTGAAGCGCAGCGGAAATGCACCGTCAGCGTCCGATGCCGACACGGTGCATCAAGACGCACGCCACGAACATACAGGATAAGCGCTACAGAGCCGCCGCCCATCGAACCACGAGCGCGCAAGCCACTCACTGCCCTTTGAACATCTCCGCAAACGCCGGAACGTCGCGCGCCCACGCCATGTCCTTCGCGTCCGCCCGCTTCGCCGCTGGCCGCGACGCACAACGCTCGACATACGCCGTGAACGCCGGTTTCTCGGGCAGCCATTTCTGCCGCATCACATAGCCCATGCTGCCCGCCACCTGCACGTCCGCTGCCGTGAAGCGATCGCCCGCAACATACTCATGTTCGGACAAGCGCCGCTCGAGGTTCGCGACCAGATCCTCATACGATCCGAACGACACGCCGCTCGGTGGATACTCCAGCTTCAGCGTATGCACAGCCACAGCCGGATCGAACACCGAGTCCGCATAGACAAGCCACGTCAGATACGGCCCCCGCGCAGCATCGCCGATCTTCGGCGCCAGTCCCGCCTGCGGAAACGCATCGCCAAGATAGATCGAGATCGCCCCGCGCTCCGTCACGATCACGCCGTCATGCTCGATCGCCGGCACCTTCTTGTTCGGCTGGATCTTGCGATACGAGTCCGGCACCGGCGCACGAATATCCACCAGCTCGATCTCGTACGGCTGGCCCAGCTCTTCCAAGAGCCACAGCACATTCGTCGAGCGCGACCACGGCGCATGATAGAATTTCAGCATCGAACGTCTCTCTCATTTCCTTGTCCAGCGAGCTAAGCCGCCGCCACGGGAAACAAGCTACGCCTGCCCTGCTGACAGGTAGGTGTCAGCATATTGGCGGCAGCCCGATTTTGATCGAAACAAAGCGGAGAACCGCCTCAGCCCATCCGCTTCATGGCGCAGACCTTGTTGCCATCCGGATCGCGCAGATAGGCGAGATACAGCTCCATCGTCGGCCCCTTGCGGATGCCCGGCGGATTTTCGATGGCAGTGCCGCCATTGGCCAGCCCCGCCTCATGCCAGGCATGTGCCTGCTCCGGGGTGTCGACCGCAAATCCGATCGTCGCGCCGTTCGAAATCGTCATCGGCTGTCCGTTGATCGGCTCGGTCACGCCGAACACGCCCGTCTTGGTGCGATAGAACATGCGATGCCCATCGATCACCGCCGGCTTCACGCCAATCGCGCCCAACGTCGCGTCATAAAACTTCTTTGCCCGCTCGAGATCATTCGTCCCGACCATCACATGCGAAAACATGAGTGCTTCTCTCCCCGTCTGGTCCCCCACGATTGCGCCAACTCCCGCACAGTGACAATGCCCCCACCCCCATCGCCGCCACCCCCCCCCAAGAAAGCACCCCACCCACCACGACCATTTCCTCGCCCCGCTCCTCCCGACGAAAGCAGGAACCCAGGAGCGGCTAGTCCCGCGGCCAAGACCACCCCCCAACCCCGTAGGGTGCATCAACGATGCACCTCTGGAAGCGTGAACCCTGTTCACGCGTTCCCGGCGAAGGCCGGGAACCAGTCCCACCAAAAGAGAGCGCGTCAGCGCACAATATCCAGCAACACGCCCACCCGCTGGACCCCCGCCTGCGCGGGGGACACGTCTGTAAGCGATGCGAGAATGGGGGATAGTGGTGATGCAGAACTGCAGGACAGCCAAAACCCATCCCACCTGATTTCAACCACCTGCGCCCGCAGCGTGGGGGATAGTCCCTCCCAGAATCTACCGCCCCCCGGGCCGGGATATACTCCCACCCATGAAAGCGCTCTGGCAGATCATCCTCACGATCCTCTGGCGCCTCCGCCCCGTTCAGGCGCTGGAGGTGAACCTCCGCGACGTGATCGACATGGGCCTCGCCATGTTCGCAGACGACCTCGCCCTCGATGACATCACCCACGAC
>DAINAT010000160.1:0-5707 GCA_036733305.1 Hyphomonadaceae bacterium
TGCGCCACGATGTTTGAAATCCGCGCTCGATTGCCGATTGCCCGGCGCGCAGCGCGCCTACCCAACCTGCAAGATGATCTTCCCCGTGTGATCCGCGCCATCCATCGCCGCATGGGCTGCATCGGCCTCCGCCAGCGGATGCACGCTGCTGATCAGCGGCCTGAACCGGCCATCCTTGATCATCGGCCACACATTCTCGACCACGCCGCGCACCAGCATCGCCTTGTACTCGTCCGTGCGGATGCGCAGCGTCGAGCCGGTCACAGTGATGCGCTTCATCATCAGGCGGGTGAGATCGCCCTCGATCTTCGAGCCCTGCAGGAAGGCGATGTAGCAGAGCCGTCCAAGGTCTTTCAGGATGATCAGGTTCTTGTCGAAATACGGCTTGCCGACCATGTCGAGGATCACGTCGACGCCGCCGGCATCGCGCATCACCTGCTCGAAATCCTCGGTCTTGTAGTTGATGCCACGCGTGGCCCCCAGCTTCTCGCACAACAGGCGCTTCTCTTCGGTCCCTGCCGTCGCATAAACCGTTGCACCCCAGGCCTTGGCGATCTGGATCGCCGTTGTGCCAATCCCGCTCGCCCCACCATGGATCAGCAGGCTCTCGCCCTTTTTCAGCTTCGAGATCTCGAACACATTGTTCCAGACCGTCAGCACAGTCTCAGGCAGGCCCGCGGCTTCCACATAGGTCAGCGGCTCAGGGATCGGCAGGGTCGAGGCCTCATGCGCCACCGCGTATTCGGCATAGCCGCCGCCCGGCACCAGCGCGCAGACTTTCTCGCCGCCCTTCCACAACGTCACGCCCGGGCCCACCGCCTCGATGTCGCCAGCCACTTCGAGACCCAGCGTCTCCGGCGCACCGGGAGGAGGCGGATACTTGCCCGCACGCTGAACCAGATCAGGCCGGTTTACCCCAGCCGCGCGCACGCGGATCAGCACCTGGCCGGGACCGGGCGAAGGCTTCTCGATCTCGTGCAGGGTGAGGGGGTGTCCCACAACGGATTTGACGGCAGTCATCATCTGTTTGGACATTTTAGGCATCCCGGGTTTTAATCATGAACAGGGCTGCGAACTCTTGGGCGTACGCATGGCGTTCGGTCAAGGCGGGGGAGAGAGCCGAGGAGGCACGGCCATGAGTTTCGACGAAGAACCGGTGCGGTCGGTGAAGCCGCGGGCGCTGGACGAGATGTCGATCCAGGAGCTGAAAGACCGGATTGAAGGTCTCAAGGGCGAAATTACCGCCTGCGAGGCCATGATCGTGAAGAAGGAAGCCACGCGGAAAGCCGCCGACGCCGCCTTCTTCAAGTCCTGAGGCAGCGTTGGCGTGAGGGGAAGCCGCGACAAAATTCCCCGCAAATTCCGGGGACCATCCTGCGGCAAGGGTTTTGCGTAGTACCACTTGGAAACAAGGACTGCTGGTTATCAAGGCTTGCTCAAGGTCTCGGGACGAGACTGGTTCGCGAGCCTGGTGTATATTGAGGTTATGATGCTCGACGCGATGCACTCTGGCGATCCACTGCGCGATGACTGGAAGCGCCGGGTGGTCGAGTTTGCCGGTTCGGAAATGTTCGACCGCCTGTTCAAGGAGGGCATGTCCCTCGTTGAGGAAGCCGCGACCTATCTCGACGGCCCGGGCCGCACCGACAGCCGCAAGCTCAACCGCGAACTCGCGCTCGTCTACGCCGCCGAAAGCATGGAAGTGACCACGCGCCTGATGCAGGCCGCCTCCTGGCTCGTCGTGCAGCGCGCGATCCGCGAAAAGGACATGAAGGTCGAGGAAGCAGGCGACGAGAAATACCGCATCTCGAAGCCGGGCGAACCGCACCCGGTCGACCGCGCCATCATGCCGGCGCCACTGATGGCTCTGGTCGATCGCTCCCGCGCCCTCTACGAGCGCGTCTGGCGCTTCGACTCGGCGCTGTTCTCCGAAAGCCCCCCGCCGGCCGAGAACCCGGTAATGAAGCAGATCGACCGTCTCCGCGCCGCAGCCGAAGGCGGCGCCTTCGATCCGCTCTCGGTCTGGCGTTCGCGCTAGGTTTGGATCTAGTTTTCTGGACCTTCGGGTGAGGGCGTAGCGCCCAGCTCGTCCATCATTTCAAGCAGCTCAACCACGCGTTTTTCATTCTTGAAGAAGGCATAGAGCTGCATCGCGCCGCGATAGTGCTCGATGGCGGCCGTCTTGTCGTTCTGCTTGCGCGCCACGTCGCCAAGGCCAGACAGCGCTTCGGCTTCGGTCGTCCGCCCGTCGATCGACCGCGAAAGGTCGAGCGCGGTTTGATAATGCTCTCTCGCCTCCTTGAACTTGCCGGTCGCAGAGCTCACGTCGCCAAGACCGAGTTCGGCGTAGATCGTTGAGCCGGTGTCGCCGCTCTCCCCGGCAAGGTCGGCTGCGCTCGCATAGCTCTTCAGGGCGGCTGACATCTGCCCCCGCTGGAAGGCCCCACCCCCCAGGCGCCCGTGCACGTTCGACTGGCCGATCAGGTTGCCGGTCTCGACATAAAGCTTCAGCGCACGCTGCAGCATCTCATCGGCGCGCTTGGCATTGCCCTGCGTGCGCACCACGTCTGAAAGGTCCGCCAGATCGGCGGCCTGTCCGTCCTTGTTGCTGAGCTTCTCATTGATCGCCAGCGACTCCCGGAACAGCCGCTCCGCCTCCGCATCGTCGCGCTGGGCCAGCGCAACAACGCCAAGATTACCCAGCGCCACAGCACGTTTCGCTTCGTCTTCCTCGAACCACGAAATCTGCTCCATCGCGCGCAGCGCCTCCTCGTAATCGCCGGTGCGGAGATAGAGCGAGCCCAGCATGTTGTGCGCATCTGAATCATTCGGCGACAGCTCTGTGGCGCGGCGGTACGCGTTGATCGAACCTTGCGTGTCCGCCGCAAACGCAAGCGCCCCGATCTCTTTCCACGTCTCGGCCAGTGCCTGCGCGGCTTTCTCGCCCTCGTCGGCGGCTGACTGCAGATCGGCAAGCGCACCGTCGACATCGCCCACAGCCAGCTTCTCGGCCGCAGATCCCCGCGCTCCTGATTGGGCCGACAACAACCGCTCGATGCTCTCGCGCAGGGCCGCCTCGGCATCGGCGCTCAAGGGTTGCGGCGACTTCTGCTTCAGCAGCGTCAGCACTTCCTCGACCTTCGCATCCGTCGCGATCAGCGCCTTCTCGGACGCGCCCGGATTGGTGAAGCCGTCGATGGTCTGACGCAGGTCCCCGAAGTTCGCGACAATCGCGACAGCGCCAAGCGCCGCTGCGCCAGCGCTGCCCCATGTGAAATAGCGCGAGCGCAGGATGTTGCTGCTCAACAGACTGCCCAGCACTCCGCCCGAAAGCTGGCCATGCAGCGCCTCCACAACCTCGCGGAACTCCCGATCCGTCGGATCGCCCCGCCAGCCGCTGAGGTCTGTTGCGCGCAGATGCCCGCCCAGATTGCCGGGAGGCGAGCAGGGCGCCAGCAGGATCGGCACCAGCTTCCGCACCTTCTGGGCACGCGCCGCCTGCAGGTTCACGCCATCGCTGGCAACCGCTGCCGGTGTCCAGCAGACGATGACGGCGCGGGCCTGATCGATGTCGCTATCGGCCGGGGGCTTGTCGTCAGGCGCCGCCTGAACCTCGAAGCCTGCCGCCTCGAACGCGCGATGCAGCGGCCTCACAAGTTCGGCGCTGCTCCCGGCATAGGCCAGAAGCAACTGCCTCCCAGGTGCCGCTTGCCGCGCTGCCACTGTCCTGCGCCCCCAATGCCGGCGACGCTAGCGTGACATCGGCCTGCGCGCAATGAAACGGCCGGTCCGCCAAGCTGTCTGCTTCTTCTGCACCCATATTCGTGTGGGCGCATACTGCGGTGCATGGACAAGTGCGATCCCGGGCGCTTGAAAATGCCGGGGGAAATATCGGAGGGCGTGCACATGCTACGGCATCGAAAACGCGAAATCGCTCTGGCGATCGGGGCGTCGGCGCTGGCCGGCTATGTCGACGCCATAGGGTTTCTCAGCTTGGGCGGCTTCTTTGTTTCGTTCATGAGCGGCAACTCCACGCGCCTGGCCGTTGGTCTGGCTGGCGTGCCGATAGAAGCGCTGATCGCCGGGCGGCTGATCGCGTCTTTTGTTTTGGGCGTGGTCGCAGGAAGTTTGTTGGGCAGGGTGGCGGGCGAACGGCGGCGGCCGGTTGTATTGACGCTGGTAGCCGCGGTGTTGGCGACCGCAGCTGCTGTCGGGGAGCTGGGAGCTCCCGATATCGCCGTTCTGTTCGTGGCAGCCGCGATGGGCGCAGAGAACACGACCTTCGAACGCGATGGCGAGGTTTCCATCGGCCTCACCTACATGACCGGTACGTTGGTCAAACTCGGTCAACGCATCGCGGGCGCACTAACGGGTGGATCTCGCCTGGCCTGGGCGCCTTACCTGTTGTTGTGGCTGGGACTCGTGACGGGCGCGGTTGCGGGTGCATTCGCCTGGCAGCTGACCGGTCTGGCCGGTCTGTGGCTGGCATCCGCAGGCGCTTTGGCGCTCGCGGTCGTGGCATTGCTGATCTTGAAGATGGACAGCGCCTGAAAGCAGAAAGCCCGCTGTTTCCAGCGGGCCCTCCCAGTGTTTCCACTTCGCAACCTGATCGGACGCATCCGACCGGGCAAAACCAATCAGGAGGTTTTGACGAAGCCTTTGAACTTGTCCTTGAAGCGCGACAGGCGGCCGCCGCGGTCGAGCGAGACGCTCGCGCCGCCGGTCCAGGCCGGGTGCGATTTCGGGTCGATGTCGAGCGACAGCTTGTCGCCGGCTTTGCCCATGCACGAGCGCGTCTGATACTCGGTACCGTCCGTCATCACGACCGTGATGAAGTGGTAATCGGGATGGCCTTCTTTTTTCATCGGAAGTCTCTGTCGCGGCTGTCGTAAGGTCCCAAAAGCGTTAACGCCTCGAGCCTTGCTGAATTCGGGAGCGGGGCTCATACCCGAAGCTGGCCGGGCTGGCAAGCTTGGCCGTCAGGCGCCCGGAAACCGGGGCTTTTGAGGGCGGCCAGTCGAGGGCGGAATGAGCGACGGAAACAGCCAATCGAGCGGCTCCTCAGCAGGAGCAGGCAGCGCCGGGTTCGACCGGACGGCCGGCGCCCAGCGCTGGGGCGAGGGCGCCCCCGACCGCGCCAAGTCCCGCTCCCTGGGCCCCCTCCTGAAGCTCGCCCCCTACATGAAGCGCCAGCAGACCACGGCGATCATGGGCGTAATCTTCCTGTTTGTGGCCGCTGTGCTGAACCTCGCCATCACCTTCCCGGTGCAATGGCTCGGCAACAACGCGTTCCAGAGTTTCGATCCGGCGATGATCAATGCCGGCTTCCTCGCCATGATCGGCATCGCGCTGGCCCTCGGCGTCGCCTCGGCGATCCGCTTCTACTTCTTCTCCCGCTTCGGCGAGCGGCTGGCCGCTGACCTGCGTGGCGATGTCTACGCCCGCCTGATGTCGCTCTCGCCCGCCTACTTCTCCAAGCTGAAGACAGGGGAGGCCGTTTCACGCCTAACCGCAGACGTCACGCTGATCGAGACCTTCTTCGGCTCCACCTTCTCGATGGCCGTCCGCTCGACCGTGACCTCAGTCGGCGCGCTGATCCTGATGTTCATCACATCGTGGAAGCTCACCGCGATCCTGTTCGTGCTCGCCCCCGTGCTGATCCTGCCGATCCTCGGCATGGGCCGCCGCGTGCGCAAGCTGTCAGTCA
>DAINAT010000161.1:0-5703 GCA_036733305.1 Hyphomonadaceae bacterium
ATGTCGATGGCGGCGGATATGGCCGCGCGACAGACCCCCGATTTCCGGTTTGGTGAAGCATCCGGCAGCGTCTGGGACGGCAAGCTGACGAACGTATCTTATGGCCAGCAGACCATCGGGGACCTGTCAGTCAAAACCGACTTGATGGCGTTGTTCGGCGGCAAGGCTGCGGGCACGGTGGGCATGACGCGCGATGGCCTGACCGGTCAGGCAGGCATTTCCTACCCTATCGGCAATGGTGGAGTTGGCCTGACAGACCTCAAGCTCGCGGGCGATACCGCCATGGTGCCGGGCATGCCGCCCTCGATCGCGCGGACGGACGGCAAGTTCACGCTCAACGCCAAGGACGTGAAGTTCGCAAATGGCCTGTGCGAGACCGCATCTGGCGAGGTCTGGACCGACGCGCTGACAAAAGTGAACTACAAGGGCTGGGTCGGGCCAGAGTTGCGCGGCCCGGTGACCTGCGCAGGCGGGAAGCTGCAGGTTGAAGCCTCCGGCACGGCCGCCACGGGCGAAGACGTGCTCGCAACCATGAGCATCGGCCAGCATCTCGACATGGAGATGACGGCCACAGTGGCGAACGCCGGGCAGGGTGCCATCGAGGCTCTGACATCCATCGGATTTAGCCTGGAAGGGAACAAGCTGGTGCTGCGGCAGCAATTGGCGTCCGAATAGGGCAAATTCGATGCTCCAATCCGCTTGACCCCGGGAGCGGTGACGCCTAAACGCTCCTTCCTTCGATACCTGCGGTACGCGGGTGTAGCTCAGTTGGTTAGAGTGCCGGCCTGTCACGCCGGAGGTCGCGGGTTCGAGCCCCGTCACTCGCGCCAGGTATCGAATTGAATTTCCGGTGTTTTTCCGGCTTTCCCCCAAAAATCGTCAGACTTTTTCGAAATCGGCTCGTTTGTCGTGTTTCGTGAACGTTGAAGCTGTCTGCGTTGTTTCGGGATCGCATCCGCGACGGATGCGGTTTTCTCCCTACCGGGTTCCAACCAAGCGGAATCGCGCTGTGGCGCGCCGGTGGCCGCGCGAAGCCTGTGGATGGTTTTCAAGTGGGCTCTTCCCGTCTCCGAACGATCTGTGCGCCCCTCTCCAGCTCCCGATTGCGGATCGCATGGTTGGAGGTCGGTTCGTCTTATCGACATTGGTGTTCAGCCCAGCGGTCGGCCCGTTTTGGCTCCGCGTTTGAGGGCGCGCCGTGCGATCGCTTGCAGCCTATCGTCTGATGGGCGGTTGCGACGTTCCAACGCAGAGCAGATGCTCTCCACAACCCGGATTTATGGCTGGAAAGTCGCCGGTGAGCCAAGAATCCCCGATGCGTCTGGAGGCTCTATTGCCTCTCGCGTCAAAGCGGCATAGGCCGTCGGCAAAAGACTAGCCGAGGGTATAATGGAAGACGCGCAGACGCTCGTCGTCGAATATCTGCCGGTCGTGATTTTTCTCGGCCTGGCGATAGCGATCAGCCTCCTGTTTCTTGTTGCATCGAGCCTGCTCGCACCGCGCAAGCCGGACCCGGAGAAGCTGTCCGCTTACGAGTGCGGGTTCAACGCATTCGATGATGCGCGCATGAAGTTCGACGTGCGATTCTATCTCGTCTCGATTCTCTTCATCATCTTCGATCTCGAAGTGGCGTTCCTGTTCCCGTGGGTGTTCCAGGTCGCGGCGGGCAACGTCGCCGCCTTCTGGTCGATGATGGCGTTCCTCGGCGTGCTGACGGTTGGGTTCGTCTATGAGTGGCGCCGTGGCGCGCTGGAGTGGCAATAATGGCCGAGGCGAAGGTTGCTGCTCCGACTGGCGGTGCGCCGGTCAAATCGAACGATCCGTATTTCGCTGGGTTGTCGGATGAGCTCGCGGACAAGGGCTTTATCGTAGCTGCTGCTGACGATCTTATCACGTGGGCGCGCACCGGTTCGCTGATGTGGATGACGTTCGGCCTGGCGTGCTGCGCCGTCGAGATGATGCAGGCTTCGATGCCGCGTTATGACATGGAGCGCTTTGGCGCTGCTCCGCGCGCGTCGCCGCGTCAGTCGGACGTGATGATTGTCGCCGGTACGCTGACCAACAAAATGGCGCCTGCGCTCCGCAAGGTCTACGACCAGATGCCGGAGCCGCGTTACGTGATCTCGATGGGCTCGTGCGCGAATGGCGGCGGGTATTACCATTACTCATACGCCGTGGTGCGTGGCTGTGACCGGATCGTGCCGGTCGACATCTACATTCCAGGCTGCCCGCCGACGGCTGAAGCGCTGATCTACGGCCTGCTGCAGTTGCAGAAGAAGATTCGTCGTGAGGGGAGCATCGAACGATGAGCGTTCCTTCTCCCGCTTCGATGATTGCCGAGCTGAAGCTGCACCTGGAAAGCGTGCAGGCGAAGGCGATCAAGTCGATCATTGTCACGCATGGCGAGATCACGGTGATGGCGCAGCGCGACAGCATCGCGAAACTGCTGGAATTCCTGCGCGATGACAGTCAGTGCCGCTTCGAGACGCTGGTTGACCTGTGCGGCTGCGATTTCCCGACCGAGCCGGAGCGGTTCGAGATCGTCTATCACCTGCTGTCGATGCGCCTGAACCAGCGCATTCGCGTGAAGGTGCGTACGGATGAAGCCACGCCGGCGCCGAGCGTCGCGAACGTGTTTCCGGTAGCCAACTGGTACGAGCGCGAAGCGTTCGACATGTACGGCATCATCTTCTCGGGTCACCCGGACCTGCGCCGTATTCTCACCGACTACGGGTTCGAAGGTTATCCGCTGCGCAAGGATTTCCCGCTGACCGGCCGCGTGCAGGTTCGCTACGACGAAGCCCAGAAGCGCGTGATCAACGAGCCGGTTCGGCTTGTTCAGGAATACCGAAACTTCGACTTCCTCTCTCCCTGGGAAGGCATGCAAGCCATTATCCCGGGTGATGAAAAAGCCGGGGGCCAGAAATAGTCATGGCCGAGCAACACATCGATCAGTCTAAGTCCGCCCTCATGGAAGAGATGGACGATCGCAAGTTCACCATCAACTTCGGCCCTCAACACCCGGCGGCGCACGGCGTGCTGCGCCTTGTGCTGGATCTGGATGGCGAGATTGTTGATCGCGTCGATCCGCACATCGGGCTGCTGCATCGCGGCACCGAGAAGCTGATCGAGTACAAGACATTCCTGCAGGCGCTGCCGTATTTCGACCGTCTCGATTACGTCGCGCCGATGAACCAAGAGCATGCCTACTGCCTCGCCATCGAGAAGCTGGCGGGCATTCAGGTTCCGGTTCGCGCGAAGTACATCCGCGTGATCTTCTCGGAGATCGGCCGGTTGCTGTCGCACCTGCTGAACGTGACGACGCAGGCGATGGACGTGGGCGCTCTGACGCCGCCGCTGTGGGGCTTCGAGCCGCGCGAGCAGCTGATGGTTTTCTATGAGCGGGCTTCGGGTTCGCGCATGCACGCGGCGTATTTCCGCCCGGGCGGCGTTCACCAGGATCTGCCGCCGGAGCTGGTGGAAGACATTTTCAAGTTCTGCGATCCATTCCTCAAGACGCTCGACGATATCGAAACGCTTGTCACCGAGAACCGCATCTTCAAGCAGCGCAACGTCGATATCGGCGTCGTGTCGGTGGAAGACGCGCTGGCCTGGGGCTTCTCGGGCGTGATGGTGCGTGGATCGGGTCTGGCGTGGGATCTGCGCCGTGCTGAGCCGTATGAAGTCTATTCGGAACTCGATTTCAAAATTCCGGTCGGCAAGAACGGCGACTGCTGGGACCGCTATCTCTGCCGCATCGAGGAGATGCGTGAGAGCATCAAGATCATCAAGCAGTGCATCGACAAGATGCCGGTCGGCCCTGTGCTGCCGGAGCATTCGAAGTACGCTCCGCCGCGTCGTGCCGAGATGAAGAATTCGATGGAAGCGCTGATCCATCACTTCAAACTCTACACCGAGGGCTTCCACGTGCCCGCCGGCGAAACCTATGCATGCGTCGAAGCGCCGAAGGGCGAGTTCGGCGTGTATTTGGTGACTGATGGCGGCAACCGTCCGTATCGCGCCAAGATCAAGGCCCCGGGTTACGCCCACCTTCATGCCATGGACCATCTGTGCCGTGGCCACATGCTCGCCGACGTCTCGGCCATTCTTGGCTCGCTCGACATCGTGTTCGGGGAGGTCGATCGTTGAGCCATCGCCGTTTCCACGACCCGTCTCACCACGAGCCGTTCGCGTTCAGCGCGGCGAGCGAAGACCAGATCGCATGGTGGGAGCGCAAGTATCCGGCCGAGCGCCGCGCTTCGACGGTGATCCCGGCGCTCTGGATCACGCAGAAGCAGAACAATGGCTGGCTGTCCGAGCCGGCGCTGCGCGCGGTCGCTGATCGTCTCGGCATGACGTATATCCGCGTGTACGAGATCGCGACTTTCTACACGATGTTCAACCTCGAGCCGGTCGGGAAGTACCACTTCCAGGTTTGCGGCACGACGCCATGCGCGCTGCGCGGCGCGGACAAGCTGAAGGATTTCTGCGAGCGCAAGATCGGGCCAAAGGGCCACGTCTCGGGTGGCGGCAAGTTCTCGTGGGTTGAAGTGGAATGCCTCGGCGCTTGCGTGAACGCGCCGATGATCCAGATTAACGACTATTATTACGAAGACCTGACGATCGAGACGCTCGAGAAAATCATCGATGACTTCGCGTCCGGCAAAGAGCCCGAGCCGGGCACGTATGTGAAACGCCAGACGTCTGCGCCGGAAGGTCCGCCGACGTCGCTTACCGATGAGAGCCTGTATGATGGCTCGAAAGCGAAGCCGCTTTCGTCCATCCCGAACGCGCCCAAGCCGCCTGAACCGGCGCAGACATGAGGGGCGCAATCGTGATCAATGAGTCGAGCCCGAAGAAGGTTGCGGCGAAGAAGCTGATGTTCGCGGCGTTCCTTGAGGGCCTTGCGATCATCGCGGGAATTCTGGCCTACGCGCTGACCGGGAGCTGGGTCTGGCTCGCGATCGGCGTCCTGGGCGGGCTGGGTTTTACGCTGCCAGCAATCATCGTTTTTATCCGTGCAAGCATGGAGGAGCGCGACCGTGCTTCTCGATAAAGATCGTATCTTCACCAACCTGTACGGCCGCCAGGACTGGCGACTGGAAGCTGCGAAGCAGCGCGGCGCGTGGAACTCCACGAAAGAGCTGATGCAGTTCGGCCCGGAGTGGATCTCCGACCAGATCAAGGCGTCGGGCCTACGTGGCCGTGGCGGCGCGGGCTTCCCGACCGGACTGAAGTGGACCTTCATGCCGAAGGTCGTGAAACCGGATCGCCCGCACTATCTCGTCGTCAACGCTGACGAATCCGAACCCGGCACCTGCAAGGACCGGGACATCATGCGCCACGATCCGCACCTGCTGATCGAAGGCTGCCTGATTGCGTCGTACGCGATGCGCGCGAACAAGTGCTACATCTACCTGCGCGGCGAATACATCTACGAGCGCGAAGTGCTCGAGAAGGCGATCGCGGAAGCGTATGCCGCCGGTCTCGTCGGCAAGAACGCGTGCGGATCGGGCTGGGATTTCGACATCTACGCGCACCATGGCGCCGGCGCTTACATCTGCGGTGAAGAGACTGCACTGCTTGAAAGCCTCGAGGGCAAGAAGGGCCAGCCGCGCCTGAAGCCGCCATTCCCGGCGAACGCCGGCCTCTATGGCTGCCCGACGACCGTGAACAACGTTGAATCGATCGCTGTTGCGCCGA
>DAINAT010000162.1:0-5555 GCA_036733305.1 Hyphomonadaceae bacterium
ATCGCCGCGCCGATCGTCATGCTGACGGGGCAGGTGACGGATGCGGATGCGATCCTGGGTCTGGACTCGGGCGCCAATGACTACGTCACCAAGCCGTTCAAGTTCTCCGTGCTGCTCGCTCGCGTGCGTGCGCACCTGCGGACGTTCGAGCAAAGCGAAGACGCGATCTTCCGGCTGGGTCCGTACGAATTCCGCCCGGCGGCGAAGTTGCTGGTCGACGACAAGGATCGGAAGATCCGTCTCACCGAGAAAGAGACGAACATCCTGAAGTATCTCTATCGCGCGGGCGGCAAGCCGGTTGGGCGCGAAGAGCTGCTGAGCGAAGTGTGGGGCTACAACGCCAACGTCACCACGCACACGCTGGAGACGCACATCTATCGCCTGCGCCAGAAGATCGAACCCGATCCGGCAAATGCGCGCCTGCTGCTGACGGAAAGCGGCGGGTATCGCCTGCAGGCGTAGGCGAGAGCTGAGCACGTCCTCGTCCTTCGAGACGGCCCTTTGGGTCTCCTCAGGATGAGGACTATTCCACCGCCGGAGGTTCAGCCCTCATCCTGAGGAGCCGCGGAGCGGCGTCTCGAAGGACGAGGGCGCCTCGCTGTGCTTGGTCGTTGCCCGCGCTATAATCTGTTGTGACGAACATCAGGCTTCCACGCGGAGGACATCCATGGTTGCGAAGAACACGATCTGTCTCTGGTACGACAAGGACGCAGAGGCGGCGGCGCGGTTTTATGCCGAGACGTTTCCTGACAGCAAAGTCGGTGCGCTGAGCCGGGCGCCGGGGGATTATCCTTCGGGGAAGGCGGGCGATGTCCTGACGGTGGATTTCACCGTGTGCGGTGTTCCGTGCATCGGCCTCAATGGCGGGCCTGTCGACTTCAAGCACAACGAGGCGTTCTCGTTCCAGATCATGACCGAGGATCAGGCGGAGACTGACCGCTACTGGAACGCCATCGTCGGCAATGGCGGCAAGGAGAGCCAGTGCGGCTGGTGCAAGGATCGCTGGGGCATCTCGTGGCAGATCACGCCGCGCACGCTGACCGAAGCGATGGCGGCGGGTGGCGACGAGGCCAAGCGCGCGTTCGCCGTGATGATGGAGATGCGGAAGATCGACGTCGCGAAGATCGACGCGGCGCGGAAGGGCGCATAGCTGTGGCGTGCAGACAGCTGTGGCGTACAGGCCGGCGCGCGATCAGGCCGCGGCGTTGACCGAGATTAGCACTGGCACGTGGTCGCTGGGTTTTTCGCCGCCGCGCTCTTCGGAGATGATGCGGTAGCTGGCGATGTCGACCAGCGGCGTGGCGCGCTTGTCGGCCCACCAGTGATCGAGACGGCGTCCGCGATTGGAGAGCTTCCAGTCGGCGGCGCGATAGCTCCACCAAGTGTAGAGTTTCTCGTCGGGCTTGTGCTTGGCGCGTGCGATGTCGGTCAGCTTGCCGTCGGCGAGGATGCGCTTGAGGCCATCGGTCTCGACCGGCGTGTGACTGACCACGTTGAGCAGTTGGCGGTGAGACCAGACGTCGTTCTCTTCCGGCGCAATGTTGATGTCGCCGGCGACCAGCAGGGGCAGGGCGGAACGTTTGGCGGCGCGCGTGGCGTAGAAGTCGCGCATGCGTTCGACGAAATCGAGCTTGTGGGCGAACTTCTCGTTCAGCTCGGGATCGGGAATGTCGGCGCCGGCGGGCACGTAGAGGTTCTGGACTTCAAAGCCGGCAACTTCGACGGAGGCGCAGCGCGCATGGCCGTGGCGACACAGGCCCGGCGTCTCAAGCGCCTTGATCGGCAGCCTCGAGACGATGGCGACGCCATGCATGCCCTTCTGGCCGGAGAGGTGGATGTGCTTGTAACCGGCTGCCTCGAATGCCTTCCGGGGGAACTGGTCATCCAGGCATTTGATCTCCTGCAGGCACAGGACATCCGGCTTCTCCCGCTTGAGGAAGGCAATGACGCGATCGATGCGGAGACGAACCGAATTGATGTTCCAGGTCGCCAGGGAGAGGCGGTTCATATCGTAGGGGAAGCCGTTGGTTGGAGGTGCGGGAGGTGGGGCTATGGGCAGACCCAGACAATCGGGTGCGCCGCCCCTCAGATCAAGGAAAAGCACCTGTGGAGCGAGGCTTTTCTGGATGATCGATGCAGTTACAACAAACGCGCCCGGCCGCGGGGACAGCCAGGCGCGCTTTACGCCCCGGGGGCGTGATGGGCCGGGGGGATAGCTCCGGCGTTCAAAGCCGCTTCGAGCACCTGTGGGGGGAAGCTCAGGCGCGAGCGGCTCCGATCCACGTGGCAATAAAGCCACGAGTGCCCGGATTTGTCACCCGAAACATGGTTAAAATTTTGATGTGTCGTTTCCGCTACGTTTTCAAAGCGCTTGGGATGCGCGCAAAAAAGAAGCCGGGGCGAACCCCGGCTCCTCGATTTTTGGCCTAGCGGCGGCCGTCGCCATTGTCGCTCGGGTCTTTCACCACGAAGAGCGAGGGCTTGAGCGAGACGTTCTTCTTCATGTCGGCGAGCTGCACGCGGGTTTCCGCGCCCGTGCCGTCGATCTGGCGCCAGCCGAGCAGTTCGAAATCGGTGGCGCGGAATTGCAGGATCATCTTGCCTTCGGCTTCGCCGGTCTTGTCGACCAGCGTGACGAAGTGGGCGCCGTTCGAGGTTGTGACGTCCGTGACGCTGCCGTCTTTCTTCAGGTCGATGTTCGAGCGCAGGAAGAGATGCAGCGGTGTGGAGGCGAGGGGGATCGCGTCATACGCCTTGCGCTTGGGCTCTTCGATCGAGACGGTCGTACCATCCGACACAATGAAAATGGGCTCCGGCGAGGTGTATTCGAAGCGAACCTTGCCCGGACGGTTGATGTAGAACGCGCCCGAAGACGGCGCGCCGGCAGGATCGACCTGGGTGAAACGGCCTTGCACGGTCTTGGTGTCGGTCATGGCTTTGGCGACGCGATCGATGATGGCGTCGCGGTCCATCGCGGCGACGGGCGCCTGGATCTTGATGAGCTCGGCATCGCCCTGCTTGGCGACAGCCGGGGCGGGCTTCGCGACAGGCTTGGTAGCCGGCGTGTATTTGATCTGCGTGAGTTGCGGCGCCGGCGCTGTTGCGACGGGCAGGGCCACGGGCTCCGGCATTAGCTGCGCCGGGGCGGCAAGCGCCTCCGGGCTGACTGAAAGGGCGAGGGGGAAGAGTGCGGACAGGATGCTCATGACGGGCAACCTCGTCTTCGGGCCCGGCGAAAACAAGTCGCCGCCAAGGTTTTTTTGCCCTGTTTTCATGAACATCGGTTCAGTCCTGTTTGAAATCACGGGTAATATGCGTCAGGCCGCTGGCTGCGGTCACAGGGGTAGCTAACGCGATGGGCCCGAAACAGTTTCACGACGTGGTCATGTCGTTTCCCGAGACTGAAGCGGGCACGTCGTATGGCCACGCCTCCTACAAATCATTCGGAAAATTCCTGACCCGTCTGCGTACGGAAGATGACAGCGTGGTTCTGGGCTGCGTACCGCTGGATGAGCGGGAGATGTTGCTGGAAGCAGATCCCGAGACGTTTCATCTTACCGACCACTATCGGAACTATCCGTATGTGCTGGCGCGGCTGAAGCGGCTCGATGTCAAAACGCTGCGCGGATATCTCACGCGACAGTGGCGCCATAATGCGCCCAAGAAGTGGCTGAAAGTTTGGGACGAGGGACAGACGCCATTGCCAACCGTACAGGGGCCGGTTGAAAGCAAGCCGGCGAAGGCGAAACGGAAGACCGGGTCGAGGAAACGATAGATGCGAATGCTGCTGATACTTGTGCTGTTGGGCGCGCTTGGCTTCGGAGGCTTCCTGACGCGTCCGAACGAGGACGCGCAGAAGAAGAATGCCGATGCCGAGATCGCGAAGACCAATGGAAGCGACGGCATTGGCGGGCTGATCGACACCGTGGTCGGCGGCATCTCGCGCCAGGCCAAGTACGAGGATCTGCTGGTGGCGACCAGGTACACGGTGACATCGGGCGACAAGACGATGCTTGAATGCCTCGGCGCCTATGCGCAGTTCTTCTGCTCGAAGCCGGACGCGAAATAGCGCATAAGCAAACGGAGTGGGGCGCAGGAGACATCCATGCGGACGTTCGTCGTGCTTCTGTTTCTTCTGCTGATTGCTGGTGCGGGCGCCTATGTGACGCGACCGACCGAAGGTCTGCATCGCGGCGTTGCGAGCGTGCTGATGAAGCAGGGCAAGGTCGAGCGGCCGGATGAAGCGACGGGCCGTTATGCGTTCGAGGATTTCTATGTCGTGACGTTGTCGCGCATGAGCACGGGCGATCGTGATGTGCTGCAGTGCTGGGGCATCTACACGCGCTTCCTATGCGTCGGACCCGCTGGCGGACCGCAGCCGCCGATCGTGGCGACGCCGGGTGCATGATACAAAAAAGGCCGGCTCATCAGAGCCGGCCTTTTTCTTTCCGTCCGGAGCGCGGCTGCACGCGCTGCCGAACAGTTCAGTCCTAGAGGGTCTTCAGATTGACGGCAGCCATCTTGCCCGAGCGCTTGTCAGCTTGCTCTTCGAACGAGACTTTTTGGCCGTCTGCCAGACCGCGGAGGCCGGCGGCTTCCACTGCGCTGATGTGGACGAACACGTCCTTCGAGCCGTTGTCCGGCTGGATGAAGCCGTAGCCCTTGGTGGTGTTGAACCACTTCACTGTTCCGGTAGCCATAGTTCAGTCTTCCTTACGTACGTGACGACGGCCGCGCGAACGCGATCCGCCTGTTGCATCAAGTGTGGGTGGATGTCGTCAGCGTGCGCAGGGTAGCGCGGCCAAGTCGTCGGCCGAAACTCGATGCTGGCTTATACCTCAATCCGGGCGCTGTGGCAAAAGGTGCGGTGCAGTCAACAAAACGTCGATTCATTGCGCTTTTGCTTGATTGTCCCGTCTGGGCAGCGCATCTCATGATATTGTCGTTCTTGGAGAAGCGTCGGCTATCGCCGCGCGGGGCCGGCAGGAGACCCCGATGAGCCTCGAAGCACGCATCCCGGAGATGACCGAGAAGGAGCTTGAAAACCTCCAGGCAAACGCCGAGCGCTTGGTTAAGGCCGGGTCAGCGAAACAGCAGGCTGAGGCGGAGCGCCTGCTTCCCCTGATCGCCGAGGCTATGGCTAACCGCAAGGTCGCGCGTACGGCGGAACTCGCCGAGAAGAAGGTCGCCCGTGCGAAGGATCTGGCTGACGCCCGCGCCCGTCGCGCCGCGACCAAGAAAGCCGAAGCCGAGGCAGCCGCCCGGCCCGACGACGAAGAGTAGTTTCTCGCGCAAGCGCGAATGAAAAAGGCCGGCTCCGATGAGCCGGCCTTTTCTGTTTCAGGCCAGGCCCGTGTCAGGGAAGGGCGGTTGATATCAAGCCGCTTCTTCGTCGCCGCCACCGCTGCTGGCGCCGCCGCCTCGGCGGACATCCTGCGGGATGATCTGGCGTTTGCCGGCGTGATCCGCCGCGCTGATGATGCCTTCGCGCTCCATGCGTTCGATCATCGAGGCTGCGCGGTTGTAGCCGATGCGGAGAACGCGCTGGACGTAGG
>DAINAT010000163.1:0-5539 GCA_036733305.1 Hyphomonadaceae bacterium
CAGAACTTCGCGCAGGTGACCAACCCGCCGATCGATCCGATCCGCGAAGAGCTGGTCATGTCGCTGGTGTCGATGATCGGTCCGCGCCCGAACCTGCTCGGCCTCGCAGCCGGCACGCACAAGCGCCTCGAAGTCACGCAGCCCGTGCTGACCAACCGCGACCTCGAAAAGATCCGCTCGATCTCCGAACTCGTGGACGGCACGTTCCGCACCGCGACGATCGACATCACGTGGGATGCAACTGAAGGCGCAGCGGGCCTCAAGGCCGCGATCGAGCGTATCCGCCTCGAAGCGACCGAGCACGTGCTGCAGGACATCAACATCCTGATCCTGTCGGATCGCGGTGTCAGCGCCGATCGCATTCCGATCCCGGCCCTGCTGGCGCTTTCGTCGGTCCACCACAAATTGGTGCGCCAAGGTCTTCGCATGCAGGTTGGCCTGGTCGTCGAGACGGGCGAAGCGCGCGAAGTGCATCACTTCTGCACGCTGGCTGGCTATGGCGCAGAAGCGGTGAACCCGTATCTCGCGTTCGAAACGCTGGAAGAAATCCGCGTGCGTGAGGGTATGAAACTCTCCGCAAAAGACGTTCAGAAAAACTACATCAAGGGCGTCGGCAAAGGTATTCTGAAGGTCATGTCCAAAATGGGCATCTCGACCTACCAGTCGTATTGCGGCGCGCAGATCTTCGACGGCGTCGGCCTGTCGAGCGAACTGATCGCGGAATACTTCACCGGCACAGCCACCACCATCGAAGGCGTTGGCTTGCTGGAGATCGGCGAGGAAGCCGTTCGCCGCCACAGCGCGGCCTTCGGCGACAACCCGATCTACAAGGACCTGCTCGACGTGGGCGGCGATTATTCCTACCGCATCCGCGGCGAGGATCACGCCTGGACGCCGGAAAGCGTCTCGAAGCTGCAGCACGCTGTCCGCGGCAATGTCTCGGAAGACTATGCAGCCTTCGCGCAGACGATCAACGAGCAGAACGAGCGCCTGCTGACCATTCGCGGGCTCATGCAGATGAAGTTCGCCGAAACGCCCGTTCCGATCGAAGAGGTCGAGCCGGCCGCTGACATCGTCAAACGCTTCGCCACCGGCGCGATGAGCTTCGGCTCGATCAGCCGTGAGGCGCACACCAACCTCGCCATCGCAATGAACCGCATTGGCGGCCGCTCCAACACGGGCGAAGGCGGCGAAGAACCGGATCGCTTCACGCCGATGAAGAACGGCGACTCGATGCGGTCGCGCATCAAGCAGGTCGCCTCGGGCCGCTTTGGCGTCACGGCTGAGTATCTGGTCAATGCCGATGACATCCAGATCAAGATGGCGCAGGGCGCAAAGCCCGGTGAAGGCGGCCAATTGCCTGGCCACAAGGTCGACAAGAACATCGCCAAGGTGCGCCACTCGACCCCGGGTGTTGGACTGATCTCGCCGCCGCCGCACCACGACATCTATTCGATCGAAGATCTGGCGCAGCTGATCCACGACCTAAAGAACGTGAACCCGGTCGCGCGTATCTCCGTGAAGCTCGTCTCGGAAGTCGGCGTCGGCACGGTTGCGGCAGGCGTCTCCAAGGCGCGTGCTGACCATGTCACGATCTCCGGCTTCGAAGGCGGCACGGGCGCATCGCCCCTCACCTCGCTGACACACGCCGGTTCTCCGTGGGAAATCGGCCTTGCCGAAACCCAGCAGACGCTGGTGCTGAACGAACTGCGCGGCCGCATCGCCGTGCAGGTCGATGGCGGCCTGCGTACGGGCCGCGACGTCGCTATTGGCGCGCTGCTCGGCGCGGACGAGTTCGGCTTCTCGACGGCGCCGCTGATCGCCTCTGGCTGCATCATGATGCGCAAATGCCATCTCAACACCTGCCCGGTCGGCGTCGCGACCCAGGACCCCGTCCTGCGCGCCCGCTTCACCGGCCAGCCCGAGCACGTGATCAACTACTTCTTCTTCGTCGCCGAAGAACTGCGCGGCATCATGGCCAAGCTGGGCTTCCGGAAAGTCGAAGAGATGGTTGGCCGCGTCGACCTGCTCGACATGAAGCAGGCTGTCGATCACTGGAAAGCCAAGGGCGTTGATCTCTCCAAGCTGCTCTACCAGCCGCAGCCGAAAGAAGGCGTCGCGATCAAGTTGAACGAGACGCAGAACCACGGCCTCGAAGGCGCACTGGATCACAAGCTGATCAAGGCCGCCAAGGCCGCGCTCGCCAAGACGCCGAAGCCCGTCCAGATCAAGGATACGGTCATCAACGTGAACCGCACGGTTGGCGCCATGCTGTCGGGCGAAGTCGCCAAGCGTCACGGCCATGCCGGCCTGCCCGATGACACGATCCAGATCGAACTCACCGGCACGGCTGGGCAGAGCTTCGGCGCCTTCCTCGCGCGCGGCGTCACGCTGACGCTCGTGGGCGATGGCAATGACTATGTCGGCAAGGGCCTTTCGGGCGGCCGCGTGATCGTGAAGCAACCCGACAGCGTCAATCGTTCGCCGCTGGAGAACATCATCGTGGGCAACACGGTGCTCTACGGCGCGATCGCGGGCGAAGCCTATTTCGAAGGCGTTGCGGGCGAGCGTTTCGCGGTGCGCAACTCGGGCGCCGTCGCCGTCGTTGAAGGCTGCGGCGACCATGGCTGCGAATACATGACCGGCGGCGTTGTCGTCGTGCTCGGCCAAACCGGGCGCAACTTCGCGGCCGGCATGTCGGGCGGCATTGCCTATGTCTATGACCCGAACAAGGCGTTCACCAACAACTGCAACCCGTCGATGGTTGCGCTTGAATCGGTGAAGGCTTCGGACGGTTCGACGGACGCAGACGCTCCGCAACAGCGCGCTCCGGCCGTCGATAACAATGGCATGGGCGACATGCTGCGTTACGACGCCGAACGTCTGCGTATCCTCGTCGAACGCCATCTGCTCCACACCGGCAGCGCCCGCGCGCGGGAATTGCTGGAGAACTGGAACGATGCGCTCACCCACTTCGTCAAAATCATGCCGACCGATTATGCGCGCGCGCTGAAGGACATGAAGTCCACGCGCACAATCATCGCGGCCGAGTAGAGTTTCAGGGGACATACGCACATGGGCAAGCCCACGGGTTTCCTTGAGTACGAGAAGAAAGAGCGCGGCTACGAGAAGCCGGAAGCTCGCAAGAAGAACTATTCTGAATTCCTCAAGCGCATGGACAATGCGGAGATCCGCATCCAGGCCGCGCGCTGCATGGATTGCGGGATTCCGTTCTGCCAGGGCACGGGCTCGGTCGCGCCGGGTACGCCCGGCTGCCCGGTCAACAACCAGATTCCGGACTGGAACAACCTGGTTCTCCGCGACCACTGGAAGGCGGCGAGCGACAACCTGCACTCGACCAACAATTTCCCGGAGTTCACGGGCCGCGTCTGCCCCGCTCCGTGCGAGGCGTCGTGCGTGCTGAACATCGACGATAATCCGGTGTCGATCAAAACCATCGAGTGCGAGATCGTCGATCGCGCCTTCGATGAGGGCTGGCTCAAGCCGCAGCTCGCGCCGCGCGGTACAGGCAAGCGCGTCGCCGTCGTGGGCTCCGGCCCTGCGGGCCTTGCCTGCGCCCAGCAGCTTGCACGCGCGGGCCATGCGCCGACTGTATTCGAGAAGTCCGACCGCGTCGGCGGACTGCTCCGCTATGGCATCCCGGACTTCAAGATGGAGAAGCATCTGATCGACAAGCGGGTGCGTCAGCTTGAGGGCGAGGGTGTGATCTTCCGGCCGCGCATGCACATCGGCGTCGACGTGTCGGTACAGCGGCTGCTGGATGATTATCAGGTGATCGTCCTCGCAGGCGGCGCCGAGAAACCGCGCGACCTTCCGATCCCGGGCCGTGAGCTTGATGGCGTTCACTACGCCATGGATTTTCTGACCCAGCAGAACAAGCGTGTTGCTGGCGATGACGAGAAAACAGCAGCTCCGGGCGGGACGATCCGCGCGGAAGGCAAGCATGTGGTCGTTATCGGCGGCGGCGATACGGGCTCGGACTGTATTGGCACGTCGAACCGTCATGGCGCTGCTTCCGTGACGCAGCTCGAGATCATGCCGCAGCCGCCGACCAAAGAGAACAAGGCCATGACCTGGCCGGATTGGCCGCTGAAGCTGCGTACCTCGTCCTCGCACGAAGAGGGTTGCGAGCGGGACTTTGCAGTCATCACCAAGCGAGCGATCGGCGAAGGCGGCAAGGTGAAGGCGCTTGTCTGCGCCCGCGTGGAGTGGGTTCGCACCGAGCGTGGGATGGAGATGAAGGAGGTTGCTGGCTCGGAATTCGAGCTGAAGGCGGACCTCGTTCTTCTGGCCATGGGCTTCACCGGCCCGGTCGTGCCGGGACTGGTTGACCAGACCAAGGCAGCGCTCGATCCGCGCGGCAACGTCCAGGCGACGACGAACGACTACAAGACTTCGTCGGACAAGATCTTTGCTTGCGGCGACATGCGTCGCGGCCAGTCGCTGGTGGTCTGGGCGATCCGCGAGGGCCGCCAGTGCGCCCGCGCGGTCGACGAATATCTGATGGGATCAAGCAATCTGCCGCGTTAGGCCTCCGCATGAAGATGCTCGCGAACGACTTTCTGGACGAGAGCAATGCGCTCCACGCGCTCGTTGCTCCGCTGGACGATGCCGGGCTGAAGCAGGAAACCGCGTTCAAGGCGTGGACGATCGAACGGGTCGTGCAGCACCTGCATGTCTGGAACATGGCTGCGTTGATGTCGCTGAAGGGCGATGGGTCATTTCCGGCTTACTATGCGCAGCTCGAAGAACATCGCCGCGCAGGTGGGACGATGGGGAGTTTTGAGCGGGAGTGGCTGAAGGGTCTTTCCGGCAAGGAACTGGTCCACCAGTGGCATTCCGGCTTCGCAGAAACGGCGGCACGCTTTGGCGAGGCTGAACCTTCGGCGCGCGTGAAATGGGCGGGGCCTGACATGAGCGCGCGGTCTTCGATCACGGCGCGGCTGATGGAAACGTGGGCGCACGGACAGGAAGTGTATGACACGCTCGGCGTCGTTCGGGCGAATGGCGATCGCGTCCGGAACATCGTTGTGCTGGGCAACAACACATATGGCTGGACCTTCAAGGTTCGCGGGGAAGCGGCGCCCGAACCTCGGCCGCATCTGAAGCTGACCGCGCCTTCGGGCGCAGTCTGGCTGTATAACGAGCCGAGTGCGGACGAGGTGATCGAGGGGCTGGCGGAAGAGTTCTGCCAGGTCGTGACGCAGACGCGGAACATTGGCGATACGGGGCTGAAGGTTGTCGGCGCGAACGCGGCGAACTGGATGGCCAAGGCACAGTGCTTTGCGGGGGATGCGGAGGCGCCGCCGGCGGTTGGATCGCGGAAGACTGCGGTTCGGGCGTAAGGGCGCGGTCTCGCGCGCGGGACGTGCGAGGCGATAGGTAGTCGGCAATCGAGTTGGATGAAGGTGGTCCGCGCGAAGACGCGCAGCCCGCTCCGTCACGCGCACAAGCGTGCGCGCGCCACCTCCCCCGCCTTTGGCGGTGGAGGACCAGAAACGCACACCGCCCTCGAAGT
>DAINAT010000164.1:0-5402 GCA_036733305.1 Hyphomonadaceae bacterium
AGAAAGGCGGCGGCGGAGGCTTATCAACGCCATTTCCATATCGTCAAGCAAACGCGGCCACGGAGCCGTCCCAGTGTCCTGACGAGCGATAAAAACATAGTCGGCGCCAGCGACGCCCAGAAGCGGCAGAAGGACGCGGGAAGCCTCACGCAGGCGGCGGCGGGCCCGGTTGCGGACCACTGATCCGCCGACCTTTTTGGTTGAGGTAAATCCCTCGCCCACGAGTTCGCGGTCGGGCACGCGGCGGCGGCCCTGGACGACCAGCAGACGGCGGCGTTCAGAATAACCACCTGCTACGTACAGGAATTCACGCCTTATCCGCAGGCGTTCGAGCGCCAGCGGGGCAGGATTTCTATCGGCAGGCAAAGGGCGCTCTGCGCCCGAAGACGCAGATTCGCTTACGCGCTGAGGCGCTTGCGGCCTTTGGCGCGACGCGAGGCCAGGATCTTCTGGCCGTTCTTGGTCGCCATGCGCGAGCGGAAGCCGTGGCGCCGTTTGCGCTTCAGGTTGCTCGGCTGAAAAGTTCGTTTGGTGGCCACGGGTCACAGCCCCTTTAATCCTTCGCGGAGGCGGGGAACTACCTGCTCATCCGGGGGGTGTCAAGCAAACCTTCTAGGCCTTTTTCACCTGTTTGACGCGACGGGTTTGCAACTTTTCAACGTAAAAGCATTGTATCTGTGGTCGTCGTACCTGGCGGGGGCCCAGAGACGCTAGTGCAGTTGGCAATAACGAGCGGACCCGGATTGGCCCTTTTCTGTTAGAAAGAGCCGGCCGGAGTGTCTGCCAAGACTTGGGATATACCCCAGGGGACGAAACACTGAGTGAGGTCCAGCAGCTCGAGGGGGTTGCCGCTCCGGCAGATGTGCCGGTAGCGGAAAAGAGGCATTTGTTCTCCGGCCTGCGCGGCCGTCTGCTCGTCCTGACCACCGGTTTTGTCCTGTTCGCAACCCTGCTGATCTACCCGGTGCTGGCCGGCACCTATCGGGACAACTGGCTGCTGCAGCGCGCCCAGGCGGCCGAGATCGCCGCGCTGGCCGTTGAGGCCGCTCCGGATGGCCGCGTCAGCGACGAACTGTCTGTACAGCTCCTGACCCAGGCGCAGGTCGTCTCCGTCGCCGTCCAGGAGCAGGAATTCCGCGAACAGATCCTCGCGCCGTCGATCGCCATTGGTCCGGACCTCGTGACCATCGACCTGCGTCAGGAGCAGGGCATGGGCATCCTCGGCGCCTTCTCACACATGCTTGCGCCAGACGGTCGCTTCCTTCGTATCCTCGTCACACCATCGATGACGAAAGACGCAGAGATGGAAGTCATCGTTCCCGAGGTGGCGCTGAAAAACGGACTGATCTCTTTCTCTCGCACGCTTCTGTTTATCTCGATCGCGATTTCACTCGTCGTCGGCGCGCTGGTGTATCTGGCGATCTACCGTCTCGTTGTGAAGCCGGTGCGCCTGCTCACCAGCGGCATGTCGCGTTTCGCGAATGCGCCGGAAGGCGCGGACATCGAACCGATCCCCGGGCATACCAATGAGATGAAGAGCGCGAACGCTGCTCTTCAAAGTATGCAGAAGACGGTGTCGGCGGCGTTCCGTCAGCGCAAGCGGCTGGCCGAGCTCGGCGAGGCGGTTGCCAAGATCAATCACGATCTGCGCAACTCTCTGGCGGCCGCGCAGATTGTCTCCGAGACGCTGGCGCATTCCGACGACCCGCGCGTGAAGCGCGCTGCGCCGCGTCTTGAGCGGGCCATTCAGCGCGCAGTCGGTCTGGCAGAAGCAACTCTGCGCTACGGTCGCGCCGAGCCGTCGGCGCCGAACATCACGGTCGTCAGCCTTGCGCCCGCGATCGAAGAGGCGGCGGCCGAAGGTCTCGCTGGAGCGACAAACATCGAGTGGAATCTGGATATCTCGGGCAAGGCCTGCGCATCGGCCGATGTCGAGCATGTCCACCGCATTATCGTGAACCTCGTCCGAAACGCCGCGCGCGCCATTCGTGACCAAGAGGGTCGCACGACACCGGGCAAGATCACCGCGAAGGTCTATCGCGAAGCTGACTGTGCAATCGTGGAAGTCGCCGACAACGGGCCCGGCGTTCCCGCGATGGTCGTCAGCAAGCTGTTCCAGCCGTTCTCCGGTTCAGGCTCGCGCGATGGCGCCGGCTTGGGTCTCGCCATCGCGCGAGAGCTTGCGCGCGGCATGAAGGGCGAACTTGAACTCGCCAGCAACAGCCCAGCAGGCGCCATGTTCCGCCTGCGCGTACCAGCGGCGGGCTAAGCCACAAAAGGCGAGGGCCCCGGATTTCTCCGGAGCCCTCGGGGACGCTGCGGCGTCGAAGGCCGATCGCGTCCGGTCCTCAGCGCGCGATGCGCTTGTCGTTAGTTCGGGTTCTTCGTGATCTCGATCGCAACGCCTTCGCGACGTGGGTCGGCGCCGCCTTCGTACTGGCCATTACGCGCGACGATCAGGTTGAGGCCCGAAACTTCGCCTGAAACTTCCTGCACCTTGAAGCCGAAGCCAGCCAGCGTTGCAGACCAAGCCTTGCCGATCGCGTTCGGCCCAGCGGTCGAGTCAGAGGTCTCGACACGCACAGTCTGGCCACGCGCGACGATGTTCGGCAGCGAGCTCGCTTCCTGAGCGGTCTTGCCCCAGTCGAGCACGGCTACGAGCGTCTTCGACACATAGCCGACGATCGAATTGCCGCCCGGCGATCCCGTGACCATGAAGACGTCGCCGGCTTTATCGAGAACGATGGTCGGCGACATGGACGAGCGCGGACGCTTGCCCGGTCCGGGCGCATTCGCGACGGGCTTCCCGTTCAAGGTTGCGGGGCGCGTGAAGTCGGTCAGCTGGTTGTTGAGCACAAAGCCATTGGTCCAGCGCGAGGAACCAAACGGTCCTTCCACCGTCGCCGTCAGTGACACGGCGTTGCCTTCGAAGTCGACGAAGGAGAGGTGCGTGGTGCCCGGCTGCGCGGCATTGGTGTCACGGCCCCACTGATCGCGGATCGGCTTGTTGTGCACCACCGCGCCAGGATCGCCTGGCTCAGGCGCGTCGCCCGGCTTGAAGCCGCCTTCGGCGCGCGACTTGATATACGCAGGATTGAGCAGGTCAGCGACCGGCACGGTCACCGCATTCGGGTCTGCCACATAGTGATCGCGGTCCGCATAGCCGAGCTGCTGCGCAAGCACGAAGTCACGGAGCAGGGCGTTCTCCGACTTGTCGCCGGACTTGGCGACCATCGCATCATAGATCGACATGATCTCGTTCATCGCCACGCCACCCGACGAGGCTGGCGGCGCCGAGCAGATCTTGTACTCACGGAACGGCCCGCAGATCGCGGGTTTCACCAACACCTTGTAGTTGGCAAGATCCTTCAGCGAGAGATCGCCCTTGATCTCGCCGCTCTGAACGGCGTCGACGATGTTCTGCGCAATCGTGCCGGAGTAGAAAGCCGACGGACCTTCCTTCGCCACACGGCGCAGCGTCTCGGCGTATTCCGGATTGGTGCGGCGGTCACCGACCTTCAGCGCTTTCCCGTTCGGGAAGAAGTAGGCGCCGCTCGCCGGATTCGTGCCGAGTGGCCCGGTCTGCGCGCGTTGCCCGAGCGAGTTGGCCAGACGCGGGGTGACGATGAAGCCTTCATCGGCCAGCTTGATCGCCGCATCGAACTGCGGACCCCAAGGCAGCTTACCATACTTCTCGTGCGCGGCCTTGTAGAGTGCAATCGCCGCCGGCACGCCCACCGACTTGCCTGAATACACAGCCTGAATGTAGCCGAGGTTCTGGCCATTCACGGTGAAGTAGTCAGCCGTCGCTGTCGCAGGCGCCGTCTCGCGCCCATCGAACGTTACGACCGAGTTCGACTTGCGATCGTACACGACCATGTAGCCGCCACCGCCAAGGCCGGAGCTCTGCGGTTCGACCAGACCCAGCACGGAGTGCGCTGCAATCGCCGCATCAACCGCGCTGCCACCCTTTTTGATGACTTCAAGGCCTGCCTCGACCGCGCGCTTGTCGGCGGCGGAGATCATGGCGCGGCCGGCAAGCCGCCACTCCCTGGATGCTATCGCAGGTCCCGGCTCATTCGCGGCGGGCGGGCCGGCGCAAGCCGCCAGCGCAAGCGCCCCAACGAATGCCATAAGCGAGTGGCGCATACGGAAGCGCTCCTTCTTGCGTGAGACCGGATCGGCCCGCATACAGGCCCATATACGGTCCCTGTGACCGTTCGTGAGCAAGACCGCAACTGAACCGACCCTTGAGGCTTGTCAAATGACGGCGCGGCCGGGACCATTCAACCTGATCACGGATGTGGGCGGCCTTAAAGTGGGGTGTGCCCATGATGAGGGCGCCGGAACAGGCGTAACGGTCATCAAGCCGGACATGCGTGCGGTTGCCGCAGTTTCCGTCGCGGGTGGCGGTCCGGGCACGCGGGAAACCGATGCGCTGGCGCCTGATACTCTGGTGGATGCAATCGACGCCTTGGTTTTCTCCGGCGGCTCTGTCTACGGACTTGCCGCCGCGGATGGTGTGACGGCCGCTCTAGGCGCAAGCGGGCAAGGCTTTGCACTGGTTCCGTCGCCAAATATCCCGCGCTCGCCGGTCGTGCCTGCTGCGATCCTCTATGATCTTGCCAATCCGGGTAACAAGAATTGGGGTGAGACGCCGCCTTATCGCGCGCTCGGCGGGATCGCCCTCGGCGAGGCGGCTCGGCAATTTCCTCTCGGCCGCTCAGGCGCGGCTTACGGCGCACGGGCAGGGCAAAAGCCCGGTGGTCTTGGATCAAGCAGCATCATGACCGAAGACGGCATCATCGTCGGCGCGCTGGCCGCGGTGAATTCTTTCGGCTCTGTCATCATGCCGGGGACGGACGCCTACTGGGCCTGGCCCTACGAGCAGAACGGTGAGTTCGGCGGCAAGCGGCCAACGCAAGACTACACGCTCGATCTCGACGACTGGGGCGCAGCCAAAGTGAATCCCGCCGGCCGCACCAACACCACGCTCGCCTGCGTTGCGACCAACATCGCGCTGACGCCGGCCGAGGCGCAGCGCGTCGCCAAGATGGCGATGGCCGGCATGTCGCGCGCTATCCGTCCGGTGTTTGCGCCCTTTGACGGTGATGTCGTGTTCTGCCTCTCGACCGCGCAGGTCCAGCGCCCGGATCAGGGTCCGTTCCTGCTCGCACGGATCGGGGAACTCGCTGCCGCCTGCCTGGCGCGCGCGATAGCCCGCGGCGTCCACGAAGCGAGCTAATCTCGCTTTCGTCGCCAGCCCGCCCCAGCGCGTCGCCATGCTCGAAATGGCGCCACGGTTGTCGGCCCGGCGGCAAAGCCACTGCCGCAACGTATTGATTTGTCGAGAAATTTGGCGCGCCCGAAAGGATTCGAACCTCTGACCCCCAGATTCGTAG
>DAINAT010000165.1:0-5328 GCA_036733305.1 Hyphomonadaceae bacterium
TCAGGTGCGTTTGCAGTATATGCTGGTTTTCGGCGCCGTAGATTCTGGGAGGCTCTGTCCTACAGTTTGGGTGTGTAGGGCGTTGAGATTGCTTGGGATGGGATTTCACCGTCCTACAGTTCTGCACCACCGCCATCCTACACTTCAGCCCATCACCGCTCCTCCCGCCCCGGATCACGTCCGGGGCGGGAGGAGCGGGACGATGAACTGATGGTGGTGGGGTTGGCTGGCCGACCCCCGCCTGTCCTCCCCCTTTCAGGGGGAGGGACCCTGATGCGTGATTGCTCTTCGTTGAGAGGTAAGTTCTGGCAACGTGGTTCCTCCCCCTGAAAGGGGGAGGTCAGGTGGGGGGCGGGTTGAGCGGTATGTTTGGCCCCTGGGTTCCTGCTTTCGCGGGAATGACGAGGCTGGGCGTGGTGCATCGGTGATGCACCCTGCGTTCCGTAGCGCTCTTGCGGGTTTGGGGCGGGGGCTCACTATTTTCGCGCGGAAGCGTGATGCCGGGGGTATGTGGGGGCATGCTTACTTCGTGACGCGCCTAGAGGGCGTGTGCCTGGACTGTCGGGCAGGCCTACGGGTGATGCACACCTGAGGTAGAGGGAGGGACGCTTGATGCGCTCGCATACGATGCGGATTGCGAAGCAATTGAAACTGGCCTTGCTGGCCTCGGCGTGTGCGGTGGCGGCGGCCCTGCCGGCGCGTGCGCAGGAGAGCCCTTCCTATTCAGCCGAGCAGGCGGCTGCCGGACAGAAGATATACGAGAAGCGGTGCGTGCTGTGCCATGGCGAAGGTCTGGACGATGGCGAGTTCGGGCCGATGCTGCGCGGGGATGACTTCCTGCAGCGGTGGAGCGGCAAGAGCGTCGAGGACCTGTTCCACTATGTCTCGGACACGATGCCGACGGCACAGCCGGGGTCGCTGAGCCAGGACGAGTATCTGAATGTGCTAGCCTACCTGCTGTCGAAGAACGGGATCGTGGCGGCGACGCCGATCTCTCTGAGCGCGCAGAAGACGATGATGCTGCCGACGACGACGGCCAATCTCGGGATGATCGCGGCTGGCGTGAAGCTGCCGCCGAACCCTGCGGCGCGGCCGAGTCCGTTGCTGAAGATCACGCCGGTGACGGAGGAGATGCTGGCGAAGCCGCCCTCCACCGACTGGCTCGACTGGCGGCGGACGCGGGATGCGCAGGGGTTCAGCCCGCTGAAGCAGATCAACAAGACCAATGTCGGCAAGATGCAGATGGCGTGGTCGCTGGCGCTGTCGCCGGGGCCGAACCAGGGGACGCCGCTGGTGCATGACGGCGTGCTGTTCGTGCATTCGTTCAAGGACATCGTGCAAGCGATCGACGCGGTGACGGGCGATATCCTGTGGCAGTACACGTATCGTTTGCCCAAGGACGTGACGCCGACGCCGAAGAAGTCGATCGCGATCTTCGGGACGACGCTCTACATGCCGACGTCTGACGCGCACATCGTGGCGCTGGACGTGAAGACCGGCGCCGTGTTGTGGGACAAAGGGCCGGGTCCGGGCTTCACCATGTCGGGCGGGCCGATCATTGCGAAGGGCAAGGTGATCTACGGGACGCGTGGGCCCAAGCCGATCATCGTGGCGCTGGATGCGAAAACGGGCGCGGAGGCGTGGCGGTTCAACACCATTCCCAAGCCCGATGAACCGGGTGGCGACACCTGGAACAACATGGCCTATGCGGACCGGAATGGCGGGACGATCTGGACGGCGGGGAGCTATGACAAGGAGACCAATCTCGTCTTCTTCGGCCCTGCCCCGACCTATGACACCAAGCCTTTGCGCAATCTGGTGGCGGGGGCGAACAATGATGCGCTGTATACGAACGCCACGATCGCGCTGAACCCGGATACGGGGAAGCTGGTGTGGCATTACCAGCATCTGAAGAACGACCAGATGGATCTGGACTGGGCTTACGAGCGGCAGATCATGACGGTCGGCAAGGGTGCGGCGGCGCGGCGCGTGCTGGTGACGGCGGGCAAGGCGGCGATGCATGACGCGCTTGATCCGAAGACGGGGAAATACCTGTTCTCGTTCGATCTCGGGATGCAGAACTACATCACCAAGGTTGATCCGAAGACGGGCGAGAAGACGGTTGATCCGGAGCTGATCCCCGGGGACGGCAAGTCGAAGTTCATCTGTCCGAGTGCGGGGGGCGCGAAGAACTACAATCCTTCGGGGTTCAATCCGACGAGCGGGTTGCTGTTTGTGCCGCTGGTTGAGG
This sequence comes from Hyphomonadaceae bacterium, assembly GCA_036733305.1. Lineage (GTDB taxonomy): Bacteria > Pseudomonadota > Alphaproteobacteria > Caulobacterales > Hyphomonadaceae > UBA7672. The sequence continues at coordinate 2,252 of DAINAT010000165.1, forward strand.
CGTGCATGGATCTTGTGCCGCTGCCTGCGGGACAACGCGGACTGTTGTCGACGGGGGTGCGGACGAATATTCGGCCGATGCCGGATAGCGACGGGAATTACGGGCGGCTGGTGGCGGTCGACATGGCGACCAAGAAGCCGGTGTGGATCACGCGCGAGCGGGCGCCGATCATGACGAGCACGCTGCCGACGGCTGGCGGGGTGGTGTTTGCGGGGGCGATTGACCGGTCGTTCTCGGCTTACGATGACAAGACGGGAAAGCGGTTGTGGAGCACGCGGCTTGGCGATGTGCCGAACTCCAACCCCATCAGCTATGAGGTGAACGGGCGGCAGTATATCGCGGTGGTGACGGGGAGCGGCGGGGTGCGGACGACGAACTTCGTCAACATGATGCCGGAGATCAAGAACCCGACCATGCGGACGGCGCAGATCTGGGTGTTTGAAGTGCCGAAGTGAGGCTCGCGCAGGTTGAACGAAAACGGGCCGGTGGTTGATGCCACCGGCCCGTTCTGTTTCAGCGATCAGAAGCGCTTACGGGGCGTTGCGGCCCGGCTCGTACTTCTTGATCTCGTGGCGGCCGACGACCATGTGGTGGACTTCGTCCGGGCCGTCCGCGAAGCGGAGGTGGCGGACGTCGGCGTAGAGTTCGGCGAGCGGCGTCCATTGCGAGATGCCGGTGGCGCCGTGGACCTGGATCGCCTCGTCGATGATGCGGCAGGTGATTTCCGGGATCATCGACTTGACCATCGAGACCCAGACGCGGGCTTCCTTGTTGCCGAGGACGTCCATCGCCTTGGCGGCTTTCAGAACCATCAGGCGCATCTGTTCGATGTCGTAGCGGGCGCGGGAGACGACTTCCGGGTTCTTGCCGAGCTTGATGAGCGGCTGGCCGAAGGCTTCACGCGAGAGGCCGCGCTTGATCATCATTTCCAGGGCGGCTTCCGCCTTGCCGATGGTGCGCATGCAGTGGTGGATGCGGCCCGGCCCGAGGCGGACCTGGCTGATCTCGAAGCCGCGGCCTTCGCCGAGCAGGATGTTTTCCTTGGGCACGCGCACGTTGGTGAACTTGATGTGCATGTGGCCGCGCGGGGCATGGTCGGCGCCGAAGACGTGCATCGGCCCGAGGACCTTCACGCCGGGCGTGTCCATGGGGACGAGGATCTGCGACTGCTGGAGGTGGGTCGGGGCGTCCGGGCTGGTCTTGACCATGGTGATCATGATCTTGCAGCGCGGGTCGCCGGCGTTGGAGATGTAGTACTTCTCGCCGTTGATGACCCACTCATTGCCTTCGAGCACGGCGGAGGTGGAGATGTTCTTCGCGTCCGACGAGGCGACGTTCGGCTCGGTCATGGCGTAGGCGGAGCGGATCTCTCCGTTGAGAAGCGGCTCGAGCCATTTCTTTTTCTGTTCCGGCGTGCCGACGCGTTCGAGCACTTCCATGTTGCCGGTGTCGGGCGCCGAGCAGTTCAGCGATTCCGAAGCGAGGTGGTATTTGCCGAGTTCGGCGGCGATGTAGGCGTAGTCGAGGTTCGAGAGGCCTTCGCCGGTTTCCGCGTTGGGCAGGAAGAAGTTCCAGAGGCCGGCGGCCTTGGCTTTCTTCTTGGCGCCGTCGAGCAATTCGAGCTGGCGGGGGTGCCACGACCAGCGGTCGGTCTTGTGGTTGTCGAGCTCGTCGAACTCTTCGAGGATCGGGGCAACGTTTTCGGCGATGTGGCGCTTGACCGCCTCATACAGCGGACGGCCCTTCTCCGACATGCGGAGGTCGTTCAGTTCATTTTCGCGTTCGAGGTCAGCCACGCGTCTCTCCCATCAATGATATGCATCTTCTCCACCATGTCCCCGGGCGGAGCGCCAGCGCGAATTTCACCGCCGGCGGGTTTCCCGTGGTAAAGTCCAGCCATGACCGGGGACATGGCCGTCAAGCGAAGCGACCACCTGCTGTACATGGTCAGCATCCTGCTGAGCGTGCCGGCGATCATCAGCCTGTTGCAGCGGCAGTTCGACGTTCCCGTGGCCGGGGAGATTACGCAGCTGGTGGACGGTTACCGGTCGCTGTCTGATGCGATCTCGCATGTGGTGCATGCGCCGCTTTTCGCTGTGTCGTTGCCGCCTGCTCCGCCGCTGATCGACCTGCAGATATTATCGTTTGCAGGCATGGGCATGATGACCAAGGCAATGCAGCGGCCGGGCGAGAAGTTCGACTGGCTGGGCGGGATGGTGTGGGGGCTTACAGCATTCGTGTGCGGGTATCTGCTGGTGGGCATACTGGTGATTGGTGCGGTGCTGGCGCTGATCATATCGAAGCCGCTGATCGCCTTCCGGTCGGACCACTATATCGAGACGACGCCGGAGCTGGAGGGATTGCAGGGACGGCTGCGGCGCGAACGGGAGATGCGACTGGAGCGTGACCTTGCGCGGATCATGCTGATCACGCTGGCGATTGTGGGCGCTTACTTCGGATTGAACGCGCTGCTGCTTTAGCGCGCTGGCTCAATATCCGATGACTTAGCGTCACGCGAGCGGAAGCGTGGCTTTTGCGCTACTGTGCGCGGACGTTCTCAGACCGCCACACCGCGCCGCCAGTTCGCACTTGCCGCGCCACAGGCGCGCCCCATTTGGGCTGAGGAATCCGTTACACGTCCGCTATACTCCCCGCTACCAGATGGACGATGACCACTAGAAAGGTCCCCACGATGACACGCCTTGCCCCTACCCTGATCGCCGCCTCTCTCCTCGCGGGCTGCGCGACAGCCCCGATGGCGATGGCACAACCTCCCATGCCGCCCGGACCCGGAATGCCACCCATGAGCACGATCCAGCCTGAGACCACCATCACACTGACCGGCAAAGGCACGGTCGATCACGCGCCGGATGTGGCGATGATCAGCCTTGGCGTGCAGGTGGAAGCGAAGACGGCCGCTGAAGCCATGCAGCAACAGGCCGAGAAGATGAATGGCGTGTTCGCCGCCGTGAAGGCCGCGGGCATTGCCGATCGCGACATGCAGACGGGTCAGCTGTCGCTGAACCCGGTCTATGAGTATCCGAACAATGCGCGCCCGCGCCTCACCGGCTATCAGG
>DAINAT010000166.1:0-5281 GCA_036733305.1 Hyphomonadaceae bacterium
TGATCTTCTCGATCACGCCGCCCAGCACATCGAGGCCTTGGCTGTAGTTCCAGGCCGCGCCCGGCTCGGCAATCATCGGCAGCTTGGCGACAACCTGCTCCGACCAATCCTTGGCCGAAAGGTCGACGCGCTGCTCACCGCCGGCAACCCAAGCCTTCGAGATCGGCAGCTGCGGCTGGATGAACGAATAGATGATGCCCGACGTATGGCTCATCAGATGGCGGATCAGCATCGGCTTGGTCGAGGCGACCGGATCGCCCTCTTTCTGCCAGACCTTGATGTCCGCAAACGCCGGCAGGTATTTCGACACCGGCGCGTCGAGATCGAGCTTGCCTTCCTGCACCAGCGTCATCGCCGTCACGGCGACCACCGGCTTGGTCATCGAGAACACGCGGAAGATCGTCTCATCCGTCACCGGCGTCGTCTGGCCGGGGCCCTGCACGCCAAAACCCTGGTTGAACGCGATCTGGTTCTTGCGCCCGATCAGCAGGTACGCGCCCGGGATCTTGCCCGACTGCACGTCGCCATTCAGCGCCACGCGGATATCGTTCAGCTTGTTCGGGTCAAAGCCCAGCGCCTCGGCATCGCCCTTCACCAGCGACGAGACGGTCGGATCAACGCCCGCCGACGGCCCGGTCTGGCACGCAGACAACGCCAGGGCGAATGCCGCACCTGCGGCAAGCGCAGTGCGCTTCAGATTCAGTATGCTCAAAGTCCTTCTCCCTGCCTTGTCCGGACCGCTGGTTCGAAACGCTCCGGTTTTCCATCGCTGTACCCTCTTTTCCCTTGCAGTGGAAAGGGGCCTCTGGCGACGGTTTGACCGGGGTCAAAGCGTTGAATCCAGTGAATCTGCGACACTCACACCATGGCGTCTGGCCAAGGAGCGCGTTACGTTGCGGATAGGTGGAGCACTTACGCGGCGACGGCAGGGATAGGCGAACACGCCATCCATACCGGCGGCGCCCACGGGGAAGGAAACATGATCCGTTTATCGACGGCGCTCGCGCTGGCGCTAGCCATGGCTGCCTGCTCGCCAAACTCCGAAACCGTCTCGACCGCCCCCGCCGGCTCAACGCCAGGCGAAGGCATGGGCGGCGCAACTCTCGCTGACTTCAAGACCGACACCACCATGAAGGACCTGATGGCTCACGTCATCGACTTCAGCGCCTTCGGCGTCTGGCACAACCAGGGCTGGCTGATCGACGCGGACGGCATGCACGAACTCTTCCCAACCGACGATGCCGGCTGGGTCGCCGCCGAAAGCGCAGCCTTCACGCTGGCCGAAGCCTCCAACACGCTTCTCCTGCCCAACCGCCCGCCAGATGAAGACCGTCGCTGGGTCGACTGGGCCAACCAGCTCTACACCGCCGCCAAGAAGGCCCAGGCCACCGCCCTCGCCAAGGACAAGCAGGCCTTCTTCGAGGCCGGCAGCGAGATCTACGAAGCCTGCGTGGCCTGCCACAACCATTACGTTCAGGGCGATGCGCCCGGCGCCGACGCAAAACTGCCGGAGCTGCCGAACCGCACGCCTCCGCCACCGCAAAACCAGTAACGGGCCCTCCCGGGCTCTGGTCACAAAACTTGGGCGACCCGAAAATCGGGCGCCCCGAAGGGGAGAGACAAGACTTGCTCCATGATTTCGTAAACTGGATCCGGGAGGATCTGGGCAGGTTCACCGAGGACGGACAGTCCTGGTCGCACCAGCTCCACGAGTCGCTGTTCATGTGGAACATCATCGAGGGCACGCACGTGCTCACGATCATGTTCTTCGCCGGCACGATCTGGATGATCGACCTGCGCATGATGGGCATAGCCTTCAAGAACATGCCGCTGTCGAAGCTGTCGGACCGCGTCCTGCCGATCACCATCATCTCGCTGATGGCGATGGTGGTCACCGGCGTCATCGCCTTCGTCGGCCGCGACCCGCTGATGTACTACCACAACATCTGGTTCCGCCTGAAAATGGTGTTCCTGGTGGCGGCGATGATCAACATCCTCTGGTTCCACTACCGGGTCCAGAAGAGCGATATCGCGTGGGACGTCATCCCGCCGATGAGCGATCCGCTTCCCGTCAAGAAAGCCCTGTGGCTCGGCGTCTTCATCGCCTCGTCCTTCGCCCTGCTGGTTTCCTTCCTGATCCCGGGCGACCCGTGGGTCATGTCGGCCGCCCGCATCCTTCTCTTCGTCGTGGCGCTGGTCGGCCTGTTCGTCGTCATCCACAAGCGCACGCCCGGCCTGCCGCTGGTCGTGAAGCTGTCCGGCGCGCTGTCGATGCTGGCCTGGTTCCTGGTCATCATCTTCGGCCGCTTCATCGCCTACGACTGGTTCTACTGCGAGAAGGAAACCACCACGCCCGGCTCGCTGATGTACGTGCTGCAGGAGTGCGACAGCGCCCTCGCCTTCCGTGAGGGAGACGTCGGCGAAGTCATCGAAGAAGAGGTCACCGGGGAGGAAGCCGTTCCGGACGATGGAACAGGTGAAGCGGTCGAGGGTGAAGAAGCCCCGGCTGAAGACGCCGCTCCCGCCGAAACGCCCGCCCCCGCTCAACCCGCTCCTGGTGAGGGGAACTGATCCATGACCTTCGAAGAAATCTTCAAGAACGTCCCCGGCGCGTCCGACTTCGTCGCCAGCATGCCGAAGATCTGGCCGATCTCCCTGCTGCAGGACATCTACGCCCCGTTCGGCGCGCTCCACCTCGTGGGCCTCGCACTGATGGGCGGCGCGGTCATCCTCCTCAACCTCCGCCTCATGGGCGCGGGCCTGAAGGAAGAACCGCTGCCGCAGATGGAGCGGACGACGCGCCCCTGGTTCATAGCCGGGCTCGCCATCGTTCTGTTCACCGGCATCATCATCGGCATGCTGAACTCGGAGAAGCTCTACAACTCCGTTCCGTTCTTCATCAAGATGACGTCGCTTGCGTCCGCCTGCATCTTCTCATTCGGCGTCACCAACGCCATCGCAAAGAATGATGGCCGCACCTCCACGGGCGTCCTCGTCGCCGCCGGCATCGCCTTCCTCCTCTGGCTGGTCGCCCTCGGCGTACTCGGCTCGGACGAGATTTCAGCGCCGGGCCTCTTCCACCCGCTCTCGGCGGGCTATGCGATCCTGGCCATCTTCGGCGTCCGCACCCGCTGGTTCGCCGTTGGCGCCTTCGCGCTCCTGTTTGGCGGCATGTTCGTGATGTACTGGATCATCGGCTTCAATACCTATGATCCGTTCTATGACGACATCTCGCGCTGGCTCACAGTCGCGGGCGCGGCGGTTTTCGCCGCCCTCTTCGGCTGGGAAATCTACCAGAGCCGCACGGAAGCCTCGACGCCGACCGCCAAGCTGATGGCCATGTTCTCGGTCCTCACCTGGGTCACCGTCGCCGCCGGCGGCCGCTGGATCGGCTTCGCCAGCTAACCAGACGCCAACCCGAAAACGACAAAACCCCGGAGCCAAGCTCCGGGGTTTTTTGTTGCCGCGTGCGCCACTCCGACCGGTGTCATTCCGGGCGAAGCGCAAAGCGCGAAGACCCGGAACCCATGGGCCACCCCCACCCAACCATCCCCCTCCGTCTCGTGCGCTCCGCGCCCGATCCACCTCCCCCTGCTCCGCATGGGAGGTATAGTGATCTCCGAAATTAATTCGCAGATTCTGAGCTGACTTCGACGCACCAACGAGAACGGCAGGAAAGCGAGGGCTTTCCTGCCGTTTCTCTTTGTCCGAGGCTAAGACGCTGTTTGGCCCTATGCGGACACTCCGCCGTTGCCGGCACCGCTCGGCAAGACGCCTCCGACCGGTCGTGGGATTTTCGCTAACAAGCGCACGTCCTTTGTTAACTCGCCTGCGCTATCGAGCTCATTCCAAGACGTATTTCAAGATGGATCATCGATGCGTTCATCGTGCCGGAACGGCAGCGCTGAACAACGGAGGCATTGGGTCAAATGAAGGTGGTTCGGGGAAATCTGCATCGCCTTTTGTATTGCAGCAGGGTCCGATTGATCGGGAAGAGCAGCATCAAGGAAGAGTTGCCTACGATCCTGAAAATCGCGCAGGCGCGCAACAGCGCGGTTGATGTCACCGGCGCTCTTCTGGTTTGCAACGGATGGTTTTTTCAAGAGCTGGAGGGGCCAATGCAGCCCGTGCTCGAAACTTATGGACGCATCACGCGTGACCCGCGCCACGAACAGTTGACGATCATCGAGGCTATTCCGACAAGAGAGAGACACTTTGCGGACTGGAGCATGTGTGGCCTCCAAGTCTCGCCAGTCGACCGTGAAATCGTACAAGTTCTGTCGTCCGGCGGCGCATTTGACCCGACCAAGTTTAGCGCAGCAAGGGCTTTGAACTTGCTGACCACGGTTGGCAAAATGCAGCGGAAAGCAGCCACCGCGGTCCTTTAGAGCTCGGAGAACTCCAGCCGTCTCGAATGCTCCTCGCCTCCATGGAATGTGCGTCGCACCGACGGCCGCTTTCGGCGAAATCCGGACAAACCTAAGGGTCGCCCCCGTTATCTGGTTGCCAACGAGCGCCGGTATTTTGAAGGCCCAATGAAAACGGAAAACTTTTCGCTGGAGTCTGGAGGGTTCTTTTTTGAGCGAACCGCTTCCAAGGCGGATTGGTTGAAGCTGACCGAGACAGGTAGCATCGGAGTTCGGTTCGAAGTTGGCCGCGACTTTTGGTACGGCAACGACATTGATCTGAAGGCAGTACGTGGCTCCATCCAAGATTTTCTGAACCAATGCTGATTGGTTCAAGGAGTTAGTCCGTTACTCGTTCGCGTTCGGATTTCACTGAAGGCGAGGCCGATTGATCTAGCAACCTACGTCAGCCGCAGATTGGATTCTGCGAATTGATTCCGGACATCACTATATCCCCCCTGCTCCGCATGGGGAGGTAAACACCGGCGCTTGCCTCCACCAGTGCAAAGCACTGGGGGAGGTGGATCGCGGCAAAGCCGCGAGACGGAGGGGGCTCACGCCCAACGGCTGATGCGAGAATGGGGGATGGAGCGTCATCCAATTCGTAGGACGGCCAAAAACCTTCGCTCCTGATTTCAACCCACTAGCCGCAAAAGATGGGGGACAGCGCCCTCCAAATTCAACCGGGCCAGAAGCTGGGGTCATACTCCAGCCCATGACCGAGCTGTTCCTCGTTCTCTTGCGCATCCTGTTCCCGCTCGACCCTGTCGCGCGGCTGCGCGAGATCACGCGCGAATATCTCAACTGGCTCGTCACCTGCCTCGAAGACCCGGCGAAGCTGAACGACTTCCTCACCAACCCGGAAGCCTGCGCCG
>DAINAT010000167.1:0-5277 GCA_036733305.1 Hyphomonadaceae bacterium
CTCTCGCGACCGTTGCGGCCACGCGACATCATAATCGACAGGTCAGCTTTCGATTTCGGCGGCCTCGATACCGTCGCCGACACCGAGCACTATCTGCTCGCCGACATGGCCAAGCCGCAGCTCGATCTCAAAGGCTAGATCGCATTAGCGGCCCGTGGAGCCGAAGCCACCGGCGCCACGCTTGGTGTCATCGAGCTTGGTCACAACCGTCAGTTCGCAGCGGGTGACAGGCGCGATCACCATCTGCGCGATCCGCTCTCCGCGCTTGATGACGAATGGCTCCTGACCAAGATTGATAAGGATCACTTTCACTTCGCCGCGATAGTCGGCGTCGATTGTGCCAGGCGAGTTCAGGCAGGTGATGCCATGCTTGGCTGCCAGACCAGAACGTGGCCGCACCTGCGCTTCGTGGCCTGCGGGCAGGGCGATGGTCAGGCCTGTCGGCACCATGGCGCGGTGCCCCGGCGCCAGCGTCAGAGGCTCTCCGTCGGCCACGGCGGCACGCAGATCCATGCCAGCTGCATCAGCTGTTTCGTAAGCGGGCAGGGCCAGCCCTTCGAAATGAGGCAGGGGCGCAACTTGAATGGTGACAGTCATCGGAAGGGCTCCAGGCAGGCAGCCATGACTAGCGCGACGCCCTGTCGAGAGCGAGCGCCGGCAGCCGATCTCCACAGATCCGTCAGCCCTCGACGTCGGCCGCAAAACGCAGCTCGCGGCGTGGGCGAACGATGTTGGTTACATCCGTGTAGGTCGGGTGTTTCTTGTAGGCATGCAGCGCATCGATGCCAGGAAACTCGGCGTAGACGACGACATCGATCTCGTTGCCAAAAAGGTCCGCCTTACGGTTCTGGGTCACCTCGAACAGGGTCGAACCCGGAATCGTCCCCAGCCGCATGAGATGGTCGATGATTTCCGGCGTTTCGCTCGGGTCTTTCAGCGTGAAAAAGACGATGTGGCGGATCATGAACCTGACCTAGGAGTTGGCGGCTCTCTAGGCCATATCCCGCGCCCGCGCTATTCCGCCGCGCTGGTTTCCGGAGCGTCGAAAGTCTCGGCGATGCGCTCAGCCAGCTTCATCGCAACTTCGGCCTTGCTCATGCGCGGCCAGCGTTCGGCCCGGTCGCGTGAAATTAGCAGAACCTCGTTGTCAGCCCCGCCCATCACGTCGCCCGAAACATCGTTGGCTACAATCCAGTCGGCGCCCTTGCGGGTCAGCTTCGCCTTGGCGTGCTTTTCGACATCGTTGGTCTCAGCGGCGAAGCCGACGACCAGGCGAGGCCGGCCCTTCTTCTTCGTGCCGATGGATTTCAGGATGTCCGGGTTCTCGACAAGCTGCAGCGCCACATTCTCGGCTGCCGCGCCCTTGATCTTCAGCTTGGTCTGCGCACGCGTGGCAGGCCGCCAGTCGGCGACGGCGGCAACCGATACGAAAATGTCCGCCGGGAAGTTTGCCTTCACCGCATCCTGCATTTCGATGGCCGTCTCTACCTTCACGCCGGTCACGCCATCCGGGATCGCCAGCTGCGTCGGTCCGGTCACGAGGCGCACATCGGCGCCAAGACGCGCCAGCGCATCCGCGATCGCATAGCCCTGCTTGCCCGACGAATGGTTCGAGATGAAGCGTACGGGGTCCAGCGGCTCGCGCGTCGGTCCCGCCGTCACGACTGCGCGGAAACCCGACAGCGGTCCAACGCCCGTGGGCGAAGACAGCATCTTGCGGATCTGCGCTGCGATACGTGCAGGCTCGGGCAAACGTCCCGGGCCGAACTCGCCGCACGCCATCGGTCCCACATCGGGCGCAATCACCGTGACACCATCGGCCTGCAGCTGCGCAACATTGCGTTTGGTCGCTGCGTGCTCCCACATCCGCACATTCATCGCTGGCGCCATCAGCACCGGCTTGTCGGTTGCGAGCAGGGTGGTGGAGGCAAGATCGTTGGCGAGCCCATTGGCGGCCTTCGCCATCAGGTCTGCAGTTGCAGGCGCCACCACGACAAGGTCGGCCGAGCGTGACAGCTCGATATGACCCATCTCAGCTTCGTCTGTCAGATTGAACAGGTCCTGATAAACCTTGTCGCCAGACAGCGATCCAAGCGACAGCGGCGTCACGAACTCGGCGCCCGCCTTGGTCAGGATCACGCGCGTGGCAATACCGTCCTTGGCAAGCAGCCGGATCAGCTCCAGCGACTTGTAGGCGGCGATCCCGCCGCCGACGATCAGAAGTATGCGCTTGCCGTCCACGGGTGCGCTCCAAGATTTTGAGAGCAATACATAGGGAATCTTGGTCAGGATTGCATCAAGTCAGACGGTTCGATCGGGGCCATCTGGTAAAGGTCTGGGTAAGGAGTTAGGCGCCCGGCAGGGAGCGCCTAGATTCAACAGCATGAGCAAGGCCTTCACCCGCGAATCCGACGATGACGGCGCAATCGAGCTGCCGGATCGCGAGATTTCGAGCCTCCCGAACCTCGTCACGGCGGCTGGGCTCGCCCGGATCGAAGCCGAGATTGCTCGCCACAGCGAAGCCAATGCAGCCGCACTTTCCGCTGGCGACAAGGAGGCGGCCGCACGCGCGGCGCGCGAACTCCGCTACTGGACCGCCCGCCGCAACACGGCGCAGGTGCAGCCAGCGCCCGATAACGCGGACGTCGTCACGTTCGGCTCGGCGGTGAATATCCTGCGCGAGGATGGCCGGAAGTCGTCCTTCAGGATCGTGGGCGAGGACGAGGCCGATCCCGCACGTGGCCTGCTGTCATGGGTCTCTCCGCTCGCGCGCGCCATGATGGGCAAGGGTGTGGGCGAGGAGATCGAGGCAGGCGCAACCGAGGCGACAATCACCGCGATAGCCGTCTAGGCTTGATTGTTCTTCATATCCGCGAAGAACGCCTGCGCGTCCGCGCTGTCGCCTGTGATCTCGCCGGGAACGTCTTCGCAGAACTTCACCCAGCTGATCTTCGATTCCAGTCCGTATTGGATTTCGATGTTGGCCAGTTCGGGATCGTCCAGCGATCCGATGGTCACGTAAATTCGCGCCTCAGGGGTGTTGTATGCAAAGGTCAGCGGCGTCCCGCAGTCCCGGCAGAAGCCTCGCGTCGCGAGGTTCGACGACGCAAACAGGGCAGGCTGCCCCTTGGTCCACTCAAGCCTGTCCTTGGCGCAACCAGCGAGAGCTGCAAACAGCCCGCCCGTCGCCTTTTGGCACATGCGGCAATGGCAGACGTGCGGTTTCTCCACTCGCGGCACGTGCATGACGTAGCGGACCGCTCCGCACTGACACCCGCCGGTAATAGCCATCACCTGTCTCCAGCAAGCCCGTCCATTTCGATTTTCCACCGTCCGCGCCGCAGTGCTTCACGGCAGTCGGCCGGCAAGCGTGTCTGAGGCTGGGCGCGTGTGTAGAAGGCGCGCTCATCTTCGCTCTCGCGTCGCTTGAAGGTAGCGAGCATGTCTTGGCGCGCCTTGTCTGAAGTCACGAGCGCCATGCCTTTGACCGTCGAGATTTGCAGGCGAACCTCGGCAAAACTGTCGATCAGCTCAGCGCCTTTTTCCAGCTGGCTATGAAGACCATCAAGCGCTGCTGTCTGGCCTTGGGCGACCAGCCATCCCTCGATGTCACCGAGCAGCAGGCTTACGCCCTCAATGCGACCCTGGCAGGCTCCAAGTGTATCAAGATCGCCCTGTGAGAAGGCCGCGGCCAGCTTTTGTCCCTCTATACGATCATCGTCCTGCTGGGCGTGGGCTGTGGGCAGAAGGAGGAACAGCGCTGAGAGGGCCAGGCGATTCATGTCGATCCTGTAAGATTCAACCGGAAAGTAACCATGCCATGCGATATGATCGCCGCGTAAGGCTGTTTTCTGAGGGTGTTTCGGAGGGTCGGCTACTGACTCAGGCGGTTGGCGCGGGGCTTTGCCTGTGCTGGCATGCCTTCTGAAGGGACTAGGGACTATGTTCTTCAACGGTAAGCCGAAAACGACCAGCTTTACGCGAACGCTTGTAGGCGAATGGCGCGCTGACACCTCGTCTGGCGACGTGAAGGGTGAAATCACGGCTGTGTTCAATACCGACGGGTCCTATCAGACGCGCAACCGGATGGAGATCCGTGGCGTCGTCGCTGATCCGGTGACCCAGACGGGCCGTTATCGGATTGAAGCCGTGGACAAGCAGCGTTTCAAGCTTTTCACCATCGACGAGAACGGCCAGCCATTATCGACCACGGTGCGCTCGTTTGTGGACAAGAACACCATGCTGAACGAGGTCGGCCGCATCACGTTCAAGCGCGTCGAGCAGCCGCAACAGCCCCTGTTCTGAGATTTCCCGGCCGGACCAGCGCGCTGATCCGCCGGGGCTCCCAATCCGGCCCAACATCGACTATCTAACCCGCAGCGAATTTGACGATCCGGTACGTCACGTTCGTCCAGGAGGAGATTTCGATGCGCGATTACCTGAAATTCTACATCAATGGCGAATGGGTTGACCCAGTCACGCCGCGCACGATGGATGTCCAGAACCCGGCGACAGAAGAAAACTACGCGCGCATCTCCATCGGCTCCAAGGCCGATGTGGACAAGGCCGTCGCCGCCGCCAAGGCCGCGTTCCCAGCCTTCGCCGCAACCACGAAGGAATACCGCGCCGACCTGCTCGACAAGATCATCGAGGTTTACAAGAAGCGCCTTGGCGACATGGCCGGCGTCGTGTCCGAGGAAATGGGCGCGCCGCTATGGCTCGCCCAAGGCGCGCACGCACCCTCAGGCCTCGGCCACATCATGCAGGCCGCCAACTATCTCCGCACCTTCGAGTTCGAAGAGCGCCGCGGCAAGCACCTCATCCGCAAGGAGCCGATCGGAGTCTGTGGCTTCATTACCCCGTGGAACTGGCCGCAGAACCAGATCGCCTGCAAGGTCGCGCCTGCGATCGCCGCAGGTTGCACCATGGTGCTGAAGCCGTCCGAGATCGCGCCGATCGACGCCATCATCTTCGCCGAGATCATGCATGAAGCCGGCGTGCCGAAAGGCGTGTTCAACCTAGTCAACGGCGACGGTCCGGGAGTTGGCGCAGCTCTTTCCGCTCACCCGGATGTCGACATGATGTCGTTCACCGGATCGACCCGCGCCGGCGTGCTCGTCGCTCAAGCGGCAGCGCCGACGGTCAAGCGTGTTGCACAGGAACTCGGCGGCAAGTCGGCCAACATCATCCTCGACGATGCAGACCTCCAGAAAGCCGTCAAACAGGGCGTCATGCAGATGATGACCAACACCGGGCAGAGCTGCAACGCGCCTTCGC
>DAINAT010000168.1:0-4953 GCA_036733305.1 Hyphomonadaceae bacterium
TCGGAGGCCAGGATGAAATCGCAGAGCATGGCCAGCTCGCAGCCGCCGCCGAGGGCAAAGCCGTTCACCGCCGCGATCAGGGGTTTGCGGAAGGACGAGAGGGCGTGTTCGAAGGCGCCGAAGAGATCCTTCTGATAAACGTCCATGTAGGACTGCGGGGCCATTTCCTTGATGTCGGCGCCGGCGGCGAAGGCGCGCCCTGCCCCGGTGAGGATCACGCAGCCGATGTTCGCGTCTGCCTCATAGGCAGCCAGTGCATCGACCAGCTCGCCGCAAAGCTTGGCGTTGAGGGCGTTCAGCGCATCGGGGCGGTTGAGCGTGATGATCCCGACATTGCCGTCGGTTTCGACCAGCAGCGTTTCATAGGCCATGGGCGGCTCCCTCTTTTCTACTGTTCGTTGGCTTGTTCGTCGTCGGCTTCTTCGTAACTGTCCGGGAGACCGAGTTCCACCCGACTCGCCCCGGCAAGGCGGAGATGGTCGAAAAGCGCCATCACGATGTGGACATCGACGGTGCCGAAATCCGACAGGACGAGCGAGGTGCTGCCCTCGACCTCGGGATCGGACAGGAAGTGGGCGGCGCGCTGGATGCCGTTTTCCTCGATGTCGTCGGGCGCGGCGATAGCGCCTTCGAACCATTCGCCCAGCGCGGTGGCGATGGCCTTGGGCTCGCCGTCGATGGCGATGCGGACATTGTCCCACTGGAAGGGCGCGACGACGATGTCGAGGCCGGCGCCGTGGAAGGCTTCCGCCGTAAAGTTGAGCATCTTGGTGGGCGAGAAGGCGCTGGGCGTCGCGCCCTCGCCTTCGACCAGCGCGAGATCATAGCGGGCGCCTAGATTGAGCACGCCTTCGCGCACCAGCGCGCCCGCCTCATCGACCATGGGCGGCTCGACGATCAGCGTGTGGCCCTTCTCGCGCATCTCGGCGAGGGCCGCTTCGAACATGTCGACATAGTGGTCGCGCACGCGCGTGAGCAGCTCGTTCAGGTCGGTCATAGGCATCTCCACCCCTGGCTGGGCGGGGGATGCCTACTGCTCCAGACGCGTGGAGGCCAGCTTTACGATGAGTTCGAAGCTGACGTTCACTGGGCGGTTGTTGGCTGGCTCGCGGATTTGCAGGTTCAGCTCTTCGTTTTCGCGGACAAAGGAGAGCTTGCCGAGATCGTCGGTGCGCTTCCAGCCGAGCGACGGCAGGGTGGCGGTATAGAAAGACGAGATTTCGTTTCCGCCGACCTGCCCCTCCGCAGAGGTGCGGACGACGCGGCCCTGATCGCTTTCGAAGACCAGCGGATCGGTGAGTTCGGTGAGGCCGGCTATCAGCGGGACGTCATCGATGGCTTTCAGGAATTCGTTGGCGTGAGCCGGGGCGGCCGCGATCGTTGCAACGACTGCGATGGCCGCGAGGTGGTGGATACGGCTGGGCACGGCGGCTCTCCTGACGCTCCGGGAATTTCCCGAAGTTCGGCCAGTTTCGCAAACGCGTGCTGCAGAGAGCTTAATGACATTTGGCTTAGGTTAGTGGGCTAACCCCGGCGGCCTGCGATGCGCTTTTTGTTGTCGTCGCCGTCGTTCTCGTCTTCTTCCCCTGCCCGTTCATCGCGCGCTTCGACGGCGGCGCGGGCGGAGGGATCGAAGATGGCGGTGGCTTCGAGGGCGGAGGTTGAGCCGGAGCTGGAGCGCTTGCGGCGATAGTAGATCCAGTCCTTCGTCTCCATCCAGAGAAGGACATTGTGGAGCCCGAACAGGACCCCGATCGCAAAACAGATCCAGAGCGCGATTTCCATCACGTCCGCCTCCCAAGCTTGGGCATGTGGGATGGGGATTGTGGTTTTTACAGGTGATGGGGGTTGGAGGCGGGCGGTTTTTTTTGGATTGTAGAGAGACTGGTGAGCATGCCCCCGTCCTTCGAGACGATCGCCACGTGAGATCATTGTTGTTGAAAGACTGTGCCTGCGATCCCTCAGGATGAGGGCTATCGGGGGCCGGTGGGTGTGTACCCCTCATCCTGAGGGATTGGCGCAGCCAGTCGTCTCGAAGGATGGAAGGGCGTACGCGCGGCTCTGGGTCCCGGCTTTCGCCGGGATGAGCGGAGAGAGGTTTGCTCTAAATCATCATTCCCGCCGCAGCGTAGCGAAGAGCCGGGATGACAAGTTGTGCGGGTCGGGTTGGACGGCGCGATGCAGCTGGGCGTGCGCCTACTTCTGGCAGTGGCTGCAGTAGAACGTTGATCTTCCGGATTGGACGATGCGTTTGATGGGTCTGGCGCAGACCACGCACGGTTCGTCTTCGCGGTCGTAGGCCTGGAAGCGGTGCTGGAAGTAGCCGAGTTCACCGGTGGTGGTTTCGAAATCGGAGATGGTGGAGCCGCCGGCTTCGATGGCTTCTTCGATGACTTTGCGGACTTCGACGCTGAGCGTTTCGAGTTTGTCGCGGCGGATTGAGCCCGCGAGTTTCTTGGGCGAGATGCCGGAGCGGAAGAGAGCTTCGCAGACGTAGATGTTGCCGAGGCCGGCGACGACGTACTGATCGAGCAGTGCGGCTTTCACGGGCGCCTTCTTGCCTTTGAAAGCTTCCGCCAGATAGGCGCCGGAGAACTGGTTGGAGATGGGTTCGGGGCCCATGCCGTCGAAGGGCGCATAGTGGTCGATGTCGGCCAGTGGCCAGAGGTCCATGAAGCCGAAGCGGCGGGCGTCGTTGAAGGTGACGGTTGCCCCGCCCTGCATGTCGAAGACGACGTGGTCGTGTTTGGGGACTTCGCCGGCGGCGACGTGAAACTTTCCGGGTCGCTCTCCTGCTTTTGCTTTAGGGCCCTCCACCGTGAAACGACCCGTCATGCCGAGGTGCATGATCAGGGCTTCGCCGTTGGACAGTTCGCCGACGAGGTATTTCGCCCGGCGGCCGAGGCGGGTGACCTTTGCGCCCTCGATCCGGTGGTTAAAATTCTCTGGGAACGGGAAACGCAGGTCTTTCCTGCGCGTGTGGACGTGCAGGATGCGTTTACCTTCCATCGCGGGGGCTAATCCGCGACGAACAGTCTCGACTTCGGGCAATTCTGGCATCGATCGCGTATAGCCCCGGTAAGGTCCTTCGCCTATGTCTGGATGGCGCTGGACGAGGACCCTGGAAACCTTGGACGAAGATAAAGTCTCTTTCGGGTTTGAAGACGTCAGCCGGGACGAAAAATCCCGCCGTGTCAAAGGCGTATTTGCGTCTGTGGCCAGCAAATACGACGTGATGAACGACCTGATGTCGGCGGGCGTGCACCGGGTGTGGAAGGCGAACATGATCGCCTGGCTCAATCCGCAGCCCGGCGAAGTGCTGATCGATGTTGCTGGTGGCACGGGAGACGTGGCGCGGGCGTTCCAGAAGCGGGCGAAGGAAGTTTCGCGCCGGCGCGGGTCGGATCGCGAGACGATGACGTTCGTGACCGATATCAACGAGGCGATGCTGGTGGCCGGGATCAAGGCCAGCGATCAGAACATGCCGCGTGCGGCTTGCGATGCGGCGGCTCTGCCCTTCCCTGATCGCAGCGCGGATGCTGTGACGATTTCCTTTGGCATTCGCAATGTGGTGGAGATCGATCAGGCGCTGCGCGAGTTTCGGCGGGTGCTGAAGCCGGGTGGGCGGCTTGCCGTTCTTGAGTTTTCGCACATGACGCATCGCGTGCTGCAGGATGCGTATGACAAGTATTCGTTCGCGGTGATCCCGAAGATGGGCGAGCTGGTGACGGGCGATCGCGCCAGCTACCAGTATCTGATCGAGAGCATCCGGCGTTTCCCGACGCAGGATGATTTTGCGGCGCGCATCAAGGCGGCCGGGTTCTCTCAGGTCGGATACCAGAATTATTCGGGCGGCATTGCTGCGCTTCACACCGGATGGGCGGTGTAGCGCGATGTTCGAAGCGCTGTCCGACTATATGCGCCTTGCTCGCGCGGGCGCTGTCATGCTGCGGCATGATGTTGTGATCCCCGATGCCTATCGCTCGCGCATGCCGTGGGCGGCGAAGTTTGCCGGCGGCTTCCTGCGCGTATTACCGGGCGGTGGCGGCAAGGGGCGGCCGGGGCAGCGGTTTGCAAAGGCGCTGGAGAAGCTGGGGCCGGCGTGGATCAAGCTTGGCCAGTTCATGGCGACGCGGCCGGATGTGATCGGCGTTGAGGCGGCGAATGATCTTTCGCGGCTGAAGGATTCAGTGCCGGCGTTTCCGAAGTCGCTGGCGATGAAGACGATCCGTGAGCAATTCGGTGAGGATGCGGAGCGGCTGTTCCCGGCGCTGGGCGATCCGATTGCGGCGGCTTCGGTGGCGCAGGTGCATCGTATCGAAACGCCGAAGGGCGCGCGGGCGGTGAAGATCCTGCGGCCGGGGATCGAGCGGACGATGGAGCTGGAGTTGCGTGCAATGAAGCGCATCGCCTACTCCGCGCAGAAACACGGCCCTGCCGAAGTGAAGCGCATGGAGCCAGCGGCGTTCATCGACACGATGGCGCGGTCTCTCACGCGCGAGATGGATCTGCGGTTCGAGGCGGGGGCAGCATCCGAGTTCGGCGAGATCGCGGCGATCGACAATTATGTGTACGCGCCGAAGGTCGACTGGGAGCGGACGAGCCAGCGCGTGCTGGTGACGGAGTGGATCGACGGGCGGTCGCTGACCAATCCGGGGCCGTTGAGTGCGGAAGCGCGGATCGAGCTGGCGAACAAGATTACGCGTGGCTTCCTGGCGTGTGCGCTGGACCATGGGTTCTTCCATGCGGACCTGCATGAGGGGAACATGATCCTCGCGCCGGATGGGCGGCTGGTGCTGGTCGATTTCGGCATTATGGGCCGGATCGGGATGAATGAGCGGATCTTCCTGGCGGAGATCCTGAAGGGCTTCCTGGAGCGCGACTACAAGCGCGTTTCGGAAGTGCACTTCGAGGCGGGGTATGTGCCGGCCAATCATTCGATGGATGATTTTG
>DAINAT010000169.1:0-4944 GCA_036733305.1 Hyphomonadaceae bacterium
CGAAGCACTGGGGGAGGTGGATCGCCGCGTCTTCGCGGCGAGACGGAGGGGGCGCAAGCCAAACCCACCGCCACCCCGCGCTCAGGTCATCGAGGCGCGCAAAAGCCGCGCGCACTCTAGTCGCGCGGCGCACAATCCCACCCCCAAACAACCCGCCTCCTGCGGGAACGCACCCGCGCGCACACGCAAATGCCATCCCCGGCCGGGATGACAGGCGCCCCCGCGTCAGCTAAGCGCTTCGTCATTCATCAGAAACGGCTCGCGGAGGACCACCCATGATCACGCTCGAGAAAAAAGGCCCCATCGCGATCCTGACGCTGAACCGTCCCGATGCGATGAACGCACTCGGCGAGCCGGGTGATGGCGAGGCGGTGCGCGATGCCTGCGCCCAGATCAACAAGGATCATTCGATCCGCGCCGCAGTCCTGACCGGCGCCGGCAAGGGCTTCTCGGCCGGCGGCAACGTCAAGGCGATGCGGGACCGCATCGGCTCCTTCGCCGGCAACCCCGCCGAGGTCCGCGACAACTACAAGAACGGCGTCCACATGATCGTGAAGGCGCTCTATAACCTCGAAGTCCCGCTGATCGCCGCCGTGAACGGCGCCGCCATCGGCCTCGGTTGCGACGTCGCCTGCATGGCCGATATCCGCATCTCGTCCGACAACGCCCGCTATGGCGTCACCTTCCTGAAGATCGGCCTCATCCCCGGCGACGGCGGCGCCTGGCTGCTCCCGCGCGTCATCGGCATGAGCCGCGCCTGCGAACTCCTCTTCACCGGCGACACGATCGACGCGAAAACCGCACAGGAATGGGGCCTCGTCTCGAAAGTCGTGCCGGGCGACCAGCTCATGGCCGAAGCCGAAGCGCTCGCGAACAAGATCGCGAAAATGCCGCCGCAAGCCCTCCGCGTCGCGAAACAGCTCCTCCGCAACGGCACCCAGGCCAACTACGACACCATCATGGAACTCTCCGCCACCGCGCAGGGCCTGATGCACCACACCAAGGACCACGACGAGGGCGTCGCCGCGATCCTCGAAAAGCGCGAGCCGGTGTTCAAGGGCGAGTAATCCCGTCCCCGTGATCTTGTTCAAGCGAGAGTGACCGTGCGGCGCCTTGGCTCTCCAGCCAGGCGCCGCTAAGTTTCACGGCAACAAGAATAAGAACAAGAATACTCTCGAGGAGGATACCCGCATGAAACTGCGTTTTGCAGGGCTCATTGCATTGGCGATCACGCTCGCCCCCGCAGCGCTCGCTCAAGCTACCTACCAGCCGCCGCGCACCGCAGACGGCAAGCCGGACTTCAACGGCTTCTGGACCAACGTGTCCCTCACCAGCCTCGAACGGTCAGGCCAGTTCAAGACGCTCGCGATTCCCGAAGCAGACGCCAAGCGCATCCAGGATGGCCGCGCTGCAGCCGACGCTCGCGCATCCCTGCCCACCGATCCGAACTCCGGCGCTCCCAAGGCCGGCCAGGACGTCGGCGGCTACAACAATTTCTACGTCGATGCCGGCACCCACTTCGCCAAGATTAACGGCGAGATCCGCTCCTCCTGGATCGTCGATCCGCCGAACGGCAAAATCCCTTACAGCGAAGCCGGCAAGAAGACGTTCGAGGACAACCTCTATTTCGTCCGCAACACGTTCGACGGCCCGGAATCGCGTCCGATGGCCGAGCGCTGCCTCGTCGGCTTCGGCTCCACCGGCGGCCCGCCGATGATCAACGTGATGTACAACAACACCTATCAGTTCCTGCAGACGCCCGAGCACGTCGTCGTCGTCGTGGAGATGAACCACGACGCCCGCATCATCCCGATGACCAACAAGGTCGACCAGCGCAATCCGCAATGGCTCGGCAACTCGAAAGGCAAATGGGAAGGCGACACGCTCGTTGTCGAGACCACGAACTTCAACCCTGGCGAAAGCCTCCGCACCTTCTTCCAGAACAGCTACTACCTGTCGTCGGACGCCAAAGTGGTCGAGCGCTTCACCCGCGTGTCAGACACGGAAATCCTGTACGAGTTCTCGGTCAACGATCCGAAGATCTTCAGTCAGGTCTGGAAGGCCGAGATGGTCTTCAACAAGTCCGACAAGCCTGCCTACGAATACGCCTGCCACGAAGGCAACCACTCGCTGCCGGGCATCCTCGCCGGCGCGCGTCGTCATGATACGCTCGGCCGCAAGAACTACGCCGAAGAAGGCGAGTGAGGCATACCTAGAACTTCCGGCTGTCATAGGCCCAGTGCAGCAGCGCCTGCCGCTGCCTGGGCCGACAGAAGGGATCGCCCCGGTCGCAGTTCGCGGTCACCTGTCGGACATGGCGGGTGAACGCCTTCCACCGCCGGATCTGCCGCGCGTCGTCGTCCATCCGGCGGCCCATGTAATAGCGGCAATACCACTGGAACCACCCGCGCGGATCGTCCTCGTGAATCCAGCCCTTCTTCTTCCAGTAGGACAGGGGGGTGGAGGCATCGACCCCGAAATAGTTCAGCTTCTTGTCGGCATGGTCCCCGGCCGCCAGCTTTGCGCCAGCGAACCATGAGGCCGGGAATTCCTTCCTGCAGTCGCGCAGGTACTTCCCGCCGAATATGCCGAGATGCAGCATTTCGGCGGGCGTCAGCTGCGGCTTGAACTCGGGGTCGAAGTCCTGTCCGGGCCGCGCGACCAGCTCATAGCCGTATCCGTCCTGCATCTCGTCATGCACGGTTACATAGCGCTTGGCTTTGGTCATGTGGCCCTCCGCCTCTCCTACGGCACGAACCCGCCGCCGGATCAGCCAATCCCCCAGATGACAACGCCTCCGTAAAGTCTATTCTGCCCATCACAAACAGGAGAGACGTATGCTCGGAGCGGTCGCAGAGATCACCATTATTGACGGCAAGCAGGCCGAGTTCGAAGCTATCGCGAAGGAGCTCGAAGCAGCCGTCGCCGCGAATGAGCCGGGCGTGCTGTACTACAAGCTCTTTAAGGTGAAGGACTCAGCCACCAGCTACGTCTTCATGGAACAGTACGCAGACCAGGCTGCCGCCGACGCTCATCGCGGGTTCGAACACTTCAAGCGCCTCGGCAAGGCAATGGGCCCGTTCCTCGCCGCCCCGCCGAAAGTCACCCGCATGGACAAGGTGCAGTAGCCATGGATCTCGAATTCTCCACCGACGAACTGAAGTTCCGCGACGAAATCCGCGCCTGGATCGCCGAGAACTATACCGACGATCTCAAGAAGCGCATGGAGCTTTCCAAGAGCGGCTCGCTCGACGAGGTGAACCAGAAAGCCTGGCAGAAGAAGCTCGCGCAGAAAGGCTGGCTCGTTCCGAACTGGCCGACCGAGCATGGCGGCCCCGGCTGGAACCAGACGCAGAAATACATCTTCGAAATGGAGATGTCGCTCGCCGGCTGCCCGCGCAACTCGTCCATGGGTGTGCGCATGTGCGCGCCAGTGATCATGAAGTTCGGCACGGACGAGCAGAAGAAGAAATTCCTGCCGCCGATCCGCAACTCGGACGTCTGGTGGTGCCAGGGCTATTCCGAGCCGGGCTCGGGCTCCGACCTCGCCAGCCTCTCGATGAGCGGCAAGCGCGAAGGCGATCACTACATCCTCAACGGCTCGAAGACGTGGACCACCTACGCCCAGTGGGCGCAGTGGATCTTCTGCCTCGTCCGCACTTCGAAGGAAGACAAGAAGCAGAACGGCATCTCGTTCATCCTCGTTGACATGAACACGCCCGGCATCACGATCACGCCGATCAACACGCTGGACGATACGCCGGTCGGCGAACAGGAGATCAACTCGGTCTTCTTCGACAACGTCAAAGTCCCGGTCGAGAACCTCGTCGGCAAGGAAGGCGAGGGCTGGACCTGCGCCAAATACCTGCTGACCTTCGAGCGCGGCTCGGCCTACGCCCCCTCGTGCCGCAACGCGTTGCGTAAGGCGCGCGAGATCGCCAAGCTCGAAATGGCGGGCGGTCAGTCGGTGGCGGATGATCCAGATTTCGCACGCAAAATGGCCGAGCTGGAAATCCAGATCGAAGCTCTCGACGCAACCGAGCGCCGCATCTTCGACAGGCTATCGTCCGGCCAATCGGTCGGCGCGATGTCATCGCTGATGAAAACGCGCGGGTCGGAGATCGGCCAGAAGGTGACCGAGATCGTGCTTGAAGCCGCCGGCGTTTACGGCGAGCCCTTCGTGCAGGACACCTACGCCCACCTCGAAGGTCGCTCGAACGAGCTACTTCCGGCGCCGGAGCACCTGATCGCGTCTGCGGGGGCTTACTTCAACAATCGCAAGACCTCGATCTACGCCGGCTCCAACGAGATCCAGCGCAACATCATGGCGCAGATGATCCTCGCGGGTTGATCGTCGAGAACGGGTCGGAGAACGTGAGATGAAGAGGCTGCTGGCGAGCGTGGCTTTCGCGATGGCCGGCGTCAGCGTGATCGCTGCGCCCGTGCTGGCCGAGAAGCCCGCGAAGGTCGCGGTTCGCCAGGACATCTATCATCTGACCATCACCTACGATCCCAAGCGCGACGCGACCAGCGACCTCGCTTCGGCGATCAAGGCGGCGAAGGCATCGGGCAAGAATGTGCTGCTCGATGTCGGCGGCGAGTGGTGCAGCTGGTGCCACATCCTCGACAACTATCTCGCGCGCAACAAGGAAGTCGGTGATGCGTTCGCGGCCAGCTTCGTGATCCTCAAGATCAACTGGAGCCCGGACAACAAGAACGCAGCCTTCCTCGCGGCCTATCCTGCAGCAGCTGGCTACCCGCACTTCTATGTCCTCGATGCCAACGGCAAGCTGCTGCACAGCCAGGACACCGCCAAGCTCGAGCAGGGCGAGGGCTACAACAAAAGCCACATGCTCGATTTCGCGAAAACCTGGCGCGCCAAGCCCGCGGCCTAAGAAGAAGCTGGAGCGTCC
This sequence comes from Hyphomonadaceae bacterium, assembly GCA_036733305.1. Lineage (GTDB taxonomy): Bacteria > Pseudomonadota > Alphaproteobacteria > Caulobacterales > Hyphomonadaceae > UBA7672. The sequence goes on from DAINAT010000169.1 coordinate 4,914, forward strand.
CTCCGGCCCGTCGCCTGTCTGGGCCTATCTT
>DAINAT010000170.1:0-4751 GCA_036733305.1 Hyphomonadaceae bacterium
GGGGTAGAGAACCCTTTGGTTCCCACGCCTTCGATCGTCCACGCGCCAGGCCCAGTCCGCTCGACGCCCGCGCCCAGCGCCCTAACGGCCTTGGCGGTGTTGAGCACATCTTCGCCTTCCAGCAGCCCGGTGACTGTCGATTTACCTTGTGCAACAGCCGCCATCATGACAGCGCGGTGTGAGCAGGATTTGTCGCCCGGCGCCCTGACCGATCCCGCAATCCGGCTGACAGGTCTTGAGATCGCACGCATCGTTTTCAAAAGCGCCTTTTTCGGGCCTGTGGGCAGCCTCACCGAAGCCACTGGACTCCGAGAAACATGGGCGCTTTACAGGTTCGCACAGACATGGCAAGCGCCCGACCCAAGCATGGGGAAATGACCTTGGCTAATACCGATCTTGGCGAAAAGCATAACTGCCCGGAATGCGGGTCCAAATTCTATGACCTCGGGAAGAACCCGCCGGTCTGTCCTAAGTGCAAGACCGTTCTCGAACCGTCTGCCGAACCGGCCAAGCCCAAGAAGGCTGCCGCCGCGAAGCCCAAACCCGCTCCGGCGAAGAAGGCCGCCCCCGTCGAGGACGACGAGGATGATGAAGACGACGACGAGGATGACGACGAGGACGAAGACGACGACGAGGACGAAGACGACGAGGACGACGACGATATCGACCTTGAGGACGATGAGGACGAGGTCGTAGAGCCCGACGACGAGGAAGAAGACACAGGCGTTGCACCCGCCAAGGGTAAGGCCAAAGCCAAAACCAGCCTGGCTCGCGGCGGCGCCGGTGATGACGACGATGTCGATGACGACCTCGAAGATGACGATGAAGACGACGATCTGACGGTCATCGATGAAGATGACGAGTTCGAGGACGACGACATCGAGGATCCGGCGGCGGAAGAGGAAGAGCCCTGATCCCCGCCTACAGTTCAAAGCAAAGCGGCCCGCGATCACCTCGCGGGCCGTTTTCGTTTGGACAGCGCCGAGCCTCAGCGGCCGGCTTTCTGCTTGTCAGAAAAAGGAGAGGGAAATGGTGGAGCCAGACGGAATCGAACCGACGACCTCTTGCATGCCATGCAAGCGCTCTCCCAACTGAGCTATGGCCCCACTTCCGTGGACCGGGCTCCGGCCCGAGAAGGCCAGCCCCGATTTGGGAGCGCGTTGCTTATACTGCAGCCACGCGCTGATCAAGCGGGGAAAAGCAAGGAAGACGAATGGCTGGAATACTGACCTTTTTACCCGGAACGATGTGCGATCAGCGCATCTGGGCGCCGGTCCGGCAAAGGCTGGAGCCCCGGTTTTCCACTGATTATGTGCCGATCGAATCCGAAGCGACGCGAGCGGGCATGCTCGGACTGATCCATTCGGCCGCTTCCACGGGCGACCCGCTTCATCTCGTCGCGTTCTCGATGGGCGGCTATCTGGCGCTCGAATATGCGCTGGATAACCCCGGCCGGGTGGCGTCCCTGGTCACGGTGGCCTCGTCAGCCTTTGGGCTGACCGACGCGGAGGCGGCCGAACGTGTACGGGCCCTCGATCTGCTGGCGAAGCACGACTACCGGGGCATTCCTCCGGCCCGGATCAATCAGTTCGTCCATCCATCCCACCAGCACGACCCGGTTGTTGTGGACGTCATCCGGGCGATGGACCGCGATCTTGGCAAGCCGGTGCTGATGGCGCAGCTCAAGGAAACCAGCACGCGAACCTCACTGGCCCCACGCCTTGCCGAACTCGACATCCCTGTGCTGCTCATCGGCGCGGACAGCGATCCGTTCGTGCCATTCCAGTCAATCGACAGAATGGTCGGGCTGATCCGCAACGCGACGCCGATCAAAGCCCGGGACGCCGGCCACATGATCCCGCTGGAACAGCCGGACTGGCTGGCTGCCCGGATAGCGGATTTCCACGCTCGCAGGTGAGACTCAGGCCGCGTTGATCGTCCTGTCGGGCGACAGGATCGCGAGCACGGCTTCCTCGGTCTGCGCCTGGCGCAGGGCGGCGCGAATACGCTCCTGCCGGAATACACGCGCTGCGCGAGCCAGCGCCCGCAGATGGTCCGCACCGGCGTCCGTAGGCGCCAGCAGCATGAACACCAGATCGGCAGGGCGCTCATCAATGGCTTCGAAGTCAGCCGCTTCCTGCAAGCGGACGAAACCGCCTACCGGCCGCGACAGCGTCTCGATGCGCGCGTGGGGAATAGCGACCCCCTCGCCCACGCCGGTTGACCCAAGACGCTCGCGCTCCAGAACCGCCTCGTGAACGTCACGCTGCTTGAGGCCAAGCGCCTGCGCCATCACGCCCGACATCTCTGACAGGACTTGCTTGCGGCCTTTCCATCGGGCGCGAGGAACAACAGCATTTGGAAGAAGAAGATCGCCCAGGCTGGTGATTGGGGGACCGTTCATGAACGGACCTCGCCAAACAGATGAGAACGATATGCCATAACTCTACCGTACCCCTCCCGAGGGGACGCCCCGATGCCCATTGAAGATGACCATATCGCACTAACTCGCGAGATCGCCATCTGGTGTGCAGCCCAGTGGAAAAACATCTGCAAATATTCAGCCGCGATGAATCAGCTGTCCTTGCCGGGGTCAACCCAGCCGACATTACCGTCGTGACGCCGATAGACCATGTTCAAGCGGCCATGTGCTGCATTCCGGAACAGCAATGCCGGAGAATCGGCCAGTTCCAGCTGCATGACCGCCATGGAAACGGTCATCGTGCGGATTTTCATGTCTGATTCCGCGACAATGGCAGGGGAATCCCCAGCCGCAGCATCGAGCCCGGCTTCCTCGTCCGGTTCATTCGTCTCATCGCGCGGCAGGATGATGCGCTCGGAGACGATCTCCGCAGCTACGCCTGTACCGTTGCTGGCCCGGTGGTCACGCAGGCGGTTCTTGTAACGGCGAACGCGCTTCTCGATCTTGTCGAGCGCCATCTCGAAAGCCTGGTAGCCATCGTCGCCCTCGCCATGCGCCTGCAATGTAACGCCGGATGGAAGGTGGATCGAGCAATCGACATTGAAAGCCCAACCCGGCTTGGACACCGTGACGAACGCTTCGCCCGTACGATTGAAATACTTGGAGACCCTGTTCTCCAGACCGAACGATATTCGTTCCTGTAGCGCGGCGCCGACTTCGATTTTCTTGCCTGCGATCTGGACTTGCAAAAGGAAGCTCCTTTTCTGAACCCGCACGAGAAACGCGTGAGCTACACCCGACCACTCCTATGTAAGTCTGAGACTGCCGGACACGAAGGTCAACGGCAGGAAACGTGATCAGCTCAGGCGCCGATCGCAAATATGCGTCGACGTTCCACTGACGAGGGAATGCGCAGCGACTCCCGGTACTTGGCGACCGTCCGACGAGCGATATCTATCCCAAAGGCGCGCAACCGCTCGACGATCTGGTCGTCCGACAGCACAGCGTCCTTGTTTTCCGCATCGATCATTTCCTTGATGCGGTGCCGCACAGCTTCGGCGGAGTGGGATTCTCCTCCCTGCACGGACGGAATCGAGGCCGAGAAGAAGTATTTCAGCTCGAAAACGCCACGCGGCGTTGAAACATACTTGTTCGACGTAACCCGGCTTACAGTCGACTCGTGCATCTCGACAGCGTCAGCCACCGTCTTGAGATTGAGAGGACGAAGCGCTCGCACGCCAGAGACGAAGAAGCCGTCCTGCTGGCGCACGATTTCGGACGCAACCTTCAAAATGGTGCGAGCGCGCTGGTCGAGCGATTTGATCAGCCAGTTTGCGTTGGCCTGGCATTCCGAGATGAATGTCTTTTCCTCGTCGGTCTTCGAGAGGCTCGAAACCTCGTTGTAGTATGTACGGTCGAGCAGGACACGCGGCAGCGTATCGGCGTTGAGTTCGACTGCAAACGTGCCGTTCGGCATTTCACGCACGAACACATCAGGGGTAATCGCGGGTGCGGCATCGCCGGCAAACGCGGCGCCGGGACGCGGCGTCAGCGTGCGCAACTCGGCCAGCATGTCGACCACGTCTTCCTGATCAACGCCGCAGAGTTCCGCGAGGCGCTTGAAATCACGCCGCGCGGCAATCTCGAGATTCTCGATCAGCTTCTGCATCGCCGGATCGAAGCGATCACGCTCGCGCAATTGCAGCGCCATGCATTCCTGGAGATTGCGCGCCATCACGCCGGTGGGCTCGAAGCCCTGGCATGTGTGCAGCACCGCCTCGACATCCTCGACCTCGACACCGAGCGCGGTGGCGATCTCCATGACGTCGCCGCGCATATAACCGGCTTCGTCCGTCTCCTCGATCAGGCGCGAGGCGATCAGGCGATCGCTTTCGATGAGGCCTGTGATCTGGAGCTGTTCGTCGAGATGGTCACGGAGGCTCTTCTCCTCCGATGTGATCGATTCAAGATCGAAGTCTTCCGAGCGCTGCTTGCCCGATCCGGCCTTCGACCAGTCCAGCTGCGCCGAGGGGCCGCCTTCGCTGCCTGCGCCTGCGCCTTCGGACGGGCTGTCATTTTCATAGACATCGTCGGAGCGCGCATCGAGATCGCTGCTGGCCTTGGCGGCGCCGTCGGCTTCGTCCAGCCGCATCTCTTCGCGTTTGTCGGACACCTTCTCCGGCGCATCGCCATCCGCCCCGCCCTCGTTCTCGGCGCGGGCGAGCAGCGGATTCCGCTCGATCTCGGTCTCGACGTATTCCTGCAATTCGACGTTGGAGAGCTGGAGCAGCTTGATCGCCTGCTGCAGCTGCGGCGTCATGACGAGGGA
>DAINAT010000171.1:0-4745 GCA_036733305.1 Hyphomonadaceae bacterium
CCAACATGCTGCTCGGCGAAGGCCGCGGCTTCGAGATCGCGCAAGGCCGCCTCGGCCCGGGCCGTATCCATCACTGCATGCGCACCATCGGCTCGGCGGAAGTCGCGCTGGAGAAAATGTGCAAGCGCCTCCTTTCGCGCACTGTGTTCGGCAAGAAGATCGCCGAGCATTCGGTGTGGGAAGAGCGCATTGCCCGCGCCCGCATGGACATCGAGATGACGCGTCTGCTCTGCCTCAAGGCGGCGGACATGATGGACAAGGTCGGCAACAAGGGCGCGCAAAACGAGATCGCCATGATCAAGGTCGCCGGCCCGCTCGCCGCGCTCCGTATCATCGACGACGCGATCCAGGCTCACGGCGCCGCCGGCGTGACGACCGATTTCGGTCTCGCCAAGCAATACGCCTCGATGCGCACCATGCGCCTCGCGGACGGCCCGGATGAAGTGCACAACCGCGCCATCGCTCGCAACGAGTTCAAGAAGTACCGTGACAACGAGTACTCTGCGAAAGTTGACGCGGACAAGAAGGTTGAAGGCTCACGCTGGTAGGACTTTTTCCAGTCTGAACATCACGGCGGCGCCCCAAAGCGCCGCCGTTTTGTTTGCGCGGTATGGCGCGACGGATGGGCATGTGCTCATTTGCCCGGGAAGGTGGAGGGGCAACATGCGTTTTTCGGCTATTGTGTTGGCAGCCATCGCTTCGGTCTGCTTCGCTGCCTCGGCACAAGCGCAGGTCAATGACAGGGTCGTTGTAACCGCCTCGCGTATCCAGAGCGACGACGAGTACGAGGACGAGTTCGGCTATCTGCCTTACGTCTCGATCAAGGTGCCTGCGGACTTCGTCATGTTTACGGTGCGGCTTGAAAGCAGCACGAAGAGCGTCGATGAACGCGCGCGCGAACTGGAGCGGACTTACGCTTCACTGATCCAGCGTGTTTCGCGTACCCAGGGCGTCACCATGGAAGTCGGTGCATCCAGCGCCTCTGTTCCGACCGAAACGGCGATCGCTTCGGAAGTGATCGTGCGGGGTAAGGATCGTTCATCCATTCCGGTGGTTCTGACGTTCGCGACAAGGCCGGGCGATACGTTCTCCACCGCGCGCACGCGCGCCGAAGCGTTCATTCGAGAGATCCAGGTCACTGGCCGCGTGGAAGCGACGACAGGGGCTGATCAATACATCGGCGTGAACGATCCCGCGAAGCATCGCGTAGATCTGCTTCGGAAAGTTGCTGAGGATACGCGGCTTCTCCAGGATGTCTTCGCAAACACCGGGGCGTCGGGGGCGCCACCCGGTATTTCCCTGACCGGGTTGGCCGGAAGGGTGAAGACGCGGCCGGTGGGGCCGCTGGAAATTGAAATGTTCATTCCCTATTCGATCGTGCTCGGCGCTCCGTTGCCTCAGCCGCCGCCGCGATAGTCGCTGTAACGTGACTGCGCATACCGTATTGCTTGCCGTGCCTTTGCCGTGATTGCGGCGTCTGTCGATGCACGCGCCGGGGTGGCGCAATTGGAGGGACATGAAATGACAATGACCATGAAGCGCCTGTTGCTGGTTGCGGCGGCGGCTATCGCTATCGCGGCTCCCGCGGCCAACGCGCAGATCGTGCGCGGTGACCAGATCGTGGCGCAAAGCAATTATGTGAGCCGACAGCAGACCGCGATCCCGCAGGTCTCCATCATCGTTCGTGCGGATTTTGTCCTGTTCAGCGTCCGCTATGAAACGGCGACCCGTTCCGCCGACGCGCGCGAGGCTGAACTCTCCACTGTGTTCAAGACGGTGACAGATCGCGCCGCCCGCGCAGAGGGCATGAGCATCGAGGTTGGTCAGCCCGGTTTCTCGGCCGCAGTCGAAACCGCCGCGATCAAGGAGTTGATCCAGGATCAGGGCGATGACCGCTCGGCGATCGATGTCGTGCTCAAGGTCAATGTGAAAGAGAAGGAAACCTTCGACCAGGTCCGGGCCCGCGCCGAGAAGTTTGTGAAGGATGCGCCGCTGACTGGTCGCGTAGAGGCCGTGATCGGCGATAATCAGTTTCTTGGAGTTTCCGAACCCAAGAAGCACCGCGAGACGTTGATCAAGGCGATCTCCGAGGATGTGCGCCTTATGCAGGCGTCTTTCGGTGGGCCCAGTGCGCCGGTGCAGGTTTCGCTGACGGGTATGGAGCAGCGCGCCCAGACCCGTCCGGTGGGGCCGCTCGACCTAGAAATCTACATTCCGTACTCGATGAGCCTGAAGTCAGGGGCCGGTAACTAAGCACGGCTTGCCGGGCGGGGCGGGGGGGCGTAAGCGCCTGACATGATCTCCCCGCGCCTGGCCCGACGCACTGCCCAGATCCACAAGTGGCTGGGCCTGATCGTGTTCGCGCAGCTAGTCGTGTGGACGTCCACGGGCCTGTTCTTCGTGGCGGTCCACATTACTGACGTTCGCGCCGATAATCTGGTGCATCCAGCGAACCATGTCGTTCCCGTCGACATGGCGCAGGTAAAAGTCACTTCGGCGGATGCCTTGAAGGCCGTGGCCGAAGATCGTCCCTATGAGGTGACGCTCAAGGCGCTGGCGGGCCTGCCGGTGTACGAGATCCGGGCCGAGATCGGCACTTTTCTGGTTTCGGCGGAAACGGGTGAGCGGATCGTCATCGATGAAGCGTTGGCCCGACGGATCGCGACAGCCGCCTGGGTGAACCCGACCCCTATCCGCGCGATAGAAGAACTTGAGACGGCGCCCCGGGAGTCCACGGTCTCGGGAAACGTCTGGGCAGCGCATTTTGAAGGCGAGGGTGATCCGACACTCTACATTTCCGCCGTGACGGGACGGACGAGCAATCCACGTACTGATCTGTGGCGCACCTACGATTTCCTGTATGGCATGCACCTGATGGACTATGCCGAGCACGAGAACTTCAACACGCCGTGGATGCTTGCGGCTGCTATTCTGGCGCTATCAACCGTTCTGTTCGGCGTGGCCCTTCTAGTGCATCGTCTGACGCGTGGATTTTTGAACAAGGACAAAACAGCATGACGGAGCGTCGTGAGACGGACCAGTCGTTTGCCGAAGGCGAACGGATAGCGAAATATCTGGCAAGCGCCGGCATCGCGTCGCGGCGTGATGTCGAGAAGATGATTGCGGATGGCCGTGTCAGCGTGGACGGTCGTGTGCTCGATACGCCGGCATTCAAGGTGACGGGCCGCGAGAAGATCATCGTGGATGGCCATGCCGTGCGCAAACCGGATGCTGCGCGTCTGTGGCGGTATCACAAGCCGACTGGCCTTGTGACGACCAACAAGGACCCCGACGGCCGGCCCACGATCTTCGACGATCTGCCGAAAGACCTGCCGCGCGTCGTGACCGTCGGTCGTCTCGACCTCAACACCGAAGGGCTGCTGCTTCTCACCAATGATGGCGAGCTGGCGCGCGGGCTTGAGCTTCCGGCGACGGGACTGGAGAGAAAATACCGCGCTCGCGCCTATGGTCGTATCGAGCAGCGCGAGCTGGACAGGTTGCGTGATGGCGTCGTGCATGAAGGGGTGGAATACCGCGCCATCATTGCGAAGCTTGATCGCGTGACGGGGTCGAACTGCTGGATCGATGTCTCGCTGGCTGAGGGCAAGAACCGTGAGGTGCGTCGCGCGCTGGAAAGCCTCGGGTTGAAGGTGAACCGGCTTATCCGTGTCTCGTATGGGCCGTTCCAGCTTGACGATCTTGGCCCCGGCGCACTCGAGGAAGTGCCCGCCGCCGATCTCCTGGCTGAGTTCTCGCAGTTCATTTCCGACAAGCGTCGGCCCACGCCTTTCGCGGCGCGTGAGATCAAGCGCGGGAAGCCGCAACATGCGAAGCAGGAAAAGCCGAAAGGCCAGAAGGCTCGCGGCAAACCGAACGAGAAGCATTATGGCGTCGAGGCCTATGTCGATCCGCGCAAGGACAACAAGAACGCCAAGCGCCCGCCCGGCGGCCGAGGTCCACACAGCGGACGGCAGCACACCGGCAAACCGGTTCGCGCGAAGCAGGATCGCGCGCCGCGCGGTCCGCGTTAGGGCATAGAGAGGGAGGACGGACGTGAAGATCCACTACGCGATGATGGCTCCGAACCCGGATCGGGTCCGTTTCTTTCTGCAGGAGAAAGGCATCTGGGAGCAGACGCCTAAAGTCGAGCTCAACATCATCAAGCAGGATCATCGGCGGCCCGAATATCTTGCGATCAGTCCGCTGGGCCATGTGCCGGCGCTCGAGTTGGGTGATGGCGCAACGCTTACGGAAAGCCGCGCGATCTGTTCGTACTTCGAAGCGCTGAATCCCGAGCCGAACCTGATGGGTCTTGATGGCCGCGAACGCGCGATCATCGAGATGTGGGATCGCCGGGTCGAGCTGAGCTACATGTTCCAGATCGCCGGCTGGTTCCGGAACGGCCACCCCGCGATGGCCGAACTCGAAAAGCCGCAGAGCGTGGAATGGTCAGAGATCTGTCAGGGCCGCGCCCGCAAGGCGATTGCGTTCTTCAGCGAACGGCTCGGTGCTTCGCCCTATGTCGCCGGCCAGCGTTTCACGATCGCCGACATCACGCTGCATGTGGCATTGGGCTTTGGCCGCGTTGTGAAATTCCGCCCGTGGGAAGAACATGCCAGTCTCAACGAATGGCGCGAGCGCATGCTCGCCCGGCCGGGCCTGGCGAAATAGGACGGATTTTCAGGTCGGACGACTGGCAGGGGCGACAGGGATCGAACCTGCGACATCCGGTTTTGGAGACCGGC
>DAINAT010000172.1:0-4678 GCA_036733305.1 Hyphomonadaceae bacterium
TACCATTTGTGCGACAGGAACGAGTGCATCGGCCCGCCATTCTCCGCCATGCGGCGCGGCACGGACGGCGCAAGCAGGTAGAAGATAATGGCGCCGACAAAGCCCGTCATTGTCACGATGAACGGCGCCCAGATGACCCAGGCCGGCAACTCGTGATGAGCTTCGGCATGCGCGCCTTCCGCAGCAGGCGCGTGATCCGCGGCAACAGCGGGAGCGCCGTCTTCAGTAGCCGGTGCGCCTTCCGCAGCATGATCCGAAGCCGGAGCGTGCGCTTCGGCAGGTGCATGTGTTTCAGTCGCTACACCGTACGGGTGAACCCCGTGCGGGCCGTACATCGGGTCAGAGTCGCGAACGATGGCGCCCTGCCAGAAATTGTCGGCGTTGCTCGTCAGGAACTGCGGCTTGAACACGAAGCCCGCAGCCACGGCGCCCGTCGCCAGCAACACCAGCGGGATCAACATGATCTTCGGAGACTCGTGAGCCGGAGCGCGGCCGTCTTTCGGAGCATGATGACCATGATCGTGGCCATGGCTGTGATCATCTGCGTGAGCGTGATCGTCGTGATGTGCATGCGGGTTCGGGCGGAACTTGCCCTCGAACGTCATGAACATAAGGCGCCAGGAGTAGAAGCTCGTCAGCAGGGCGGCGATCACGCTGCACCAGAAAGCGAACGGCCCGAAGGCAGAATCCGACGCGAACGCCGTTTCGATGATGGCGTCTTTCGAGAAGAAGCCGGCAAAGCCAATATCCGTTCCGGGAATGCCGAACCCGATCAGCGCCAGCGTGCCGATCAGCATCATCACCCAGGTGAACATCATCGGCTTACGAACGCCGCCCATGAAGCGCATATCCTGCTCGTGGTGCATCCCGTGAATGACCGAGCCCGCGCCAAGGAACAGCAGCGCCTTGAAGAAGGCGTGGGTAAACAGGTGAAACATCGCGGCGCCATAGCCACCAAGGCCGGCCGCGAAGAACATGTAGCCAAGCTGCGAGCAAGTCGAATACGCGACCACGCGCTTGATGTCGTTCTGGGCGAGGCCAACCGTCGCTGCGAACAGGCAGGTCGTCGCGCCGATCACGGTGATGACGTTTGAAGCAACCTCGCAGACCGAGAAAATCGGCGACGCACGGCAAACCAGGAACACGCCCGCCGTCACCATGGTCGCAGCGTGGATCAGCGCGGAGACCGGCGTCGGGCCTTCCATCGCGTCCGGCAGCCAGGTGTGCAGGAAGAACTGGGCCGATTTGCCCATGGCGCCGATGAACAGGAGGATCGCCGCCATTTCGAGACCCCAGACGTGCACGCCGAGGAAATCGAATGTGACGCTCTGAATCGGCGTAGCTGCTGCCTGCCCGATCACGTGGACCGGCGCATCATTTGCGACGATGGCGAAGACGGTGTCGAACTTGATCGACGAGAACTGCGTGATGCCGAACTGAGCGTAGTCCACGCCGGCCGCCGGCTGGATCATGAACACCAGCGCCATGATGCCGAGAGCGAAGCCGAAGTCACCGACCCGGTTGACCACGAACGCCTTGATCGCGGCGCTGTTGGCGGATGCTTTCCTATACCAGAACCCGATCAGCAGGTAGGACGCAACGCCCACGCCTTCCCAGCCGAAGAACATCTGGATGAAGTTGTCCGACGTCACCAGCATCAGCATTGCGAAGGTGAACAGCGACAGATAGGCGAAGAATCGCGCGCGATGCGGATCTTCCGACATGTATCCGATCGAGTAGGTATGAACGATCGCCGAAACACTCGTCACAACGAACATCATTGTCACGGACAGCGCATCGATGCGGATCGCCCAGTCGGCGATGAAGGTGTTTACGTTCAACCAGTTCGCCAGAACGATCGTGTGCGCAGCGCCTGATTGGCCGCCGAGCGACCACGCAAAGAATTGCCATCCCGCCAGCACAGCCGCAGAGATGACGATCGTTGTCGTGAGCGCCATGGAGCCCTTGTCGCCAAGGAAGCGCTGGCCAAGGCCAGCCACTGCCGCGGCAAGGCCGGGCGCCAGCACGATGAAGATGGCTGCGATTTCCTGGAAGGTCACGTCTCTGCCCCCTTAACCGCGCAGCACGTTGACGTCTTCCACCGCGATTTCACCGCGGTTACGGAAGTAGACGACGAGAATTGCGAGACCGACTGCCGCCTCGGCGGCCGCCACCGTCAGCACGAGCATGGCGAAGACCTGCCCCATGATCGTGCCGTTGAAGACCGAGAACGCCACCATGTTGATGTTCACGGAAAGCAGGATGAGCTCGATCGACATCAGGATGACGATGATGTTCTTCCGGTTCACGAAGATGCCGAACACGCCGATGGTGAACAGCGCCGCGGAAACCGCGAGATAGTGTCCGAGAGTGAGCTCGAGGCCAGCCATGATCAGATACCTTGCCCCGGGCGCACGTCTTTGAGTTCGACGGCGTCCTTGCGTTTACGTCCGGTCTGCTGCGCGATGTTCTGGCGCTTCACGCTCGGGCGCGAGCGCAGGGTCAACACGATGGCCCCCATCATCGCGACCAGCAGAACGATGCCCGACATCTGGAAGAGCAGCAGGTAATCTGTGTAGAGCACTTTCGACAGTGCTTCGGCATTGGTCGCCGCGCCCGGGCTGGCGTTGAACGTCGCCCCGCCTCCGAAGGTCGCGGCGGCAGCCACGATCCCGATCTCGGCCAGCAGCGCCAACGCCACCAGCACGCCGACCACGAGGTAGTTCTGGAAGCCCTGCTTCAACTCGGCAAAGTCGATGTCGAGCATCATGACCACGAACAGGAACAGCACGGCCACGGCGCCGACATAAACGACGACCAGCAGCATGGCGAGGAACTCGGCCCCGATCAGCACCAGCAGACCGGCTGACGTGAAGAACGCCAGGATCAGCCAGAGCACCGAGTGCACCGGGTTACGCGCCGCAACGACGAATAGCGCGGACAAAACCACGATCGTCGAGAGGATGTAGAAAGCGATCAGCGCCATAGCGTGGCTTTCCTCTTCCTTTGGTTCCAAAACGCCCCGGATGGGGCAACTGAAGTTCATCAAGCCCGACTCGCCCCCGCGAGCCGCGCCCTTCTATCTATAGCGTGCGTCGAGTTCCAGATTGCGGGCGATCTCGCGTTCCCAGCGATCGCCGTTCTCCAGCAGACGGTCTTTGTCGTAGTAGAGTTCCTCACGCGTCTCGGTGGCGAATTCGAAATTCGGGCCTTCGACGATGGCGTCCACAGGGCAGGCTTCCTCGCAGAAGCCGCAATAGATGCACTTCACCATGTCGATGTCGTAGCGGGTCGTGCGGCGCGAACCATCTTCGCGCGGCTCGGCCTCGATCGTGATGGCCTGCGCCGGGCAGATCGCCTCGCACAGCTTGCACGCGATGCAGCGCTCTTCTCCGTTGGGATAACGGCGCAGCGCATGCTCGCCACGGAAACGCGGAGACAGCGGACCCTTCTCGAACGGATAGTTGATCGTTGCTTTGCGCACGAAGAACTGACGCATCGCCAGCGCAAACGCGCTGAGGAAGTCGGTGAGGAGTGCGCCTCGAATGGCCTGGCCGATCGACATGCTAGCTCCTCGCCTCGCCACGATATTCGGCGAAGCTCACCTTGCCGTCCTTGTTCACGTCCACGCCCGCAGGCAGCGTCACGGCAGCCAGCTCACTGGCTTCCAGATAGCCGCTCTTGTCGGCATCGAGACGATCGAATTCCTGACGGGCCGGCGCGGTCGTGAACGTCACATAGGCCGCCACGATCACCACAGCCACCAACGAGGTCGGCAGGAAGATCTTCCAACCCAGACGCATCAGCTGGTCGTAGCGGTAGCGCGGCACGATCGCCTTCACCATCGCGAAGAGGAAGAAGAAGAATGTCGTCTTGCCGATGAATACCAGCAGGCCGCCAAGGCTCAGCAGCCAGTCCGGCAGGCCTTCCACGCCCGGGATCGGCAACGGCATGTGCCAACCGCCGAAGAACAGGATCGTCAGCATCGAGCACATCAGCACGATCGAGACGTATTCCCCGATCATGAACATGAGGTACGGCGAGGACGAGTATTCAACCTGATAACCGGCCACGAGTTCTGATTCAGCTTCCGGCAGATCGAACGGAGGGCGGTTCGTCTCCGCCAGCGCCGAGATGAAGAAGATCACGAACATCGGGAACATGACGAAGATCGTCGGGAACGCGAACGCGTGCCAGTTCCAGATGCCGCCTTCCTGATTGTGCACCACGTCGCTGAGGTTCAGCGAGCCAACCAGCAGCAGCACCGACACGATCACGAAGCCGATCGAGACTTCGTAAGACACCATCTGCGCCGCCGAACGAAGACCGCCGAGGAACGGGTACTTCGAGTTCGAAGCCCAGCCGCCCATGATGATGCCGTAAACACCCAGCGATGAGATGGCGAACAGGTACAGCACGCCAACGTTCAGATTGGCGATAACCCAGCCCGGCGCCACCGGAATGACGGCCCAGCCGACCAGCGCCAGCGTCAGCGTGATGATCGGCGCCAGCAGGAACACCGTCTTGTTGGCGCCTGCAGGGATGATGACTTCCTTCAGCACGAACTTGATGAGGTCCGCGAACGACTGAAGAAGGCCGAACGGACCCACAACGTTCGGGCCTTTGCGCAGCTGAACCGCCGCCCAGACCTTGCGGTCGAACAGCAGCAGGAACGCGA
>DAINAT010000173.1:0-4666 GCA_036733305.1 Hyphomonadaceae bacterium
CGCGGAAGGCTTCATCGATCTTGCTGCGGCCGGAGAATTCGGGGCTGTAGGTGATGATCGGATATTCCGCTATGTCGGCGAGTGTCGGATTGTCGAGCTTCGCAAGCGGGTGATCGACCGGAGCCACCACGACGTGCCGCCATGAAAAGCTTGGGAAGGTGAGCAGGTCGGCGAATTGATCGAGGGCTTCTGTCGCGATAGCGATATCCGCTTCGCCGCGCAGCACGCTTCCCGCAGCCTGCTTCGGCGTCACCTGCCGCAGCTCAAGCTGCACATTCGGAAACTCTTCCGCGAATTTCAGCACCACGTCGGGCAGGGCGTACCGCGCCTGGTTGTGCGTGGTTGCGATGACGAGCCGGCCGCGATTTTCACCGGAATATTCGCTGGCCAGACGCTTGAGGTTTTCGGTTTCGGCCAGCACGCGTTCGATTAGCTTCACCGCGCCTTCGCCCGCGCGCGTGAGGCCGGTCAACCGCTTTCCCTTGCGCACGAAAATCTCGATCCCGAGCTCGATTTCGAGCTCCCGAATCTGCTTGCTCACGCCAGATTGGGACGTGTTCAGGGCCTGCGAGGCGTCGGTCAGGTTGAGGCCGCTGCGGACAGCCTCGCGGACATAACGGAGCTGCTGGAAGTTCATTAGTTGTCCTTGCTTCTACCAAGAAAAACTAAATCCACTTTGGTTCGATAGGAACGCGAATAAGCTTATTCTTTATGCTGTTTGGCTGTTTGTTAGGCTTAGAAAAGCTGCATCGACTTTCAAACGCGATCATTTAAGTAGGGATTGTGTATGCGAAGCTGATTTTCGCGTGCCGAGCCGGCAAGCAAGGGAGATACGGATGACGACGCCTGCCCGCCTCCGCCACCCCCTCAGACGCTGCCTTCGAATGTGTTGCTGCAGCTGTTGAGGCGCATCCGCGCCAGCTGAATCGCCGCCCAATCCAGTTCTCTTCAGGCCGTGCCGTCTCGTGCGCGAGCGATGGCCTGCGCTCGAAAGCATCCACCATGTCCAGCCGCAGTGTCAGGTCAGACGCAACCTTTTCACCCTCCGCCTATCGCAAATCGATCGCCGACATGTTCGGCGTGCTCGATGCCAGCCAGCAGCGCGACCTTGTCGACAAGTTCGCGCTGCTGCCGCGGCACATTCATCAGCTCGCTAGCAGCGGGCTGATCGCCGTGCCTGTCAGACAGCGCCGCTAATCGGCTGAGCGGGGAGGCGTTATTCCCGCAACGCCCCGATCAATACCCAGGTCAACGCAAGGATACGCACCATGAAACGCAACAACGCCCTTCTGGGGCGAACGGCTCTCTTCGCCTTGAGCCTGGCGGCTTTCTCCTCCCCGGCCGTCGCCCAGACGCCTCAGGATGTGCACAAGCAGGCCCTCGTTCTCGATCCGCATGTGGACGTTGTGGCGACTTCCAAGGCGAAAGCCGGGGCGACGATAGACTCTGGAACGCAGATCGATGTCGCCAAATTGAAGAAGGGGCAGGTCGATGCGATCTTCCCATCCGTCTTCGTCGAGCAAAGCGCACGCACGCCGGAAGGCTATGCCGCCGCACGCAAGGAAGCAGACACCAAGCTGGCCGCCATTCTTGATATCGCGGCCAAGCATCGCAAAGACGTCGTCATCGCGCGCTCCGCGGACGATATCGTGAAAGCCGAGAAGGTGGGCAAGACGGCCATCGTGATCAGCTTTCTCAACGCCTACTCGCTCGGCAAGGACCCGAACGCGCTGAAAGCCTTTTACGACAAGGGCGTTCGCGTGTTTGGCCTTGTGCATGCGGGCAACAATGACTTTGCCGATTCTTCAAGGCCGCACGCGCGCGACACCGCTGGGGAAAACCATGGGCTCTCCGTTGCCGGCAAGCAAGCGATCGCGCTGGCCAACGACCTGGGCATTCTCGTCGATGTCTCGCAGCTCACGACCGATGGCTTCAGCCAAGCTATCGCCCTGTCACGCGCGCCTGTGATCGCGTCGCATTCGGGCCTCTCCGGCATTGTGAAGTCGACGCGCAACCTGACGGATGCGCAGCTGGATGCTATCAAAGCCAATAACGGCGTTGTCGGCATCGTCGCATTCTCGAGCTACCTCAAGCAGCAATCGCCCGAAGTCGAAGTTGCTGTTAAGGCTGTTCGCCAGAAATACGGCGCCGTGAACGGATATGAGGGGCTGACACAGGCACAGCGCGATGCGCTGGGCAAGGAAGCCGCGGCATTGCAGGTGCGCGCTTCAGTCGATGATCTGGTCGCCAGCATCGATTATGCTGTGAAGCGGATCGGCGTCGACCACGTCGCGATCTCGTCCGACTTCAACCATGGCGGAGGCATCACCGGCTTCGAGGATGAAGGCGATGCGCCGAACATCACCAAAGCCCTGCTGGCCAAGGGATACAGCCAGGTTGATATCGGGAAGCTGTGGGGCGGCAACGTGTTGCGCGTGCTGCGCGCAGCCGAAGCGGCGGCGAAGAAGAACTTCGCGCAGAACTAGGTATTCAGAACAACGGACACTCGTCCGGCGCTTCCTCCGCGCCGGACGAGATCTGCAGCGCCGGGAAATGGGCCTTCCGGCGCCGCTTTCAATGTAACTTATGCAGGCGCTCGCATGCATTGAGCGCCCGCTTTTGCACGCCCCAGCGCAGCGCCGTGGCGGCTCAAAAGTCACAGCTCATGTCATCCTGTGAGTTTGACGGGTCGGAATCCAAACTGTCACGCATCTGTTGAAGGACTGTCATGCAGCCCGGTTAACCCCCACGCCCAGGACGGAGCAATGGCTCTCTCTGGTGGGCTTTAAGGGGTTACAAATGAAGTCTGGTGCGAATAACCCGCTCCTGTCGGGCGTACATTTCCGCGCGATGCTCATGATGGGCGGCGCGCTGCTCGGCGCAGGGTCTGTCCCGGCTTTCGCGCAAACCGCAACGGATGCGGCCGCTTCTGTGGCAGCAACCGCCGATCAGCAAGGCCCCTCGGCCGAAGACGATCTCGATAGCGAAGCCGGCCGTCGCGACGTGGTCGTCGTGACCGCGCTGAAGCGCGAGACCGACCTGCAGGATACGCCGATCTCGCTTTCGGTCGTCGACAGCGCCGCCCTTGAAGACAAGAACATCCAGAGCTTGCTCGACTTCGCAGACGGCTCGGTGCCGGGCCTGCGCGTGTCGACATTCGAATCGCGCCAGTCGGCCGTCACGGTCGGTATTCGCGGCATCGTTCCGAACGACGCCAACCAGCCGGCCCGCGAGCAGGGCGTCGGCGTTTACCTCGACGGCGTCTATCTCGGCCGCCAGCACGGCCTCAATGCCACGCTGCTCGACATCGAGCGCATCGAGGTTCTCAAGGGACCGCAGGGCACGCTGTTCGGCCGCAACACCGAAGGCGGCGCGGTCAACATGATCTCGCGCAAGCCCACGGGCCAGTACGGCTACCGCGCGACCGCTGGTTTCGGCAACATTGGCTCCTATAACGCCGACCTCCACCTCGACCTGCCGGAATTCTACGACATCAGCCTCAAGTTCGACGGCGTGATGCAGCACCGTGACGCCATCGTTGAAAACCCGCTGCCGGGTTCGACCGGCTGGGGCTTCTACGACCGCCAGGGCTTCAAAGCGACCGCCCTGTGGCAGCCGACGGACACGTTCAGCGCCGAATACTCGTACGACATCGGTCACGACGAAAACACGCCGTATTACAGCCAGCTGGTCAACTACAACCCGGCCAACCGTCCGGTCGCCACGACCTTCCCGATCCCGGCCGGCACGATCGCTCCGCTGCCGCCGCTGGTGAAAGTCCACCCCACGCGCCAGCGCGTCGCCGACATCGGCGTTCCGCAACAGCCCAGCGTCGATGAAGCGCTCGGCCACTCGCTTCACCTGAACTGGGAAGTCATGCCGAACATGGAACTCCGCTCGATCACGGCCTACCGTGAAGTGAGCGCGGACCAGTGGGACAACGCTGGCGGCGCCAACCGCCCGCCGGTTTACGCCCCCAACGGCAACTTCTCGCGTTACAGCCTCTCGTATCTCGAACAGCATCAGCGCAGCCAGGAATTCCAGCTCGTCGGCTCGCTCGACCGGATCGACTACGTCCTCGGCGTTTTCTACTTCAACGAGAAAGCCTGGGAAGAAGCCGCGACGCCCAGCACGAACCGCTGGAATGCAAACGGCACGGCCTACACGATCAACGATCCGACCCCGACCATCCCGGGCCGCCGCTCGCTTGACCGCGCTTCGATCGCTTACGCCGAAAGCACCGGCGTCTATGGCCAGCTGACCTGGACCCCGCCGATCCTCGAAGACCGCCTCCACCTCACCGTCGGCGGCCGTCAGACCAAGGACGAGAAGAATGGCTGGCTCTACAAGGTCAACAACGCCGCCACGAACCTCCGCTTCGACCAGAGCGAAGAGCGTTTCGACCCGGTGGCCGTCGCCGCTTTCGACTTCACGCCTGACTTCAACGTCTATGCGCGCTACTCGACCGGCTACCGCGCCGGCGGCGCCAGCTCGCGCTCGCTGACCTACGACGCGTTCGGCCCGGAAGAAGTCAAATCCTACGAAGTCGGCGCGAAGGCCTACCTTGGCGACGCGATCAACGTAAACGCGGCTGTCTTCAAGATGGATCGTGAGAACAGCCAGATCGACTTCACCCGCGTGACCGTGAACCCGATCACCAACTCCA
>DAINAT010000174.1:0-4624 GCA_036733305.1 Hyphomonadaceae bacterium
ACGGAGGGGGCTGCGCGTCTTCGCGCGGATGCCTGCGCACGCGCGGACCTCCGCTCAACTCAATCTACTGCCGATTGCCAACTGCCTACCGCCTCACAGCCACCTGCGAGAACGCCCCCGCACGCCCTGCTGCCGCCACCCCCTTTACTCCCCCGACAGCTATGCTTGTCTCCCCTGACTCGACGCGAGGGAGGCGTGCCGTGACCAGGAAGCTTGCAGCCATCGCTACCGCGGCAGCGCTCCTTGCCATCCCCGCCTGCAGCCGCGCCCCTGACGCCACCACCGCCACGACAACGGCGATGCCCGTCAAAGCGCCCCTCGCCCCGGATGTCGAAGCCGACGCGATCCCCACCGCCAACGGCATCCCCCTCGTGCCGCTCACCGCGCCGGTCAACTTCCTCGACGCGCTGGAGCCGCAGGCAAGCTACAAGCTACCCACCGAATACAACACGAACCACACGGCTGTTCAGATCATCAAGGAAGAAGAGACGCTCCAGCTCGAAGCCTACGAACTCGGCGGCCTCTGGCTCATCGGTTATGGCCACCTGATGCTCGAAGGCGAAGACGACGTGATCACGGAAGAAGTCGCCGACGCCTTCCTCGTCGAAGACCTGCACTGGTGCGAAGGTTCGATCGAGCGCTACGTGACCATCCCGGTGACGCTCAACGAGTTCAGCGCCATGGTAGCCTTTTGCTACAATGTCGGCAGCGGAAAGACGCGCGGCTCATCCATCGTCAAGCGCATCAACGACGAAGATCGCCCGGGCGCCGCAAACGCCTTCCTGTTGTGGAACCGCATGAACGGCATCGTCATGCAAGCGCTCGCCAAGCGCCGCGCCCGCGAACGCACGCTCTTCCTGACGCCTTGATGTCAGGCGCCTTAACCCTGAGCCGCCTCAGCCTGACCCGAGATGATCTGGCGGATCGCCTGCTCGAAAACCTTCGGCGGCTGACCGCCCTGGATCATCCAGCGCTGATTGAAGATCACCGACGGCACCGCACTGATCCCGCGATTGCGCCACAGGCCTTCGTCGCGTCGAACCTCATCGACAAATTCGTCCGACGCCAAAATCTCGCGCGCCCTTTTCTCATCCAGCCCCGCCGCCTTCGCAGCCGAAGCCAGCACCTCGTGATCGCTCGTCGCCTGCTGGTCCGTGAAGTTCGCCTTGAACAGCGCTTCCTTCAACTCCAGCTGTTTGCCCTCAAGCCCCGCCCAGTGAAGCAGTCGATGCGCATCGAACGTATTCCAGATACGGCTCTCCGGCCTGAACCCGAAATCGAAGCCCAGCGCATCGCCATGTTGCTTCAACGCATTGCGCGAAGCCGCAGACCGTTCCGGGTTCGCGCCATACTTGCGCGCCACATGCTCTGCCGTGTTCTCGCCTTCAGCCACCATATCCGGATTCAGCTCGAACGGCTGGAAATGAAACGCCACCTCGACCTTGTCGCCCACCGCCTCCAGCGCCTTCTGTAGCGACTTCAGCCCCACCACGCACCAAGGGCAGGCAACGTCAGAAACAAAGTCGATCCGGATGGGAGTGGCCATGAAAAGTCTCCTTCGCCTCCTTATGTAGTCCCGAACCGCATCATTCGCCATCACCGCTGGTATTCGCAGCTTGGGGTTGCAATAGTCGGCCCCCAAGGAGACTGCTCATGACCCGCGCTTTCGATACCCCGCTTGAAACCATCGGACAGGTGCTTGCCGGCCCCTGGCGGAAGCCGATCAACATGCTGCTTGAGCAGTCCTACGACAATCACCTCTCGATCCATGACGACGCCATGGCCGAGAAGCTGGGCTTCAAGGCCGGTCCCGTCGAAGGCCCCACCCATTTCAGCCAGTTCGCGCCGCTGGGCGAAGCTATCTGGGGCGAACGCTTCTTGTCTGAAGGTTGCCTCTCGGCGCACTACCGCAACATGGTCACCGAAGGCGAAGAAGTCCGCGCCTTCATCGAACGCGAACCCGGCGCTGATTCAGCCCGCATCTGGGCCACCAAGCGCGACGGCACCGAAGTCCTAAAAGGCACCGCCTCTGTCGGCGAACAATCTCCACCCACAGCACTCGACATCCGCCTCAACGAACTCTCGCCGCTCGATCAGCCTGTCATTCTCAGCGACGTGAAAGTCGGCCACCGCTCCGGCCGCATCGCCGTCCGCATGGATGCAGACCAGCACATGGGCGACCTCTATCCCTTCTCACTCGCCGGCAAGCTCAGGAAGATCACTGAACCCTCGCCCTGGTACAACACGGCCAGCACGCCATGGGGCCGTCCGGTCGTTCCGTTCGAAATGATCAGCGTGCTTCTGATGTACCAGGCGCGTCAGGATGGCCTGAAGATCCGTGGTCCTGCCGTCGGCCTCTTTGCCGATCAGGAAATCCGCCTCATCAAAGGTCCGCTCTTCGTCGGCGAGGACTATGAGATCGAGCGCGAGATCGTCGCCCTCTCCGGCAGCCGCCGCACCGAAAGCTACTGGACGCGCACCTACGTCTATAAGCCGGGCGGCAGCGAAGTGATCGCCACCATGCTGCTCAATCAGGCCACGCTGAAAGAAAGCTACGCGCCCTACGCAGCCGACCACGCAAAGCTCTACCCGGCGTAGGCTTCTGATCTTCGACGGTACGATTGAGCACAAGACCCGAACGACCGCGCCCAGTTGCGGGTCATTCTCATCTTCGCTGTCCAGAATCCCTCACTCGCCCCAGACGCGCACGAAGCGGTAGCAAGCTGAGGACTATCGCTGTTCGACAGAATTTCTGCCCGAGCGGCGATACGCGGCAAGAGTTTGCGGCGGGCCCCCGCATCGCGGCTTCGATTGTCTTGAGAGCGCAAAGGGCCGAAAGCGATTTGCTTGGGGCCGACCCGTGCTCAAGTCGGCTCTGCTCCCGCTCTCCCACGCAATTAGTGATGCAGGACGGGCTATGAGATTGAAATTCTGTGCCTACCTGCTACGCGCTCCTTTCCACTAGTGACCTGACGAGTTTTGCGCATGGATATGGGCCTTCCCCCGGCACAGGGACTTTACGATCCCCGGAACGAGCACGACGCCTGTGGCGTCGGCTTCATTGCCAACGTGAAGGGCCGAAAATCGAACGCCATCGTGGCGCAAGGTCTCCAGATTCTTCTCAACATCGACCATCGCGGCGCCGTGGGCGCCGACCCCCTGCTGGGCGATGGCGCGGGGATTCTGATTCAGATTCCGGATGCGCTGTTCCGCGATTGGGCCAAGACCGCCAAGGTCGAGCTGCCCGAGCCCGGCTCCTATGCCGTCGCCATGTGCTTCCTGCCGCAGGATGAAGCTGCGCGCGACGTCGCCATGAAGCAGTTCGAGAACTTCCTCGCGAAGTCGAAGCAGAACCTGCTCGGCTGGCGCGACGTGCCGACCGACCTCACGGGTATCGGCAAGGCCGTGATCGAATCCATGCCGGTCATCAAGCAGGCCGTCATCGCCAAGGGTTCGCCCGCGATGAGTCAGGATGCGTTCGAACGCAAGCTGCTCGCGATCCGCAAGGAAACGCAGAACCCGCTGGCTGAAGTCGCGCGCAAGCGGAACCTGCCGGGTCTCGCTGAATTCTACATGCCGTCGCTGTCGACGCGCACGATCGTCTACAAGGGCCTGCTGCTCGCAAACCAGGTCGGCACTTTCTACACCGACCTGACAAACCCGCTGTGCGAAAGCGCGCTTGCGCTCGTCCACCAGCGCTTCTCGACCAACACCTTCCCGTCCTGGCGCCTCGCGCACCCGTATCGCTTCATCGCCCATAACGGCGAGATCAACACGGTGCGCGGCAACGTGAACTGGATGTATGCGCGCCGCCGCTCGATGGAGAGCTCGCTCCTCGGCGCCGACCTCGACAAGATGTGGCCGCTGATCCCGCACGGCCAGTCGGACACGGCCTGTCTCGACAACGCGCTCGAACTGCTGGTCGCGGGCGGTTATCCGCTTGCGCACGCCATGATGATGCTGATCCCGGAAGCCTGGGCTGGCCACCAGAACATGGACCCCAAGCGCCGCGCCTTCTACGAATACCACGCCGCCCTGATGGAACCGTGGGATGGCCCGGCCGCTATCGCCTTCACCGACGGCCGCCAGATCGGCGCGACGCTCGACCGCAACGGCCTGCGCCCGGCACGCTTCATTGTGACAGACGACGACCTCGTCGTGCTCGCGTCGGAATCCGGCGTGCTGCCGATCCCGGAAGAAAAGATCGTCCGCAAATGGCGCCTGCAGCCCGGCAAGATGCTGCTGATCGATCTCGATCAGGGCCGCATCATCGAGGATGAAGAGATCAAGGAAGCGATCGCCAGCAAGCATCCCTATGATGACTGGCTGCACGAGATGCAGTTCAAGCTGACCGAACTCTCCGACCCGGAAGAACCGCCCGTGCAACTGGGCGACAACTCGATCAGCCTGCTCGATCGCCAGCAGGCCTTCGGCTACACGCAGGAGGATATCCAGTTCTTCCTCGAGCCGATGGCCGCCAATGGCGATGACCCGATCGGCTCGATGGGTGTCGACACCCCGATCGCTGTGCTCTCGCGCAAGCCGAAGCTGCTCTACAACTATTTCAAGCAGAACTTCGCGCAGGTGACCAACCCGCCGATCGATCCGATCCGCGAAGAGCTGG
>DAINAT010000175.1:0-4622 GCA_036733305.1 Hyphomonadaceae bacterium
TCTGGGCCAGCGTCTGGTTGGTGAACGAGGCCGACATCACGAAGGACGGGTGGCCCGTCGCGTTGCCGAGGTTGAGCAGGCGGCCTTCCGACAGGATGATCATGCGGTTGCCGCCCGGGAAGGTGACCATGTCGACCTGCGGCTTGATGTTGTCCCACTGGAAGTTCTTGAGACCGGCGACCTGGATCTCGTTGTCGAAGTGGCCAATGTTGCCGACGATGGCCATGTCCTTCATGTCGCGCATGTGGTCGACGCGGATGATGTCCTTGTTGCCGGTGGTCGTGATGAAGATGTCGGCGGTTTTGACGACGTCTTCGAGCGTGACGACTTCATAGCCGTCCATGCAGGCCTGCAGCGCGCAGATCGGGTCAACTTCCGTGACCTTCACGCGGGCGCCGGCGCCTTGCAGCGAAGCAGCCGAGCCTTTGCCGACGTCGCCGTAGCCGCAGACGACAGCGACCTTGCCGGCCATCATCGTGTCGGTGGCGCGGCGGATGCCGTCCACGAGCGACTCTTTGCAGCCGTACTTGTTGTCGAATTTCGACTTGGTGACCGAGTCGTTCACGTTGATCGCCGGGAAGGGCAGCAGGCCTTTTTCGACGAGGCGGTAGAGGCGGTTGACGCCCGTGGTGGTTTCCTCGGTCACGCCCTTGATGGCGGCGCGCTGTTTGGTGAACCAGCCCGGCGAGGCGGCGAGGCGCTTCTTGATCTGGGCGAAGAAGTAGATCTCTTCTTCGGATTCCGGCTTCTCGATGATGGACGTTTCACCCGCTTCGACGCGTGCGCCGATGAGGATGTACATCGTGGCGTCGCCGCCATCGTCGAGGATCATGTTGGTGAGTTCGCCGTTCGGCCACTGGAAGATCTTGTCGGTGTAGTCCCAGTACTCTTCGAGGTTTTCGCCCTTGATGGCGAAGACCGGGATGCCGGCTTTGGCGATGGCGGCGGCGGCGTGGTCCTGCGTCGAGAAGATGTTGCACGAGGCCCAGCGCACGTCGGCGCCGAGGGACGTCAGCGTTTCGATCAGGACGCCGGTCTGGATGGTCATGTGGAGCGAGCCGGTGATGCGCGCGCCCTTGAGCGGTTGCGACTTGCCGTATTCCGCGCGCGTGGCCATCAGGCCCGGCATTTCGGTTTCGGCGATCGTCAGCTCCTTGCGGCCCCAATCGGCGAGCGAGAGGTCGGCAACTTTGTAATCGGTGAACGCCATCGCGGCACTCCTTGCGGGAAAAGGGCTTGTCCGGGGCATGGGCCGGATCGTGGGGCGGGCTGTAGCAACACGCGGGCGGTCTGGCAAATCATATAAAGATATCCTTATATGATTTTGCACTTTGTGCTGTGAGCCTTTTGAGGTGTGGGCCTCGTCCTGCCCTGTTTTGGACCCCATCTGCTGCAAGGATCTATTGCGGGCGGTGTTGCAGTCGCGCCACAGTGCGATCCGGCGTCCGCAGAGACGCGACAGCCCCATCGGGGTGAGAGACACAAGGGCGAAGACATGAAGCGCGCGGCTCTGGGCTTGGTGGTGGGCGTGACGTTGGCGTGGGGCGCAGCTCCGGCCATGGCGCAGGTTCAGGGCGCGCAAGTTCCGCCCGTTCTGCCGGGGCCGACCCAAACCGATCCGCAGCCGCATCCGCAAGAGCAGGCATCCCAGGTCGATCGCATCGACCGGGTGTCGGGCACGACGCCGGGGCCGGTGGCGCGTGTGCCGGAGGGCGTGAAGGTCGTTGCGCCGGGCGCGCTGATCTATGCGAGCTTCGACAGGAATTTCGACGGCGTCATTACGTTTGAAGAGATCGAAGCGGGCGCGGCGCTGGCCTTCGATGTTGCGGACAAGAACCGCGATGGCTTCATCACCGGCTTCGAGCAGGCCGACTGGGCGGCGCGCATGGGCGCGGCGGGCGACGTGATGGCGAATGCGATGACGTTCGACATCGATCTTGATCGCCAGGTGACGCGCGCAGAGTTCATTGCGGGCTTCAAGCGGCTGGCGGGACAGATCAATCCGGCGGGCGAGCTGACGTTCGTGGATCTGGTGCGGCCGCTGAGCCGTCCGGGCGACCAGACGAGCTCTGGGCGCTAGCTCAGGCCGCCAAGGCGCTATTCTTTCTCGTCGAACTTGCGGCCGATGAGGTCGCAGACGGCTTCGAGTGCTTCGCGGGCTTCATTGCCTTCGGCGTCGATCTCGACAGTCTGGCCGACGCGTGCGCCGAGCATCAGCAGGTCCATGATCGAAGCGGCGCTGGCGCTCATGCCGTCATAGCGGACGGTGACTTTCGCATCGAACTTGGCGGCCTCGCGGGCGAAGGCGGCGGAGGCGCGTGCGTGCAGTCCACGCTGGTTCACGAGTTCGGCGGAGCGGGACCACTTCTCAGACATCTGCGTCGCGTTCTCTAGGCACGCTGCAGGAGGGCGGAGGCGACCGAGATGTATTTGCGGCCGGCTTCCTGCGCGGCGAGGGCCGCTTCGGCGAGGGGAAGCTTGGCGCGGACTTCGGCCAGCTTGATCAGCATGGGCAGGTTTACGCCCGCGATCACTTCGATCTTGGCGCCGCCCATGACGGAGATGGCGAGGTTCGACGGGGTGCCGCCGAACATGTCGGTTAGGATGACGACGCCCGATCCGGTGTCGCATGCCTTCGCCGCCGCAATGATTTCCTTGCGGCGCATCTCCATGTCGTCGTCAGGTCCGATTGAAACCGCGCTGGCATTGTCCAGATGGCCAACCACATGTTCTGCGGCGGCGATGAACTCCTCGGCCAACCGGCCGTGCGTAACCACGACCAAACCGATCATTGGAAATACTCCCGCATATCCCAGCATCCCATGGTGAGGACTCGATTGTTTCGGGGTCAATAGCGTTTAGATGTCCAGCGGCGCTGGGGGCAGGTCAACGATAAAGCGGGCGCCGGTGATTTTGCCGTCAGTCATGCGGTTTTCCGCCCACACGGCGCCTCGATGCGTTTCAGTGATCTGACGCACAATAGAAAGCCCCAAACCTGAATTATTTCCGAACTTCGCGCCCACCGGGCGGTCCGTGTAAAAGCGCTGGAAGATCTTTTCCAGCTTGTCCGGCGGTATTCCAGGCCCCTGATCTTCCACCACCACGCGAACTGCGGGGCCCCGCGGCGAGGACAGGCGTGACAATGTGACAGCCACGGTTCCGCCCGGCGGGGAGAAGGATCGGGCGTTCTCGATAAGATTACGGACAACCTGCGCGAGAGGTCCGTCGCGGCCCATCACGTTGTAGTCACCCGGTGAGACTGCAAGTGTGACATTGGCATCGGTGTCTTTGCGGGTGTCCGAATAGATTGAGACGATGTCCTCGAGCAGGCGGCGTAGATCCACGCGCACCAGCTTCTCGCGGACAATCTCGCCTTCGAGGCGCGACAGGTTCGAGATGTCGGAGATCAGGCGGTCGAGGCGGACGACGTCGCGGGCGATGACGTCGCGCATGCGGTCGCGGACCTTGGGGTCCTGCACGGCTTGCGAAGTTTCCACCGCGGAGCGGATGGAGGTGAGGGGGTTCTTGAGCTCGTGCGCCACGTCGGCGGCGAAGCGCTCGTTCTCCTGAATGCGGACGTAGAGCGCTTCGGTCATGGCTTCCATGGCGCGGGCGAGGTCGCCGATCTCGTCCGAGCGATTGTGCAGCTTGCCGAGGTCGAGGCGTTCGGTGGCGCCGGTGCGCACCTTGTCGGAGGCGCGGGCGAGGTTTCGGAGCGGACGGGCGATGCCGAGGGTGAGGAGAGTAGCTGTGATGATTGAAACCAGCACGGCGACGACGATCAGCGGAATGAGGGCGGCGCGTTCATCGGCGATGATCTGCGTTACGTCGCTGGTTTCCACAGTGATGGTGCCAACGACGCGCGAAACCTTCTGGATCGGCATCGTGACAGACAGAAGGCGCTCTGCCTGATCACCGAAGCGTTCGGAGAAGCCCGTGCCGCCGCTCAGGGCCATCGCGACTTCTTCTTCCAGCGAGCGCGCTTCCGCGATCGGCTGGCGGCCGGTGGCGCTGACGGTATCGAAGGTGCGGTTGGCGAAGCGGACGGCGTCGAGCCAGGCGCGTTCGAGCGGGCTGGGTTCGCGGATCGGCGGCAGATCCTTCAGCTCGATCTCGTCCTTGAGCAACATGGTATCGGCGACGAGCTGGCCCTGCGCGTCGTGCACCCGGATGCGCGTCGCGCTGGTCAGCGGGATCGCTTTAAGCTGGGTCGACAGCTTCACGATGTTGAGGGCGTCGTCCGTGGTCGCGTTGTCAGTGATGAAGGAGGAGATGAGCTGCGTCATCTCGCTGAGGCTGGCCTTGCGCGCGTTGACGAGGCTGGAGCGGAACTCGTTCAGCACCAGCGCGCCGGTGATCAGGATCACCAGGCCCGCAAGGTTCGATGCGAGAATGAGACGGGCAATCGGAGACAGCAGCAACGGGCGCGGCTTGGGGGGCGTGGTCGCCCGGCCTGCCTTCGCTGTTGCGTCTTTCTCTCGCCTGCGCGCTGCCGGATCGCCCGGCAAGCCCGTTGATGGTTCAGGCTTCCTTATAGCGGTACCCCACGCCGTACAGCGTCTCGATGCCATCGAAGTTGTCGTCGAGGTCGCGGAACTTCTTCCGCAGACGCTTGATGTGGC
>DAINAT010000176.1:0-4605 GCA_036733305.1 Hyphomonadaceae bacterium
GCCAGACCCGCCTCAAAGGCATGGGCGAACTTCACCTCGACATCAAAGTCGACATTCTGCGTCGTACCTACAAGGTCGATGCGAACATCGGCGCGCCGCAGGTTGCCTACCGTGAAACGCTCGGTCGTTCGGCCGACATCGACTACACGCACAAGAAGCAGTCCGGCGGCACGGGCCAGTTCGCGCGCGTGAAGCTGACCTTCGAGCCGCTGCCCCCGGGTTCGGGCTTCGTGTTCGAAAGCGCAATCGTCGGCGGTTCGGTTCCGAAGGAATACATCCCGGGCGTCGAGAAGGGCCTCAAGTCGGTTCTCAACTCGGGCCCGCTGGCTGGCTTCCCGGTCATCGACTTCAAGGTCACGCTGACGGACGGCGCCTTCCACGACGTCGACTCGAGCGTGCTCGCCTTCGAAATCGCGGCCCGCGCAGCGTTCCGCGAGATCTCGGAAAAGCTCGGCATGAAACTGCTTGAGCCGGTGATGAAGGTTGAAGTCGTTTCGCCGGAAGATTACGTCGGCACCGTCATCGGCGACCTGAACTCCCGTCGTGGCATGATCCTGGGCCAGGAAATGCGCGGCAACGCCACCGTCATCAACTCGATGGTGCCGCTTGCCAACATGTTCGGATACGTTAACAACCTGCGCTCCTCGACGCAGGGCAGGGCGAACTACACGATGCAGTTCGACCACTACGAGGCGGTGCCCGGCGCCGTCGCGAAGGAAGTGATTGAAAAACTCAGCGGCTGATGAAGCCCAAACTGGCGGCCAACCCCCGCTGATCGAATTTACGGAGTAGGAAAATGGGTAAGGAAAAATTCGCGCGTACCAAACCGCACGTCAACGTTGGCACGATTGGCCACGTCGACCACGGCAAGACGACGCTGACGGCGGCGATCACGATCGTTCTCGCCAAAACGGGCGGCGCGACCGCCAAGAAATACGACGAGATCGACGCTGCTCCGGAAGAAAAAGCTCGTGGCATCACGATCAACACGGCTCACGTCGAGTACGAGACGGCTGCCCGTCACTACGCTCACGTCGACTGCCCGGGACACGCCGACTACGTGAAGAACATGATCACCGGCGCCGCGCAGATGGACGGCGGTATCCTGGTTGTGTCGGCTGCTGACGGCCCGATGCCGCAAACGCGCGAGCACATCCTGCTCGCCCGTCAGGTCGGCGTTCCGGCTCTCGTGGTCTTCCTGAACAAAGTCGACATGGTCGACGACAAAGAACTCCTCGAGCTCGTTGAACTCGAAGTTCGCGAACTGCTGTCGTCGTACAACTTCCCGGGCGACACCATTGCCATCATCCCGGGCTCGGCCCTGGCTGCTGTCGAAGGCCGTGATCCGGAAATCGGCGAACAAGCCATCATGAAGCTGATGGAAGCCGTCGACGCCAACATCCCGACCCCGGAGCGTCCGCTCGACCAGCCGTTCCTGATGGCTATCGAAGACGTGTTCTCGATCTCGGGTCGCGGCACCGTCGTCACCGGCAAGGTTGACCGTGGTATCGTGAAGGTCGGCGACGAGATCGAAATCGTCGGCATCCGCGACACGCAGAAAACGACCTGCACGGGCGTCGAAATGTTCCGCAAGCTGCTCGATCAGGGCCAGGCTGGCGACAACGTCGGCATCCTCGTCCGCGGTATCGATCGCGAGCAAGTCGAGCGTGGCCAAGTGCTGTGCAAGCCGAACTCGGTCAAGCCGCACAAGAAGTTCGAAGCTGAGGTGTACGTCCTCAACAAAGACGAAGGTGGCCGTCACACGCCGTTCTTCGCCAACTACCGCCCGCAGTTCTACTTCCGCACGACCGACGTGACGGGCATCGTGGAACTGCCGGCCGGCACCGAGATGGTTATGCCTGGCGACAACGTGAAACTCGTCGTCTCGCTGATCGCTCCGATCGCTCTCGAAGAGAAGCAGCGCTTCGCCATTCGCGAAGGCGGCCGCACGGTTGGTTCGGGCGTCGTGGCGAAGATCGTCGAGTAGTTCTCGACCTCTTTGACTGAACACTAGAAGGGGCGTTGGGGAAACCTGACGCCCTTTCGCTGTTTAGCTATGGCGCTTTTCCGCTAAGGCGCTTGCTGACGGCAAACTCTTGCGACAGTTCGCAGTCAGGTATGGTTCGGAATCAATCGCCGAGGCAGGACCACATGACAGGGCAGGGCTTCCGGTGCCTGTATATCAACCTCGATCGCAGCGCGGATCGGCGCGCGGAGGTTGAAGCTGAGATCGCGAAAGCTGGCGTCGTCGCCGAGCGCGTTTCTGGCTTTGATGGCAAACGCGATATCGGCAAGTTGCCGACCACGTATAGCGCCACCCGGCGGATGCTTGCCGGGAAGCAGCTGAATCCGGCCGAGATAGGGTGCGTCGAAAGCCATCGCCGGGCTTTGCGAATTCTCGTCGATGCGGGTGATGCGTTCGGTGTAATTCTCGAGGATGACGCCGAGCTGCTTGATGGCTTTCGCGATGCGGTCGAAGCGGTGATCGCGGAGGCGGCGGGTTGGCATCTTGTGCGGCTCGAATGGCGCAAGCGCGGTGTGCTGGCGGATTCGCCGGTCCGTTTGTCGACTGGCCACAAGCTGGTCGTTCCCAAAAACATGACGTTCGGGGCTGCATCCTTCCTGTATTCGCGGGAAGGGGCGCAGCTCGCGCTGGCGGCCCTGGATGGCGGTTACTTTCAGACGCCGGATGCGGAGCTGGGGTCGCGGGCGGGTCCAGCTTTCCGGATCTATCAGCTCGATCCCCCGGTTGCGCGGGAGAAGCCGCTCGAATCCCTGCTTGGGAACAAGCCGGAGCATGTGGGGGGAAGCGACCGCGAGTCGTCGGATCGAAATCAGCTACAGATGATAGGGAATGGGCTATATCGGCTCAGGATCAGTCTCCGCCGACGCGGCTCTGCCAAGGCCAATGCGTCCCGTCTGGCGCTGGAGACGGAGCGGCTTCAAAAGCCGGCGAAGTAGGGGAGGGGGCGGGTGGCTGAAATGGTCCGGATCGTCAGCCTCTGGATACATCCCGGCCAGGAGGCGGCGTTCGCAGCTTTCGAACGGGAAGCGGCAACGATCATGGCCAGTCATGGTGGGCGTATCGATCACGCCATCCGGATTCGCGGGGAGGGTGAGAATTCGCCCGATGAGGTCCATATCGTCGTTTTTCCGGACGACTCGGCCTTCGAGTCTTACCAGGCAGATCCGAGAATCCCGCAGTTGGCGCAGCGTTGAAGCGGGATTATCGCCAAAACCATCATTCTCTCGGGTCAATTTGCCGGGCCGTATTAGGGCTCTCTACACAGTAATATACTGGTAAATCAGGTGGTTAGAAGAAAACTGCTCCCCTGCGACAGCGCGGGGCAATCCAGTGCTTGACGTGTTTAAACCACCGGCCTAATACCCCGGCTCGTTTCAAGCCGCCTTGGCCGTATTCCGGTTCGTCCTGAATAAACGCAAGACGCTGAGACAAAAGGAAAAACTCAACGAGTGCGGCGGCCTGCCGGGGAAGTGTCCCGGGTCTGGCTGCTTTCACGCTGTTTCGGTGGACCGATGGCACAACAGAATATCCGTATCAGGCTCAAAGCCTTCGACCATCGGGCGCTCGACATGTCGGCGCGCGAAATCGTGTCGACCGCGAAGCGTACGGGCGCCCAGGTGCGCGGCCCGGTGCCGCTGCCGACCCGCATTGAAAAATTCACCGTCAACCGTTCGCCCCACATCGACAAGAAGTCGCGCGAGCAGTTCGAAATCCGTACGCACAAGCGCGTGCTCGACATCGTCGACCCGACCCCGCAGACGGTCGACGCCCTCATGAAACTCGATCTGTCCGCCGGCGTCGCCGTCGAGATCAAGCTGGGGAACGGCTAATGCGTACTGGAGTCGTCGCCAAAAAGATCGGTATGACCCGCGTGTTCGGCGCTGATGGCGCTCACATTCCGGTCACCGTCCTCTCGCTCGAAGGCTGCCAAGTCGTCGGCGTAAAGAAAGACGAAGAGCGTGAAGTTGACGTCCTCAAGAAGGGCGAAAAGACCGGCACGCGCAAAGCCAACGACGGCTACACTGCTGTCGTACTCGGCGCTGGCGCCCGCAAGGCCAAGAACGTGAACCAGTCGCTGCGCGGCCAGTTCGCCAAGGCCTCGGTTGAGCCCAAAGCTGTCATCCGTGAATTCCGCGTTCCCGCTGACATGCTTCTCGAAGTCGGCGCTGAAATCAGTGCTGATCACTTCGTTGCCGGTCAGAAGGTCGACGTCGTCGGCATCACCAAAGGCAAAGGCTTCGCCGGCGCCATGAAGCGTTGGAACTTCGGCGGTCTCGAAGCCTCGCACGGTGTCTCGGTTTCGCACCGCTCGCATGGTTCGACCGGTCAACGCCAAGACCCGGGTCGCGTCTTCAAAGGCAAGAAAATGGCCGGCCACCTGGGCATGGAGCGCGTCACCACCCAGAACATCGAGATCGTCCGTACGGACGCCGCGCGTGGTCTGATCCTCGTGAAAGGCGCCGTCCCCGGCGCTGAAAACAGCTGGGTCGAAATTCGTGATGCAGTGAAGGCCAAGGACAACAAAGGCGCTCCGTCGCCTGCTGGTCTTCGCGCCAAGGAAGGGCAGGCCTGATGAAACT
>DAINAT010000177.1:0-4573 GCA_036733305.1 Hyphomonadaceae bacterium
AGCCATGAGAGGCTACCGGCCGGTACGGAGAGGGCTCGCGGTCCGCATGACCAACGTGCCCCCGTCCTAGGGCGGAAACGAACTCAAGGGTGTCGTCGTTAGCGCACCCGCCAACTACGCACCCTGTCCCGTCACACCCGTCTCATGCAGGAAATTGAGGAGCAAAACCAGATAGTTAGCTGGTTTTGTACGCCTTGCTCCACCTGCAATCTTGGACGAGAAACGGCAGGCTCGTGTTAACGAATCTGCCGCTCAGAGGGTCCGTATAGCTGCCCACCAGCTTTGTTGCAAGCGGGCCCTTGCTTTTTTCCCAAATGGTGATCCGGCCAGTTAAAATGGCCTGATTTCGAAGGGGAAACGAACCCTCAGAGCCCGGAAATAGGGAAATAGCATCCCCGCTTCAAGCCTTCTCGCCCATTCCCGCCCCTGGCCGAACCTCTGGGATACCCCTCGCCCTGCCCCAAAGGCAGCAATCAGCCCCGGAACACCTCGGCTACCCTGCCCTCGGCCATATGCCCGCCCCAGCGCCGGCACACCTGCTCGCCCACTCGGAATGGCTCCCGCGACCTTTCCAGACGACGCCCCCGATTGCCTGCCCACCAAGGCCGGCCGTCCCCGCCCTATGGCGACAGAATCTGCAGGCTGATCAGGACTACGAGCCCCAGCACCACAAAAGCGCCGATCACATACGCGACCACCCGCGCCTTCCTTGCCGGTGGCAACTCGTCGGACATCAGCCACCCTCGCGCAGCGCAACACACACCGGAAAATCCCGCTCCTCGGCCGTCTCACACACATCCGGCTGCGTCTTCGTCTGCTTCCAGTAGTCAACGAAGCCCAGCTTCTGCGCCACCGTCAGGAAGCGCGGATCAGCGCGCATGGCCTTGGTCGACGGCAGGAAGATCGGCGACCAGTAGTTCCACATGAAGACGGTGAAGTCCGGCCGGTCAAAGATCTCGAAGGCGCGATCAAGGTCGCCAAGCATCGACTGCGCCTGGATGTTCACGTGCGGGCTATCAAACGCAGTCAGGCAAACGTCCGCCCGTTTGGCGCCCGCCAGACGCGCCTGTTTGTCCGTCGCCTTCAGCGACGCAATCAGGTCGCGATAACAGGGGATGACATCTTTCACATCCGCGGGCGCCGCGGCGAACACGATCTCCGGGTCTGTCGCATTGAGGAAGATAGCAGCCGTCAGCGCGATCTCCCACGAATACCCGACCGCACGCGTCTCGACCAACCGATCCAGGCTGTCCTTGGCGCCGAACTGCCCGGAAGCTGCCTGTGCGACTGAACGATAGTATTCAAGATTGGGATAGGTCGGATCGTTGATCACCGCTTGCGAGAAATAGCGGGCCGCATCTTTGATCCGGCCCAGCTCCATCACCTGCTGGCCGGCCGTTCCGCTGGCTCGCGCAAACATCAGCGCCTCGTCCGGCTTGGGCGCACGCGCCAGCACCTCTTCCAGCCGCGGCAGCCAGGCAAGCGGCGGCTCTTTCTGAACAACCGCGAACGCCACGCGCGCGAGTGCTGTCGCATAGCTATCCGGGGCCATCTCCTCAGCGCGTTTGACTGCCGCCTCGGCTTCAACAATCGCTGCCGGACGTTGCGCCTGCGGCAGTTGCGGAAGCCGCCACATCAGCGAGTCGGCCAGGTGCGCCGGCGCCAGCGAGTTCTTCGGCCGCTTCTGCATGAGCTCGCGATAGCTGGTCGACGCATCATTCAGATCTGTCGCGCAGGCCCGTCCCATCAAAGCAAACGCTTCGGCATTCAGCGTCGCCGCATCGTCACGGGCGATATAGGCTTCGATGCAGCCAATCATGCGCGCCGACGCGGACCCCGCCGTGTAGGCAATCTGGCTAGGCTTATCCGCGCGCCTTTGCAGAGCGATCTGCCCAATCATTGTCCGGGTCGACACGTCCATGACACGGACAGTCGACTTCAACAGATCGCCTTCGCGCCGGATATCGCCGCTCAACGCGAAGCTCGCGCCAAGTTCGTCAGCGCGTTCAAGCGCCGCGCCATTGTGGGCCGCTTCGGTCTCGGTGCGCGATATCACATCGACCTTCAAAAGATTGAGCAGACGGAAGGTTTCTTCCGTCGCAATGCCGGCCGCGCTCACCACCGCCGGATCATCACCTGTCGGCGTAAAGCCGAAGAACGCCGTGCGATAACCGCCCGCCTGAGCCGCCCCACTCCCCGGCCGCAGCAGGAACGCCCCACCCGCCACCACGACAACCGCCGCCGCAACCACTGCACCGATTACTGCCGTGCGCTTCGTCCAGAACGATTTCGGCTTGGCCAGCGCTGCCTGCGCCGTTGCCCCCAGGCTCGCCGCAGCCGCTTCAGCCCTCGGCCCACCCTTCACCAGCGCCGCAAGATCATCCGCAAGCTTTGCTAACTTCGCTTCCGTGTCGTCGTAGGCATCCACCCAGTTGCGGCTTGCCAGCTCATACAGAAACGCGCCTTTCGGCCGGATATTCTCGATCCGCACCGGAACAACGAGCTTCTTCTCCAGCGTCGCCGCCGCCAGCTCCTTGGCGATGTCGGTGCTTTCCGATGCCGCCTGCGAGAACAGCAGCACAAAGATCGGCGCCTTCTCCAGCGCACCAGCCGTCGCCGTGCGCCAATCCTCCCCTGCCCCCAGCAGCGCGTCATACCACGCCTCGACGCCGCGCTCTTTCAGCAAGCGATACAGCAGCTCCGCCTTGGCCTGATCGGCGCGCCGATAGCTGATGAAGATTTCGCCCGCCATGCCACGCATGCCCCTAGCGGAGCTTCCCCACCCGCTGGCATGAACCTGCCCGATGTTCCGATTTCCGGCAACCAACGCACGCGTGACAGCGACAGGCATGACCGCAAAAGCAAGGGGCCGGCGGATCACTCCACCGGCCCCTCTTCATTACATCAGTCGTCAGTCCGGCGAACCTTAGTTCGCGGCAACCTGCGAGAGGTCGTTCACGTCGACAGACACGCCCGGGCCCATCGTCGAGGAGATCGCGATCTTCTTGACGTACGTGCCTTTCGCGCCCGACGGACGAGCCTTCACGAGAGCGCCCACGAAGGCGCGGACGTTCTTCTCGAGATCAGCTTCCGAGAACGAGGCTTTGCCCACGCCAGCGTGGATGATGCCCGTTTTCTCTGCGCGGAACTCGACCGAACCGCCTTTGGCGTCTTTGACAGCCTGGGCGACGTTCGGCGTAACCGAGCCAACCTTCGGGTTCGGCATCATGCCCTTCGGGCCGAGCACCTTACCGAGACGGCCGACGAGGCCCATCATGTCCGGCGTAGCGATGACGCGATCGAAGTCGATCTTGCCGCCGTTGACGATTTCGAACAGGTCTTCCGCGCCCACGATGTCGGCGCCAGCGGCTTTCGCCTCTTCAGCCTTCTTGTCGCGAGCGAAGACAGCCACGCGAACCGTACGGCCGGTGCCGGCCGGCAGGTTCACGACGCCGCGGACGTTCTGGTCCGCCTGCTTCGGGTCGATGCCGAGGTTCACGGCGATCTCGATCGTTTCGTCGAACTTCGCTTTCGCGTTGCCTTTGACGATCTTCACTGCGTCGGTGACCTTGTACGACTTGGTCGGGTCGACGGCTTTGCGCGCAGCGGTCGTGCGTTTTCCGAGTGCCATGTGATTAAGCCTCCGTGACCGTGAGGCCCATCGCGCGGGCGGAGCCGGCGATGATCTTTGCGCCCTGATCCACGTCATCCGTGTTCAGGTCCTTGAGCTTCTTCTTCGCGATCTCGCGGCACTGGTCCATC
Source organism: Hyphomonadaceae bacterium (assembly GCA_036733305.1). Taxonomy (GTDB): domain Bacteria; phylum Pseudomonadota; class Alphaproteobacteria; order Caulobacterales; family Hyphomonadaceae; genus UBA7672. The sequence goes on from DAINAT010000177.1 coordinate 3,763, forward strand.
GTGACCGTACCAGCGTTGTCGCGGCCCGGCAGCTTCGAGCCGGACTGGATCTTGGCCGCTTGCTTCAGGAAGTAAGACGCCGGCGGCGACTTGATCTCGAAGGTGAACGACTTGTCCTGGTAGTACGTGATCACCACGGGAAGGGGCGTGCCCTTCTGTTCCTGCGCCGTACGGGCGTTGAACGCCTTGCAGAATTCCATGATGTTGATGCCGCGCTGACCGAGAGCGGGGCCGATCGGAGGAGACGGGTTTGCCGCTCCGGCGGGAACCTGAAGCTTCAGGCTCCCCAACAGTTTCTTCGCCATGTTTCCCTCACGTGCGAATGCGGCCTTCAGCTCCTTGCGGAGCCTCCAGCCTGGGAATGCGTGGTACGGCGGCTAACCTTCCACGCGCTTTGCCGGAGACGTTCCGGCGGCCGATAGATCAGATCTTGTCGACCTGACCGTATTCCAGATCCACCGGCGTCGAGCGCCCGAAGATCGTAACAGTAACTTTGAGACGGCCCGTCGACTCGTCGATCGAGTCCACAGCGCCCTCGAAGCCCGCGAACGGACCTTCGTTGACCTTGATCTTCTCGCCGATCTCGAACTGCATGCGGGGGCGCGCGCGCTCCACAGTGCCGCTCTCGATCTTGCCGAGGATGCGATCGACTTCCGATTGCGGGACCGGCAGGGGCTTCTTGCCGCCTTCTGCGCCCAGGAAGCCGGTGACCTTCGGCGTGTTCTTGACGAGGTGATACGCCTCGTCCGTCATCTTCATCTTCACGAGCACATAGCCCGGCATGTGGCGCTTCTCGACCGTGCGCTTGCGG
>DAINAT010000178.1:0-4525 GCA_036733305.1 Hyphomonadaceae bacterium
TCGTAGATCTTCCGGCGCTTGACCATAACTTCGTCTCCTGGCCGGAAAACGGCTTGCCCCGCCCCGACTCGTGTAGGAAGAGGCCCTCTTAGACCATCCCGTGACGCTCGTCCTCTATGGCGTCGTCGCGGGGGTGTTTTTGGGCCCTTCAAGGGGCTATATCGAGCGCTGATGCGCCAGACGCAAGCGACGTGAGGGAGACAATAGTGAGCGGTTTCGACAAACGTGAACGGGCTGAAGAGGGCAAATTCGCTCTCGATCAGGAGCTGCGCTTCAAGGCAAATGCTCGTCGAAACAAGCTGTTGGGCCTCTGGGCCGCCGAAAAGCTCGGTAAATCGGGCGAAGCCGCCTCCGCCTACGCCGTCGAAGTCGTGAAATCGGACTTTGAAGCCCCCGGCGACGAGGACGTGTTCCGCAAGGTGAAAGGCGATTTGGACGCCGCAGGCGTCGCCATCACCGACCACCAGCTCCAGCGTCAGATGACCGAGCTGATGGACGTGGCCGTCGAACAGGTCAAAACCGAGAAGAAGTAGGCCCATCCCTCCGGGGTGAGCCTTTTCTCGCAAACGAATTTTATCGCGCCGCCGGCTCAACCCGGCGGCGCTTTCGTTCACCAAAACCGCCTCAGTCAGACCAGCGATTTCCGGCCCGTTTCATACATACCGCTTACCGCCAGCGCCTCGGCGCCGGCCGGCTTGGTAAATCCAACCGCCAAACATCGTTACTATCGGCAGCCCGTTCTTTAACGCGCCAGCGTCAGTGTGACCCATGAAGACCGGCCTCCGCCGGTCTGGATCAGACCAGGCTTTACCACACGCTGCCCTCCCACCGGGCAGCACAGCGCCCCAAGCCCCTCGGTGGCGCCAGGCGGGTCTGGTCGAGAGCAGCGGTCAGCGTTTCCGCGACTGCTTGCTCCGCCATCATGGCCCTTGGGCCGGAGACCCGGAGGGGGCTCCGGCCCAATTTTTTGCAATCAGGCTACAGCCAGATCAAACGTCACCGTCATCCCATCACCCAGGGTGCTCTGCAGCTGCAGCTCGCCACCGTGCTTCCGGATAAGGTCCTTTGACAGCGAGAGGCCAAGGCCGCTGCTCTGCGATCGCGCCTTCCCGGCTGTCGTCTGCGCATAGGGACGACCAAGACGCGCGAGATCTGCCGGCGCGATCCCGGGGCCCGAATCCTTCACGCTCAGAACCAGCCTCTCCCCGGCCCGGTGCGCCGAGATCACAACGGACCCGCCGCGCGGCGAGAACTTCACCGCGTTCGACAGAAGATTGATCATCACCTGCATGATGGCCCGCGCGTCGGCGATCACGTCCGGCCAATCCTCGCCGGCGAGGTCAAACCGCACCTTTGCTTGCATCGCGATCCCCGTCACGAGGCGCAGGGACTGTTCGATAGTTGCCCGGCTGCCGACCTGCTGCATCGCCAGCTCGATCTCGCCAGCTTCGACCCGTGCAGTGTCGAGCAGATCGGTAACCAGCTCGGCCAGATGCAGGCCGCCCAGGTGAATCTGGGTCGCATGCTCACGATGTTCGGGCTTCTCGACGCCGAGCGGCGGCTTCATCTCAAGGATGGTGGACAGGCCGACAATCGCATTCAGCGGCGTCCTCAATTCGTGCGCCATCGCCGCAAGCAGCAACGAGCGAGCGGACATCGCATCCTCCGCCGCCTGACGCGCCTCCTCGGCTTCCCGCAACGCCGCCGCGCGGGATGTCATGGCGGAGGCAATCACAACAGGCGTCAGCGCAATCAGCGAGACACCCGCACGCAGCGCGATCAGCTCATGGTGCCCGCCATACATCGCGGGGTCCGGGATCACGCCAAACACCGGCAAAACCAGCGCCCACACAGCGAAAGCGAAGGACAACAGCGTGGTCAGCGGCACGCCATAGCTCAGGGCGCACCACACCAGCGCCGGCACAGGGACGGCCAGCGCGCTAACACCCCCCACCGTCGTGGCCACTGCCAGAGACGCGAGACATGCCAGGGCCGGGGCCAGCCGTATGAAACTGAAGCCGCGAACCGCATCAGGCGCGCCGACAGCGCCCACCCCATCGCGAAACCCCGGCGCGACGAGAACGATCGGCAGGATCGCAATGTAGTTGGCGAACTCGGTGACCAGCCAGAAGCCAAAACCCTGGATAGGCCCGCCATTGAAAAGAAGTGGATTGGCGACAGTACCAACCACGCCCGCAGCCAGCGATCCGACCAACGTGAACAGCAACAGCTGGCCCACCGAATGCGGACGGGAAAGCTGAACGTCTTCAAAACCCACGCGTCTGAAGAGCGCGAAGGCGACAAACACGCCCACAATATTGCCGGTGGTGAGCAGCGAGGTCTTGAACAGCGTGCTGCCGGTCAACAGGTCAGCCGCCAGATACCCACAGACCGCGGCGATCCATCCCACCGTCGTGGCCAGCGCCGGACGATGCAGCAGGAGGCCAAGCAGAACAGCATTCGCCGTCCAGAAGGAGCTGAGAAGCCCCGGCGGCCGCAACAGAATTCCCGCCAGACAGGCAGCCAGAACCACCCCGAAAACCAGGGCTGGGCCAGCAACAGGCGCGAGAACGGATCGAGGCTCAGGGAGCGCACTCTTGGGCGTCCACGCAAAGTAGCCCGGCATACCGGCCTCCTTCCTGCCCCCCTCCGCATGGGAGGCTAGGCAGCTTTTCACAGAAAGACCAGCAAGCCTTCCCCGACTTCAGCTCGCTGGGTTCAGGCCCGGCCGAACACGCGCTTGAAGATCACATCCACGCCCTTGAAGTGGTAACCAAGGTCGAACATCTCGCCGAGCTCTGCGGCGGTCAGCAGTTTCGACACGTCGGCATCACCGGTCAGGTTGTTGAGGAAGTCGCCTTCCTTCCGGTTCGCATCGCGCCACACCTTCATCGCGTTGCGCTGGACCATGCGATACGCGTCCTCGCGGCTCGCGCCCTTCTCCACCAGCGCCAGCAACACGCGCTGGGAGTTATGCAAACCACCCAGCTTGTTGAGGTTGGCGAGCATGTTCTCCGGATAGATCAGCAGGTTCTCGATCACGCCGGCCAGACGGTTCAACGCGAAGTCCAGATGGATGGTCGCGTCCGGCCCGATGCCACGCTCGACCGACGAGTGCGAAATATCGCGCTCATGCCACAGCGCCACGTTCTCCATCGCCGGCACCACCGACGAACGCACCAGACGCGCAAGGCCGGTAAGGTTTTCCGTCAGCACCGGATTGCGCTTGTGCGGCATGGCCGACGAGCCTTTCTGGCCTTCCGAGAAATACTCCTCGGCTTCCAGCACTTCGGTGCGCTGCAGATGGCGGATCTCGGTAGCGATGCGCTCGATCGTCGAGGCGATGACGCCCAGCGCCGCAAAGTACGCCGCATGACGATCGCGCGGGATCACCTGCGTCGACACCGGCTCGACAGCCAGGTTCAGCTTCGCCGCAACCATTTCCTCGATGCGCGGATCAATGTTCGCGAACGTGCCAACCGCGCCCGAAATGGCGCAGGTCGCGATTTCTTCCTTCGCCGCCAGCAGGCGCGTACGGTTACGCGCCATCTCGGCATGGAAGCCGGCCAGCTTCACGCCAAACGTCGTCGGCTCGGCGTGAATGCCATGGCTGCGCCCGATCGTCGGCGTCAGCTTGTGCTCGAACGCGCGCTTCTCGATCGCGGCCAGAACGCGATCAACGCCCTTCAGCAGAATATCGGATGCCCGCTGCAGTTGCACGGCGAGGCATGTGTCGAGCACGTCCGACGACGTCATGCCGAGGTGCAGGAACCGCGCTTCCTCGCCAACATGCTCCGCAACCGAAGTCAGGAAGGCGATGACATCGTGCTTCACCTCACGCTCGATCTCATCGATCCGGTCGACGTTGAACGCCCCGCGCTCACGCACAGCCTTGGGCACATTCGCCGGGATCTGGCCCAGTTCAGCCATCGCCTCAGCCGCCAGCGTCTCGATCTCCAGCCAGATCGAATACCGGGTCTCGGGCGACCAGATAGCGACCATTTCAGGACGGGCATAACGGGGGATCATGGGCGACTCCGGTGTTTGCCGAGGGCTTTAAGGGGTGACGCCGGGATTGTCATCTTTGCGTTTTGGACACCCAAAACCCGAACCCGCAGGGTGCATCAAAGATACACCACGCCCCACCCACGGCCCCCTCCATCGTCATTCCCGCGAAAGCGGGAACCCAGAAGCCACCCCCACCACCACCAGTTCCTCGCCTCGCTCCTCCCGACGAAAGTCGGGACCCAGGGCCACACCCACCGCTTGTCATCCCGGCCGTACCCCGGAAGCGCGGAGCGCTATCCGGGGGGGGAGCCGGGACCCATTGCGAGAGCACGACAGCCCATCAATGGGTCCCGGATAGCGCTACGCGCTTCCGGGATGACAAGTCGTGGTGATGCGAGAATGGGGGATCGAGCGGCCCCAAACTGCAGGACAGCCAAAAACCATCCCGCATGATTTCAACCGCCTGCGCCCCCAACTTGGGGGACGGAGCCTCCCAGAATCTACCGCCCCGCGGGCC
>DAINAT010000179.1:0-4441 GCA_036733305.1 Hyphomonadaceae bacterium
GTGGGCATGGTGATTGCGCTGGTCGCCCTCGCGACCAGGTGCATGGATCGACACGTCCACCGCCACCCCATGCCGCTCGCTGATTTCCCGCGCGAGGCCGAAGGCCAGCTCGCGGCGCGCGTCGGCCGACAGCTCGGCGGGCAGCGCGATTTCATATTCGCGCGCCACCGTCGAGTTCTTGCGCGTCTCCGCCAGCTCGGCCGTGTTCCATAGGCGCTCACGGTCGGTGGCCCACGCCGGCGCATCGCGCGGCAACACCAGCGCGCTATGCTCGACGCCCTGCTTGGCCCAGTCGGCCCGAAGCTGCGATTTTGGCCATGTTGAAGAACAAAGATTGAACATGGCGATCTACCAGGCTCGCTCTTGTCCTCCAATCTCGTAAACATCGGTCTCGATCGAGCACCTGTAGCTCTCTGCGATGTTGAACATCTCTGTCTGGAGAGATGCGATCTCATCATCGAGGCTGACGCCATCGGCACCCTGATCATAGGCGACGGTCAGCGTGTAATCGCAGTTCCCGGTCTTTTGCATCTGGTAATCCCGCTCCAGCATCGCCTCAATGCGCTCGCGAGCGGGCTTTCTGCCACGACCATGCTTGTTGAAGTTCTCGATGGTCAGATGCAGGGCGATGGTGACAGAAGGCGGCTTTTCCGGCAGCCCGATCCTTGAAGGAATGACGTCAAGCGCCCGATAGACGGTCATTCTTGAGATCTTGAGGTCGCGCGCGACGCTGGCCTTGCTCGCGCCGGCGGTGATCCGGCGTCGGATTTCATCGTCATCGATGTTTTTCTTCCGGCCTTTGTAGACGCCTTCGGCGCGCGCCGCCTCGATCCCGGCGCGCTGCCGGTCCTTGATGAACGTCAGTTCCATGTCCGCGACCATGCCCAGAATGGTGATCACCATCCGCCCCATGCTTCCGGCCGTCGTCACCTCCGGCTCAAGCACCCGCAATGAGGCTCCCTTCTGGTCGAGTTCATGAACCAGATTGAGAACATCGCGTGTGGAGCGACCGAGCCGATCGAGACGCAGGACGACGAGTTCGTCATCGGCGCGCAGGAACTGCATGATCGTCTCAAGCTCCGTGCGTCCAGTGCGCGATGCGCCCGAGCCTGTTTCGGAGCGGAGGATTTCACAGCCCGCTGCCTTCAACCGGGCAACCTGGATGTCGAGATCCTGGTCGATGGTGCTGACGCGGGCGTAGCCGACGCGGGTCATGGGCAAATCCGTCACATTAGGGTGGCTTTGCCCTCGTACAGTAACATTGGTGACGGAACCACCCTTTTGTGACATGTCGTATATGTCACTTCCGATCGTCACGTTCGGGTGCACCCAAATGGTGCGAGCGGAAAGGCCCCGGTCAGGCAGCAAGCCGCCCAAAATCGATCCGGCTATTCAGATCGAGGTCGAAGCGGCCATAAGGATTGACGTGGCTGTAAATCAGCGGTGTGAGGCCGCGATAATCATCCGGCGTCATCCGGCCCGTCCATTTCGGTTCCACCAGCACGCTCTGAAGCATTCGGGTGTTCACATAGACAAGCGACGCTTGCAGCAAATGTAGCGCCAGGACCGAGAGCTGCTGCTCATCGATGCGGTTAGTGGCGATCTCGCCGCCCTTGCCGAAGAAAACGAACCCATTGGCACTGTTCCAGTTTTCAACGACATTCAGGCCTTCATGAATTTCGCGGCGGAAGGACTCCTCGCGCAGATACCGGCACAGGAAGATCGTCTTGACCGCGCGGCCCAGCTCACTCAACGCCTTGTAGGTCGGGTGCATCACCTCGGAGCGGCTAAACCGGCGCAGGATCGCCTCCGGGTCGGCGGTTTTTGTCTGCATCGCGGCTGCATATTTGACCATCTCGTCATATTGCTGCTCGATCTCATCCCAGTTGATCGGACTGGAGAGGATCGGCTGCAAGTGGGGAAGCCGCGTTCGCATGCCGACATCGGGAAGAGCCAGCTTCTGGCGAGCGATCGCTTTCAGGCGGGGTGCAAGCTCAAATCCGAGAAGCCGGCAAAATGCAAAGCCAACCGCGCTTTGGCCATGACTATCAACATATTGTCGCTGGATTTCCATGTCGGTGCAATGGCGCAGCACGCCCTCGATCATGGAGGCGACCTCGGAGGAAGAGCAGCGCTTGAGCTGGGAATAGACGCATGTCGCGCGTCGTTCGACATGCCAGTAGATCATGACGCCCCGTCCACCATAACGCGCATGCCATTCCGTCATCAGGTTGCGATCCCAGGCTCCGAACTTTGTGGAATCTGACGCACAGGCCGTGCCGGCGTCCCCCCAGACTGCAGCATTGCGGATTGCCAGGGTCGCATTCGCAACCCTGGCACACGCCTCCTTGAGCGCCGCGGCATGAACGAAGCGGCGATGGACATGCAGCAGCTCTTCATAGCTGACATCGGGGGTGGCGCCGGCGATCCGCTTGAGCCCGGCATTCGTTCCCAGGCCGTAGAGGCATAGCAGGAGACGTTGATCCAGCGCGGTTTTCGGCAGTGCAACACGCGAGGCCGATGTTTCGAACGCTTCGAGAAGTCCCGTATCAAGGGCAGCCTCCTTCAGTACGTCGAGCAGCCCGGTCATCGGCCAGCGTTGGCCGATCTCGGTCTTGATCGAGGCGAGACCCCTGGGTTCGGGCAAGGGTTTGAACGGGGTGAGAGATATACGGTTCTCGCCGCGCCACAGCAGCCGAACCTTGTCGTTCCGGGGAATATTGGCATTGAGGAGCAACAGTTCCTGAGCAAGCTCTTCCCGGATGGCGCTTGAAAATGCACGCGCATCCGCCGTCAGGTTCAATCCTGTGTAATATGCTTCTCGCCGCGCATCGAAGTCCTTGGGAAGATCGTCATCGGGATTGCGGTATCGGTCCGCCCCGACAACCCAGATTTCCTTAGAACGGATGCGATCGCGCAGTTGCGCGAGGACACAAAGCTCATAACTGATCCGGTTTACGCGCCCCTCTTCATCAATGACGGAACTGCGCCATCTCGCCGGAATGACCTCGTCGACCGGCACTGCGTGCGGCGGCACGTAGCGGCATCCATCATCCACTTTGCTTCTGATCCAGTCCAGGGCCGCCAGCACCGGACGCCACACGGCGTTGTTCGACCGGAACTCCAGTGCCGAAAGCAGGCTTGGCAGCATACGGCGATAATGATTGGCCCATGACCTCCGCATCACCTTGTAGATCCGCCGATCCAAGGCGCCCTTTGCCTGGCTTTCCTTGATGATCGCCGCCAGTTTGTCCTTGCCGGCGATTGGGAAAATGACATCGCAGATGCGCCCGGATGGATCGTCGATCGAAGCGCTGGCAATCTCGACCAGGAGTCGCTCCTTGCCATAGACCCGCTCGATGTCTTTCGCGATATCGCCCACCACCTTGCGTTTCGAGCGCGATCCGATCTTATGGACCGTCTCGATCAGCAGGTCGACCATCGCATCCGTAAGCTGAGCTTCCCGCGCCATCAGATAAACGGCATAGAGCCCGAGCTGGCGCGCCGGTACATGCCGGCGCATCTCCGAGGCTTTCTCGCCGGCAACCCGGCGAACGATCTGATCGACCCATGCCTTGCCCGTGACCGATAGGAAATCTCGGGGAAGAGCAAGCCGTTGGATAAAGGCGAGTTTGGCGGTCACGCCAAGAATGTTTTCGAGCGTCGCCTGACCTGCATCCCCCTTCATCGTGTTGAAGCCGGTCGGGCCATCGGGATCGGCGAGCGAGGCTTCCAGCAAGGCGACCGCATCCGGCGCAAGCCGATCGCGGACTCGGGCCAACAGGGCCTCCAGATAGAGGTGTCGTTGCGAACGGACGAGGCGTTCCAGCTCCTTGCGCGACGGCCCATAGATACGGCGGTCGCGGCACCACAGGAAAACATGCTCGAGCATGGCATTGATCGGCTGCCCGCCCGCACAAAGATCGTCGGAAATCCACCTCGACAACGCCCTGCGATCCGTCTGCGTCATACGGCGGAACCCGAGATGCCGCAAAATCTCCGCGCAATGCCGGCGGGCGGTGCGCCCGGAAAAATCATAGTGGTTCACGGATTTGGCATCGAGACCAAGTTGCTCCGCCAGATACAAGACACCGTCGGAGGGTATCGACGCATGATCCGGCACAAAGAAGCCATGCCCGGCGAAAAATCTAAGCTGAACCGCCAATCCCAGTCGTGCCGTCTCCGCTTTGCCGGTCACGAACGCGATGTCCGAAAAACTCAGGCTCCAGGAGCCGATCAGATCCCCACTCGAAACGCCAAGGCTCATAACGCCGCTCCCTTATCGGAGCGGAACGTCGTTCCTCGCATGGGCGATCGTCAACAACAACCAGCCCGTTCCCGACGTGTTCTCCAAGATGACCAAAATCGCAGCTTCGGGCCGACTGGGCCAAATCGGGTTGTACGGCAAGATCTGCATGTTCTTTACGCCGTTCTCGAGCAT
>DAINAT010000180.1:0-4322 GCA_036733305.1 Hyphomonadaceae bacterium
GACTACTCGCACACCAGCAGCAGCGCCGACCTCATCAAGCTCTGGCGCTCCTTCCTCCGCCTCGTCGCGAAGTTCGACGACTACGAGCGCTACGCCGTAAAGCGCGCCGAACGCCTCAAGCGTGAGGACACCACCATCCCTCCGTCGCTCCGCGACAGCCCCCTCCGTCTCGATGCTACGCATCGATCCACCTCCCCCGGCTTCGCCGGTGGAGGACCAACAACGCACACCGCCCTCGAAGTCCTCCCTCGCCAAAGGCGGGGGAGGTGGATCGGCGCGTCTTCGCGCCGAGACGGAGGGGGCTGCGTGCTCGCACGCGGATGCCTCCGCACGCGCGGACCTCCGGTCACCTCAATCTACTGCCAATTGCCGATTGCCTCGCAGCCACCTGCGAGAACGCCCCTACGCGTCCTTCGCCGAATATCCCTCGGTCGTCGCATCCACCGGCAAGCGCCCGATCCTCCGGATCTCCCACCGCAGCTCAACGCCAGACTTCGCCTTCACCGCCGCGCGCACATCCTCGCCCAGCCCCTCGATATCCGCCGCCGTCGCATCGCCGGTGTTCAGCAGGAAGTTGCAGTGCAGCTCGCTAACCTGCGCCCCGCCCCTGCGAGCCCCGCGCATCCCCGCCTCATCGACCAGCTTCCATGACGACCGCTGGTTAGGCGTCCCTGGCGGATCAGGATTGGCAAACGTCGATCCACCCGTCTTCTCCCGGATCGGCTGCGTCGTCTCCCGCCGCGCCTTGAACCCGTCCATCCGCGCGGTGATCGCGTCCGGCTCCTCGACACCATTCCCCACCAGCACCAGCGCCGTAACGATCACATCGTCCGGCAGGTCGGTATGACGATACTCCATATGCAGCTGCGGCATGCCCGCATCGGACAACACCCCCTGCATCACCACACGCTCGCCCTTGCGATTGAACCCTTCGAGCTGCAGCAGCACGTCCTTCAGCTCCCGCCCATAACACCCCGCATTAGTCGGCACCGCGCCGCCCAGCGAACCGGGAATCCCCGACAGAAACTCCAGCCCCGCAATCCCCTCCGCCGCAGCCCTGCGCGCGACCGACATATCCAACGCCCCCGCCCGCGCCCTCAGGGTCGTAGCGTTCAGCACCTCGATCTCGCCCCAGTACTTCCCCGCCAGCCGCACCACGACACCAACCACGCCGCCATCGCGCACGATCACGTTCGATGCCGCACCCAGCACGGTCACCGGGATCAGCGGATCAAGATTCGCAAGGAAGTGCGCGAGATCGTCCTCATCCTTCGGCAGGAACAGCGCATCGGCCGCTCCCCCCACCCGGAACCAGGTGAAAGGCGCAAGCTCCTGATCGGCCAGCAGCTGGCCGCGAACCTTGGGAAGCCGATCGAGAAAATTGCTCATGCCTGCGGATTTAGCGCGGGCAGCGCTCAGAGGCTAGCTAGCGGCAGGAATACTGCCCGCCCACATCCAGATGGAAGTGGTTGGCGTGGTCCGCATTGTAGTTCGGCCCAAGCGTCACATCGAACAGGCCGCAAGCCCGGTCATGAACCTCGCGCAGGAAGTCGCCCTTGGCGCCCTTGTCGCGGAAGTCCTTCAGCACCGAAATCTCTCGCCCGTCTTCCAGCACGAAGCCAGCCACATCGATCGCCTTCGCGAACGCATGTTCCGACAACCGCGCATGCCCCGCCACGCGGCGGCACTGGAACGTTCCGAACGCCTTTATCTCTTTCACAGGCGAGCCGAGAATCTTCTCCGCCGCCGGGATCACGATGTGGCGCTCCCACAGGTGCACCTTCGCCGCGAGATCGCAGGTCATCGCCATCTTGTCCGGCGCTTTCCATTCCGACATCGAAGCACCAACAACGACCGCTTCCTTGTAGCCGCACGCGCCTTCGTGCTGTTCCGGCTCGATCGAGAAATCGACACCCGCAGCAGCCAGCGCATCGTGGCAGGCCTCGAGATTTTTCGAGAGCCCGGCCAGACGCTTCACGTCACCCAGAGCACCGTACTTCTGCAGGTCGATCACCGCTCCCACACGCGCAGCGTCATAGGTCGGCCGCGCAAAGCGGACAGCGGCATTGGCGGCTTCCGCCATGCGCCAGTTGGCCAGCAGCAAGCCAGCCGTCAGCGCGATCATCACGCCAGCGCCGAGAGCGATAAAGGAATGGGACTTCTTCATGCGGATATAGTCTGCAAACGAGGCGCCCCGCGCCCCTTCTACACGATTAGGAAAAGCGCTCGCAAGGTTGCCGAAAACCTAACAACCACCGGCCCTTGCTGCGTTGTAACGGTTAAGCGCCCGGGGCCGTTAACCTTCGTCGTCCGAGGTCAGCTCCAGGGTTCCGCCGCGTTTTTCCTGCTGGCGGGCCCCTTCGAGGATGCCGAGCAGCCCGTAATTGCCCTCATGGCAGGCGTATTCGTAAACAGCCCCGGCAGCGGTCCGCATCGGCATCTCGCCCTTCCAGACCTGGCTGTACTGCTCGGGATCGTTGATCTCGAACTGATAGAGGATCACGCCATCCTCGGTGCGCGTGAACCGCTCTGTCATCGTGCCCGTGTCCGAGATGTAGCCACGCTGCTGCGGATGAACGTTCTTCGTTTCGACAACCAGCGTGTTGCCCTCATACCAGCCCACGCTATCGCCCAGCCACTTCTTCATGCCGTCCGGATCGTGCTTCGCATCAGCCTTGTTCGCGACGATCGGAATGATGCGCGCATCGTGCACCATCTCCACCAGGATCATCGCATGCCCAGGCGACTGCACGATCTGGTAGGTGTTGTTGTAGAGCACGTTGTTCATCACCGGCCCGCCCGTGTTGCCGAAGCCGACAAGGCAACGCTCGCCCACGCTACGCGACTCCGGTCCCTCATACGAACGTGCAGCCGCCGCTGCAGCCGCAGTAGCGTTCGTCGAAGCTCCACCCACGGGACCTTCATAACGCGCGGCGCCGCGACCGGCCTTGTACGGGATCTTCCCCGTCGCCGGCTCCGTGATCCACGAAGACCGCAGCTCGCCATTCACGATGGCCACATGGGCGCCGGGATCAACCCATACAGCGTTGTAGTTGCCCACCGGCGGCAACGGCGCGCCCTTCTCTGGCGCGCCCTCCTTCTGATCCGTCGGCTTAAGCTCTTCCCTCGTACGAATGTTGTTGTAGTCGCCATCCTCCAGCGCCTTCGCCTGCGCTGGCGTGAGCACCAGCGTGTCCACGCCAGCCGGGCGCGTCATCTTTGTGATGGAGGAATTGGTCCAGTTACCCTGCAGGTCCGGCACGCCCCAGCTCGTTTTGGGCGGCGAATAGCTGACGCTCTGCGCGAAGGCCGCTGGCGACACCGCCACGCCCAACGCAAGCAATCCCGCTCCAACAAGATTGGATCTGCTCATCGTTTCCTCCTGCGCCTATCCGGCTGCGCCTCATGACGCTTTCATTGCGACGATCAATGCCGTCACCAAACCGGGCGCACAAGGCCCGATCCGTTCAATATGCGGAGAACACGATAGTCCGGAGCATCCGGCGCGAGGCGCGCGATCTAGCCCTTCAGGGCACGAAGATCGTCAGCAAGCGCGTTGGCGAAGGATGTGATGTCGCCCGCACCAAGGCAAACGACCATTTCATCCCCGGTTTTGACCGATTTACTGATCTCGCTTGCGAGGCTTCCCAACCCGTCAAGCGCACGCGCCGAGCGGTGGCCGTGGTTGATCAGGCCCTTCACCAGCGTCTCATGGTTGACGCCGTCAATCGGCTGCTCGCCCGCCGCATAGACCGGCGCGATCAGAACTTCGTCTGCATCGTTGAAGCAGGTCGAGAACTGCTCGAACAGGTCGCGCAGGCGGGTGTAGCGGTGCGGCTGGACAACAGCGATCACCCGCTTGTCGCGGCCCTGCACATCGCGCGCGGCACGCAGCACGGCGGCGATCTCCACCGGGTGGTGGCCGTAGTCGTCGATGATGCGCACGCCATTCCATTCGCCAACCGGCGTGAACCTGCGCTTCACGCCGCCGAACTTCGACAGCGCTGCACGGATCTGCTCTTCCGTACCGCCGAGCTCGCGCGCGACCGCAATCGCCGCCAGCGAGTTCTGCACGTTGTGTCGGCCCGCCATCGGCAGCTTGAGCCCGATCCAGCGCGTCTCTTCGCTCGCGCCGCGCGCACGCAGAACGAGATCGAAGGTCGACCCCTCCGCTTCCGAGCGGACGTTCACGGCCCACAGATCGGATTGCGGGTTGAAGCCGTAAGTGATGCGGCGGCGATCGGGGATGCGCGAGGCGAGCGCCTGGACTTCCGGGTGATCGGCGCAGAGAACGGCGAAACCGTAGAAAGGCAGGTTCTCGA
>DAINAT010000181.1:0-4133 GCA_036733305.1 Hyphomonadaceae bacterium
GAACGGTCGAGCGGCATGTTGATGATGTCGTAGCGGGCGGTGTTCTCGAAGTTCGAGAAGGCGACCGACGACGTCATCGGGTTGGTTTCGTTGGCGTAGGTGTGGGCGTAGCCGACAGTCCAGTCGAGACCGAAGTCGTAGGCCTTGTGAACCGACAGCGAGTAAACCCAGTTGTCCGACTTCCGTTCCGAGTTCGACAGCAGCATGTCGGTGGTGTTGCCGGTGTAACGCGGGCGACCGTCGATGAACGTGCCGGCGCGGGTATAGCCGAGCGGCAGGATTACCGGAGCTTTGTCGGTCTGCGCGTAGAGCACGTCAGCATCAATGCGGTAGCCGTCGCCAAGGAACGTGCCCGTGTCGAGGTTCCAGGTGGCGCCGAGCGCATAGCGCCAGGATGACGGCAGCTCGAAATCCGGGTCGATGGCATTGACGCCGCCGACCGGAGTTGCGTTCGCGATATAGTTCACGCCAGCAACCGGGACGTCGAAGAACGGACGGCCCGAGCCATTATAGGTGAAATCCGAAAGGTTCGGCGTGTTTGCAGTCGCGAGGGTCACGCCCGGAAGATTGCATCCGTTTGCGCCGCTGCGGCAGATGAAGTCGCTCGTGAGCACGCCCGTGTTCGAATAGCTGTTGGAGAGCCAGACGTTCGGGTTGCCGCCGGAGTAGAGGCCGACGCCGCCGCGGAAGGTGATGTCGTCGTTGAAGTCGTAGGTGAAGCCGAGACGGGGCTGCAGCAGGTGGAGACCGTCGAAGGTCTCGTCGTTGCGGAAGCCGTACTTGTTGCGGAAGATCGCGTTGTAGGCCGGCTTGTCGTCCGAGCTGTACACGTCGAGGCGCAGACCCGCGACGACGTTCAGCGCATCGTTAACCTGCCAATCGTCCTGCAGGTAGAACGTCGTTGTCTCGTAGCCGAAGGCAGCAGCCGAGTCGTTCGGCTCGTTGGAGCCGACCGCGTTGGAGTATTCGAAGTAGCTGAAGCGGCCAGCCTGGAAGTTGGCCAGGCTGGAGAACCGCCACTCGCCTTCAACTTCCTGCAGGAACAGGTTGAACACGTCGAGCTCTTCGCGCTCGACGCCCGCGGTGAACAGGTGGTCCTCGATCGCGTAGTTCATCGCCGCCTTGTAGCTCATCACTTCGTAGTTGAGCTTGTTGCGGTGACGCGAGTCGTCCGAGCCGAGATAGATGCGGCCGGTCGTTCCGTTCGTGCGCAGCACGTCGACCTGGATCTCGCCAAACTCCGGTCCGGCGACGGAGTTCTGACGGTTGTCCAGCTTCAGGTTCGAGACGCGGAACTCGGTCGAGAAATTGTCGGTCCAATCAGAGAAGAGCTGGCCCGTGTAGGATTCCAGCTTGGCGCCACGCTCGTAATAGTGGTTGCCATCGACGATCTGGCTCGACGTGTCGTCCGAGGGCGAGAAGTTGAAGCCGTCGTTGTAGTTGTACGTGAGCGATGCGCGGTGGCGATCGTTGATCGTCCAGTCGAGCTTGACGAGCAGCTTCTCGTCTTCAACCGGGATCGAGGTCGGCAGGCCGCCGGCGACATAGCCATACTGGTTCACGGCGGTATCGATCACAGCCTGATAAACGGCCGGGTCGATCAGCTTGTCCTGGGGCTCGTAGGCGAACACGTTCGCGCCTTCGAACTTCTCGTAGGCGGCGAAGAAAAAGAGCGTGTCCGGAATGATCGGACCGCCGAGGCTGAAGCCGTAGCGCTTTTCATCGAACTTGCCGAGGTCGCGATCGACGCCATCGGTCTTGTCGCCGGTCATCCCATCATCGGTGTAATCGAAGAAGACGCCGCCGTGGAATTCGTTGGTACCCGACTTGGTGACGGCGTTGATGTTGCAGGCCGTGAAGAAGCCGTACTGGACGTCGAACGGCGCGAGTTCGACCGAAACCTGCTCGATTGCATCGAGCGAGAACGGCATGCGCTCGGTCGGGTAACCCGAGCTGTTGAGACCGAAGCTGTCGCCCATGCGCGTGCCGTCGAGCGTGATGGCGTTGAAGCGCGGGTTGGCGCCGCCGCAGGAGATAGCGTCCGAGTTGCCCTGGTCGATCGAGATGCGCGGGTCAGCGGCAAGCAGGTCGCGGATGTCGCGGTTGGCGAGCGGAGCGTTCTCGATGTCGGCGAGGCTGAAAGTAGCTGCGGGGCCCGTGGCGATCGGCGTGGCGCCGGCCTGGGTGGCGGTGATGATCACAACGTCCGTGGACGCGGCGCCGGAGAAGGCGAGCGACAGGCTGGTCGGTTGACCGAGGTTCAGGAACACATCGTTGATCTGCGTGGTCTGTTCGCCGTCTGCGGCGACCGAGACGGTGTAGGGGCCGCCGACATTCAGGCCGCGGACGTCGAACGCGCCGGTCGGCGTCGTCACGACGGTGCGGGTCAGGCCCGTGCGGGTGTCCTTGACGGTGACGGTGGCATCGCCGGCCGGTGCGCCGTCGGCGCGCGAGACAGTGCCCTGCACGCCCGAAGTCGTGACCTGCGCAAATGCAGCTGGCGTCAGCGAAGCCGCCATAGCCGCGAACGCAACACCACCAGCCATTCTTTTAAGATTGATCATTGTCACCCCTGGAGAACCAAGAAGGAGCGCCACGCCCCTCCGGATTTCGCCGCGCCGATAACCTGTCTGCTGCAGCCGCTCAATGACTGCTGCGTGAATGTTTCTTGACGGTGCGAACAGGGCATTTCCTGCGACATTTCGTGCGTGGCTGACTCGCATTCCCGTAGCCGGCGAAGCGACTTCGGCGGGACCAGCAGTCTCAGTTGCGCAACAACCGCGCCGCCGCCTTGATACTTCCCGAAATTTCCGCGCCGCGGCAAATTCTGTGCTTCCACCGCATTATGGTTGAACGAACCGCGCACCAGCAGGTGCAAACGCGCAACAGGATGCCGGGCGCGATTTGCCCGCCCGAGTTTGAGGCTGCAACGATCAAAATGAGTCCACGCTTGTGTCCGCGGCGCCACGATGATTACGCAACGCAACCCCGTTTCAGTCGTGGTTAAGTCGCCGCCAATCGAATCGCCGTCGGGCTTCTGGCCGAGACCGCAACCTTGTAGGGTCCGGCCAGTTTTTCAGGACAACCGCACGCATGAATGCCTTGAATGATCTCTGGCGGCGCAACCCATCGGCGTGCGCGGCGCTGATGATCGCGGCCGTCGTGCTGGTGCGGATCGCGGTGGTGGTCGCAACGCCGCTCGAGATCGGGCCTGACGAGGCGCAGTACTGGCGTTGGTCGCGTACGCTGGACTTCGGCTATTATTCGAAGCCGCCGCTGATCGCGTGGGTGATTGCAGCGTCGACGGCCGTGTTCGGCGATGGTGAGTGGGCGATCCGGTTCTTTTCGCCGGTCCTGCACGGCGTCGCCGCGTTTTTCCTGTTCCTGTTGGGCCAGAAAGCGTTCGATTCGCGGATCGGCGCGTGGTCGGCCGCGATCTATCTGCTGATGCCCGGTATCTGGCTGTCGTCGACCATCATGTCGACCGACGCCGTGCTGCTGCCGGCGTGGGCGGCGGCTCTGTATTTCCTCTGGCGCTTCCGCGATGAGCCGACCCTGGTCAACGCAATCCTCGGAGGCGTCGCCATCGGGCTGGCGATGCTCGGCAAGTATGCTGCGCTCTATCTGTATGCCGGCGCGGGTCTTGCGGCCCTGATCGACAAGGACATGCGCAAGGCGGTTCTCTCGCCGGCGGGTGGCGTTCTCGTGATTGCGTCGCTGGTTACGCTCGGCCCCAATATTCTCTGGAACTTCGCCAACAACTTCGCCACCGTCAGCCACACGGCAGATAACGCCAATCTCGGGGAAGCGGGCTTCAATCCGCTGCACGTGTTTGGCTATATCAGCGATCAGGCGGCGGTATTCGGTCCCATCACCCTGCTCCTGCTGCTCGCAGGCTTTGGCCTTGTTGCGGGCCGCAAGGACAAGTGGACGGCCACGCGCGAGATGTGGCTGCTGTGCTTCATCCTGCCGCCGCTGCTGGTGATCATGGGGCAGGAAATCATGTCACGCGCCCACGCGAACTGGGCGGCGACCGCTTATCCCGCGGCATGCGTGCTGCTGGCGGCGTGGATCGATCGCGCCTTCGGTTCGGAGACGAGCCGCGTGAAGATCGGGCCGATCCTGAAAGGCGG
>DAINAT010000182.1:0-4076 GCA_036733305.1 Hyphomonadaceae bacterium
GAAGGCCTCGTGGCCCAGGCATATCGCCTGTCCCACACGATGACCGAAACACTAGCCGCGCTGACCGCGCTCTCGAACATCGAAAGCGATGCCTTCGATGCCGCGCTGCGTGACTTCGAGTTCAAGTGGAAAGCCTCTCCACTGGTCATCGACAAATGGTATGGCGCACAGGCAATGTCCGTTCGCGACGATCTTCGCGAACGTTTGCAGCGCCTTGTGGAGCGCCCGGATTACGACCTGCGCAATCCGAACCGAGTCCGCGCTTTGGCGGCATCTTTCTCCATGAACAACCCGGTGGCTTTCCACACGGCAGACGGCTGGGGCTACCGCTTTCTTGGAGACCTTATCCTAAAGGTCGATCCGCTGAACCCGGCGCTGTCTGCTCGCCTGTCGACGGCCTTCGAGAGCTGGCGGACCTTCAACGCGCCACGCCGGGAAAAAGCGCGCGCCGAACTCGTGCGGCTGTCGGAAGCCGGGCTATCGCGAAACGCCCTCGACATTATCGGCCGCGCTCTGGCTGATCCCGCCTAAAGCCGAGCCGTATCAAGTCCCTAGCCTCAGGTATGGTATCGTTAACCGCTGACTAATCATGCGTCGTTAACGTTGAAAATGCGTTGATATGGCCGGACGGCAGGGATGTCGCTTTCAACACTCGATAGTGCGCGTTTCCGCGACTTTGCTTTCGCGGCCGCTGACCTATTGGTCTCGACAGACGCCAGCGGACGCATTGTGGAAGCCGAAGGCGACGCGATGCTTTTGCATCACCCTACAGCCGACCGCCTGATCGGTCGCAGCGCCATTGATCTGATCAGTGAAGCCGAAGGCAGCAGATTGCGCGAAGAATTGTGGGCGCTGGCGCCGGGCCGACGGCTGTCCTGGGAAGACACCTGCTCCATCGAAGGTGGCCGGCGCATCGTTGTCCAGCGCAACAGCAACTCGCCGAACAGCTTCAATTTCATCATCTCGCGCATGCCGTCGTCCGGCCGCGTGCGCGGTGACCGTATGGATGAGATCATGGCGGAGCGTTTTCGCGACGCAGTCATGAATGGCCGCCTGATGGCCGCCCGCCAACCCGTTGTGGAAACGCGTTCGGGGGCCGTCAGCCACTATGAGGTCCTTGCGCGCTTCAACGGCGAAGACTCTCCGGTCAGCCTGATCGCCGCAGCCGAGAAAAGCGGACAGATCGCCCATCTCGACTACATCATGATCAGCGCTGCAGCGGCTCAACTCGAGGCCAATCTCGATCCTGATTTCAGATTGGCCGTGAACATTTCCGGAGAGTCGCTTCAGCGACTGGAAGTCATAAGCGAGCTATGTGCCGTGATCTCGGGGCACGTGTTTCACCGCAGCCGGCTTATCGTGGAAGTCACGGAAAGCGCGCACATCCACGATATTGAAACGGCTGCCCGCGCCGTCAGCAAGCTGCGCTCCAGCGGCATCAGTGTTTCGCTTGACGACTTTGGAGCCGGGTCGGCCTCGTTCGGATACCTGCGCGCCTTGGACGTCGACGGTCTCAAGTTTGACGGCAGCTTCCTGCAGTCGTCGGAAACGAACCTCCGGGGGCTGGCGCTGATGCGCAATGTTGCCCGGATGTGCGCCGAGCTCGGCATCACTTCAGTGGGCGAGCGGATCGAAACAGAATCCGATCGCGCGCTCCTTCTGGAAGCTGGCGTGAAATACGCCCAAGGCTATTTCTATGGCCGCCCAATCATCGATGAAAACTTCTTCGCGCGCAGCCCCCGCTCGCTGCGCAGCGCGGCATAGTGGGGTAAAGCGCCATGGACCGCATGTTGGAGAGGTTGAAAGTTCTGGTTGTCGATGACAACCACCACATGATCAACATCATCAAGACCATCCTGCGTGGCTTTGAGGTCAAGGATTTCTTCGATGCAAGCAATGCGGCCGACGCGTTCAGCATCATTCGGGGCACGCCGATCGACCTGATCATCACGGATTTCGCCATGGATCCGATCAATGGTTGCGAGTTCACCAAGCTGATCCGCACAGCGGAAGACAGCCCGAACCACTTCGTGCCGATAATCATGCTGACAGCGTATGCCGAGAAATCAAAGGTCGAACAGGCGCGCGATGCCGGCGTGACGGAGTTTTGCGCCAAACCCGTTACCGCGACTGAGCTCTACCGGAAGGTTTGCGCCGTCATCAACACGCCGCGCTCGTTCATACGCACGAGCGTATATTTCGGCCCTGATCGCCGCCGGCGGAAAGACGACAATTACAAAGGCAAAGAGCGCCGGGAAAACTTGTTTGGACCGAAGGGCGCCACCCTGCTGTCCATGAAGCAGGACAACGCCGCCTGAGTCGGCGAACATGGGTCAAGCGGATGGCCCACAGTTAATCCCTCGTTAACCCTTTCGCAGCTTTTCGAATCCAAAACTGGTGAATCCGTTCGGTTACGGAAGGAATCGTCTTGGGGACGAGGGTGCCTGCAGGAGGGAAAGCGCGCATTCCAGCGCCTGCTAAGCCGCGTACTGCGGTTCCCATCGGCATGCTTACAATCCTGATGCTGACATTCGGCAGCGCCCTGGCGCTGAAGGCATTTGAAGAACGCCAATCCGCGGATACCTCCACCCTCGTTCAGCAACAACGCGAAGCGGAGAGCCTCGCCGGTCACGTCCGTGCGGAACTGATCGCGTCGCGCGCGCGCATGGAAGGGCTCCTTCTCACCGGCGCGTCGCTTGAGACCATCCGGCGTGGCGTACCGTTCGACGCTGTCGCCGAGCGGGAGCCCCCCGCTGGCGTGTGGGCTCAGCTCGCCGACGATGGTGGCGTGCGTGTTTTCGCGAAGAACAGCCAGGGCCGCTGGGTATCAGGCATCCGGACCAGCTCAGCCTTGATGCTTGAGCCCCTCGAAGGTCGGCAGTTCCACCTGATACCCGCTGACACGATGCCTATCAACGCGCGCTTCGAGTCGGTGGACTTCGAGCGCTCAGCCGTTGCGTGCGCGCCCGTCGAAAACGCCGGCCTCGCGGCTTGTGTATTCAAGCCAACGCCAATGCTGAACTGGGGCGATCTCAATCGCCTTGTGATCTACGGCCTGCTGCTCGCCGCCCCGCTGCTTGCTGTGTTTGGGCTCGTCGGCGTCATTCGTCGCGTTCAGCAGGAGAAAGCTGATGCCGAAGCAAAAATCCCGACACCCGCCGCACTGGAACAGTCGACCTGGACCGCGTTCGAAGTAGCTGGCGTAATCGGTCTGTGGCGCTGGAACCCGCGAAGCCAACTCCTCACGGTCGGAGCGGAAGCCGGCGCCCTTGTTGGAGCCATCCGTCACGGCGACATGACGCTCGACGAATTCACATCGATGATCGCGGACGACGATCGCAAGCGCGTTCAGGATGCAATCGAAAGCGCCTCATCCCAGCGACAGATCAGCGTCGCTTTCCAGGGTGCAGGCCGCACGGCTGACAAGTATTTCGAATTGATCGGCGCCCAGAGTGACGCCTCTTTCACGGGCGCCATACTCAACGTCACTGACCGCATTCAGGCGCAGCACCGCTCCCGCCGTGCGGAGGCGCTCGCACGCACCGCACTCGACGCTCACCCTGGCCCGTTTGCGGTCTGGGACAGCCGCAAGAGACTTACCCACTGGAACGCCGCATTCGCCCGCGTCTTCAATCTCGACAAAGGCGTGGTGCAGGCTGGCGCCTCGTACGATCTGGTAATGGCTGAACTGTCGAAGTTTGTCCGCGTTGAACGCCCGCTCGGCGACGACGCAAACGCCCGCGAAATGCTGCTGCTGTCGGACACGTGGATACGCCTTGTCGACCGGCGCACGGCGACTGACGGCCTTATCACTGTCGGCCTCGACATCACCAACATGAAGCGTCAGGAGACCGGCCTTCAAAAAAGCGAGCGGCGTCTGCGCGCGATGGTTGAAGAACTCCAGCGCACAAAAGGTCAGGCACAGGAACTTGCCGAAAAATATGCTGAAGCGAAAGCGCGAGCCGAACGGGCCGCGCAAGCCAAAGGCTCGTTCCTGCAGAACATGAGTCATGAACTGCGTACCCCGCTGAATCACATCAACGGCTTCGGCGAGATGATGGCCAATGAGATCTACG
>DAINAT010000183.1:0-4052 GCA_036733305.1 Hyphomonadaceae bacterium
ACCGGGCGCAGCCGCGAACATTGCCTGCTTTCAGCGGAGAATGGTGGAGCCGAGGGGAATCGAACCCCTGACCTCGTCATTGCGAACGACGCGCTCTCCCAACTGAGCTACGGCCCCGTTTCCGGATACCCGGACTGGCCAGGTATTTGGGAGCCGGTTTGCTAGTCCCTGCCCGCTTGCTCGTCAAGGATGGCTAATGGCAAGGGCCTGGCGCCCTAAAGCGGACGTTAAACCTTGGGGTGCAGTGTCCCCGCCATGCGCAAGGCTCTCGCCCTTCTTCTCGCTTCTTCGCTGGCCGCCGGCCGCGCGTCGGCCTCGCCGCCCGCGCCTCCGACCAAGCCGGAGATGGACCCGCAGGCCAAGCGGATCACGGGATCAGAAAAGTACGTGCCCACCTTCGGCTTGCGCGCGTCGATCTCCCGCGGCTTCAAGGTGCATGGCGTGCTGGCGGTGGACGCCGGTCTGGATGTTCCTGAGGAGCAGGTCCGCAAGACGGCGGAAGCCATCCGCCCGCGCCTCATGAGCGCGATGCGCGATGCGGTGCTGAACTATGCCTCCCTGTCCTACGTCGTCGGCGAGAAGCCGGACGCAGACATGCTTCGCGCCCGCTTGCAGAAAGCCGTCGATCAGGTGCTGGGCAAGAGCAAGGCCCGCGTCGCGCTGGCCAGCGTGATCGTGTTCAAGCAATAACGAACCACAAGCGCCTTCCCAACTTTGCTTCTCCAGCCGAGGCAGCTAAGCTTTTTCGCTGAGCCGAAACTCGGGGGGAACACCATGACGCAAGCAGATACGAAGACCGAACGGCTTATCGTATTTGGCTTCATTATCGCTGCCGTCGCAATCCGGTTCGCTTTCTGGATCTACACGTCGCGCCTGTGGGAAGATTCCCTTATCACCGTCCTGCACGCTGAAAATTTGTGGCAGGGACTTGGTCTATCTCACCTGCGTGACGACGGTGTGCCAGTGCATGGCTTTACCAGCCCGATCAGCGTGCTGGTTCCAGTGATTGGCGGAGCCATAGATCTGCATGGCACGTATGCGATGCCGTTCATTCAGTTCGTTTCGGCCATAATGGGACCAGCAACAGTCTGGCTGGCGTGGCAGATTGTTCGCGAAAGCGTTCAGGACACGCGCCTGCGTATTGGTTGGCTTGTCTTCTCATTGTCCTATCTTGCGATCGAACATCATCAGATCCTGTGGGGCATGGCCGGCATGGAGACCCAGATGGTGGTCGCGTCCGTCATGTTTGCGGGTTGGGCCTGCGCACGTCCAACAACACTTCGTCTCGGGATCGCGCTGGCGCTGGCGCTGTATGCTCGCCCCGACTTCGCGTTCTTGAACCTTGCCGTCTGCGCCTACGCATTCTTTTTCGTAGGGCGAATGACGACGCTGAAGGCAATCGGTATTGGCGCCGCCCTTTACGCTCCCTGGCTTATCTTCACCTTTCTCTATTATGGGTCGCCCATTCCGAACACCATCTTCGCCAAGGCCTACGGATACGGAGAAGGACGCACGGACTGGCCGATGGAGTTCCTCAGCCTTTGGGTTCCTCTGGGCCCTTCGTATGCAGGCAACGGTTCCGGATACTATCCGCTGTTCGACAACGGGATCATCTCGTATCTCGTCGCGGCTTTAGTCGCCTTCGGCGGCGTCATGACGGTCGTTGATCGCAAGAAACCACTTTTCGTGCCGCTCGCGTTTGTTGTGATTTACACGCTCTATTACGTGTTCTTCGTGGCTGGCGTGTTCGGCTGGTACGTCGTCCCACTTTCGGCTGCGAACGTACTGATTGCAGGGTACGGCCTTATCAGACTGGCAGAGCTGATAGGAGGGCGCGCGCCAGCGCTCGCGGTCATTCCGGCTTCTGCGTATGCGACCTGCTTCGTGGCGGTAACACCCATGACTGCGCAGGGCGAGAGAGACGTTCAGAAATTTGTCGAGGCGCCGGTCCGTCGACAAATGGGTGAATACCTCGCCAAGATCATGAAGGACGGCGAACGCATCGGCCTCGAGCCGTTGGGGTATGTCGGCTACTATTCGCGCAATCGCGTGCTGGATTATCCGGGGCTCGTGAACCCCGAAGTCGTGGAGCTAAATCACGAAAAGGGAGCACAGGGACTGTGTGGAATGCTGGCGCACTTCGAACCTGAATACGTCGCGCTCAGACCGCACGAATGCCGCGATGATTCCTGGCTGGGCGAATACCGCAAGATCGGTGATTTTCAGGCGCATCCCAAAGTCGGCACTATGCTTATGGCCGACAAGAACATCGATCTCCACTTCGTCCTTTATCAGCGCAGCGACCTGCCGCCGCCTTCGATCGATCCGGAGGGGCGTCTACGAAAGCCTGAGAGCTTCGCCAGCCGCTTGGTCACTCTGCAGAATACAGGAGCAATCCTGCCGACGACGAATCTGCAACTCGGCGCTGCCTTTTCAGCTGGCGGATGGTCTGCGCCGCCCACAGGCCCCGGCGAGCCGCCAACCGGCCCTGAAGGTTGGGCGTCCTACGCGCCACTTGGCGACGCAGGTCAGGGCGAGATGTCAGTTGAGTTCACGGCGCCAGCGGGGACAACATCGGTTGTCATTCCGATTGTAACTGGCCCCCAACCCTCTCGCGCTACAATTGTGGTTAGCGACACCGCGGGCGTTGTTGTGGCGACCGTTGCGGGTCCCGACGCTGCAAAGTGGCAGCTCTGGCTGGTTGATTTGCCCGCGTCAGTATCGAACACTGTGTATCGCATTACTGCGACCGACGGAGGGGTTGGCTGGGGAGAATGGGTTGGGATTGGCGCGCCACATCTATCCCTTCCCTGATGGCGTAGTCGCACGCACTAGCCCGCCGCCCCGTCCATGAACTTCGCCAGCGCGACATCCTTGTCCGTTACCCCGCCCGCGTCATGCGTGGTGAGTACGACTTCGACCTTGTTGTAGATGTTGGACCATTCGGGGTGGTGGTCCATCTTGTCGGCCTTGAGGGCGACGCGGGTCATGAAGCCGAAGGCGGCGTTGAAATCCGCAAACTTGTAGGTCTTGGCGATGGCGTCACGGCCGGGCGTTTCCGTCCATCCGGAAAGCTGCGCCAGGGCCTTCGCCGCGCCGATCTTCTGGGTCATGTCGCTGTTCCTTGGCAGTTCGTTAACTGCAACTTAGTGCGAAACCTGAGCTCGCCCCGCAACGGTCCGTCAGCACATTTGAGCGATAGTGCAGGCGAAATCGGGGAGAACAACGTGACTCATTTCCTGCGTTCCGAGAAGAAACCGGAAGGCCACAAGCTTGAAGACCTGCTGATGCAGCTTCGGGCCGACATCCTGCACCGCTGCGAGGTCATCGCGTCCGACACGCGCCCGGAAGCGCTGCATGTCATGTCGAACAACATGAAAATCCTCGCGCACCTCAGCGATTCGATCACGCTGGCGCTGGATTCCACCCGCGTGCTCGACCGCGCCTTCGGCCCGTCGCAAGCCGCGCAAGGCGGCCCGCCGCGCATCGGCAAGGCCGAAGCAGCCTAACCAGACCCGGAAACGAAATAGAGCCACGTGCCGTCCTCGGCGATGCCGAGGACGTAGCCCGGCCATACGCCGCCGCGGCGCAGGGCTTCGGCCTGCCCGCCTCCGAGCAGCCGGGCGATGTCGCGTTCGGCTGCCGGCGTGATGGCCGCCGGCTTCAGCGTGGCCATCCATGGCCAGATGAACACCCTGCCCCGACGCGTGTCGGCCACGGTATAGCGATAGCCGAGCAGCTTCTCGGCCTGCGCCATGGGCCAGTCGCCGGCGCGCATCTTGAGATACCAGTAGTCCCGGTGAGACATGCTCGCATTGTTGGACCTGAAGCCCGGCGTTGCGTCGGCGAGAGCCGCCATGTCGCGATACGTGCCGCTCGCGGCAATCTCGTGCAGCTTGCGCACCGTTTCGACGACAGCATCAGGCAGCGGCTCCTGCGCAGGCGGCAGGTCGACCTCCGCCGCTCCGACGGGACGGGCATCGGGCGGCGCGTCACACCCTGACGCGACCAGCACAGCACCGCAAAGCAGAAACAAGAAGGCGCGCACGCGC
>DAINAT010000184.1:0-3975 GCA_036733305.1 Hyphomonadaceae bacterium
TGCCGGGTCGAATTTTGAACAGGTTCGGTTGCTCTCCTTGCTCGCCTACTGGGTTACCCCTCAAGGGACCCCAAGAGATCGAGCTCCGGATCTGGCCTTCCGAACATTCTGGTTTGACGGCTCCCGGGCGCGGCTGCATGCGCCTTTTATGTTTCACGGGTCCCCCCGGTCTCGTGAGACGCCTATCGAAAGACTAGATCTACATGGCTACCGGCACCGTAAAGTGGTTCAACGAGCAAAAGGGCTTCGGCTTCATCCAGCCTGAGTCCGGCGGCGCAGATGTGTTCGTTCACATCTCGGCCGTTCAGCGCGCAGGCCTCGCTGGCCTCAACGAAGGTCAGCGCGTGAGCTTCGAGCTCGAGAAAGATAAGCGTTCGGGCAAAATGGCCGCGACGCAGATCCAACCTCTGTAAGCGCCGCAGACGCCGCTCGACGGAGCGACGTCTCACGCAACAAACTTCGAAACGGGTCGGCCTCACGGTCGGCCCGTTTTTCATTTGGGGTTTGCGGCGACGTCCTCATCCACCAATCCGCGTGCGCTCAGCTGCGCGGCGAGGGGAGTGCCGGGGCGGACATGGATGCGCGTGAAGCCGGCCTTCGCCAGACGCTCAAGCGCAGCTTCGTAGGTCTCGTCGCGCTTCATATCGAACTCGGCATCATAGCTCGCAGCATCGCTATCAATGGCAAGCCACGGACGGCCCGTTGCGATCATCTTGAAGAAGCCGGCATTAAGCGCTTCAGCCTGCGTGCGCCCAACCCCCAGCATCACTTCGACACCAGCGGCGCCAAGACGTGAGACGCCGTGCGCGCCCAACGGGTGTGGGTCCTCGCACGCCACCACCACCCGCGTAATCCCCGCCTGCACCAGCAGCTGCGAACACGACAACGCGCCGTTCGAGCGTGCGCTGCACGGCTCCAGCGTCACATAGGCGGTGGCTCCATCTGCCTTGTCGCCTGCGGCTTTCAGCGCCGTTTCTTCGGCATGCGGTCTGCCGCCGACGCCCGTCACGCCCTCGCTCACGATCTCGCCGTCGGCCACGATCACGCAGCCGACGGAGGGATTGGGCGATGTCTTGCCGAGATGCGTGCGCGCAATCTCCAGCGCACGCGCCATGAAGCGCTCATCCTCGCGTCCGGTCTCATGTCCGGGAGGTTGAGCGCCTGTCGTCATATTTTCGGAAGCGGCTTTGCCCGCTCGGCATTGAGATAACGCGCCGACTTCACATTGAGCGCGCCATCGAGATCGATCAGCAGCGGATTGCCGGTCGGAATTTCCACCTCGGTGATCTCCGAGTCCGGAACCTTGAACAGGTGTTTCACGATCGCGCGCAGCGAGTTGCCGTGGGCGGCGATCACGATGTTCTCGCCGGCCTTCAGCTTGGGCGCGATCTCGCTGTCCCAGTAGGGCAGGACGCGATCGAGCGTCGTCTTCAGGCTCTCGGTCTTGGGAATGTCGAGACCCTGATAGCGGCGATCCTTCGACAGGTCGAACTCGCCGCCCGCCACCATGTCCGGCGGCGGAATGTCGAACGAGCGGCGCCAGATCTTCACCTGCTCTTCGCCGTGCTTGGCCGCCGTCTCTTTCTTGTTGAGCCCGGTAAGGCCGCCATAGTGGCGCTCGTTCAGGTGATAGTCCTTCGTCACCGGCAGCCAGAGACGATCCATCTTGTCGAGCGCGAGATAGAGCGTGCGGATCGCACGGCGCTGCACCGACGTGTAGGCGCGCGAAAAATCAACGCCCGTGTCTTTCAGCAGCATGCCGGATACGCGGGCTTCTTCCTCGCCCACCGGCGTCAGGTCGACATCCCACCAGCCGGTGAACCTGTCCTCCAGGTTCCACTGGCTCTGTCCGTGCCGCACCAGCGCCAGTTGCACCATGGAAAGTCTCCGCATTCATTGCCTAAGCGCTTCCAAGCAGGTTCGGAGGCGCGCGGCAAGCACGTGCATATAATCAGGTTGGTAAACCGTTATCGCGGCAGCGGACCCACAGGGTCACGCATCTCCATCGGCGTAAAATTCGCCCTCAAGGTCGATGTCCATCGCGATGCTCCGCGATTGACGCGCCCAACTCAGCGCGGTGTCGAGGCCACGAGGAAGTCGTCAGCCACGCGCTCGCCCTGATTGTTCTCGCGCCGCTTGTAGGCTTCCAGCAGCGAGGTGTAGGGCGGGGCGTACTGCCAGCCATTCTCCGCCGTGTTGAGGCGGATCTCGAAGTGCAGGTGCAGTGTCGTCGGCGTGCCGCCGAAATCGTTCGACACATAGCCGAGCACGTCACCCTTCTTCACGGTCTGGTTGGTCGCAACTTTCAGCTTCGCCATGTTGAGGTGGAGATAGCGATAGATGCGGCCACCCGAGTCAGAGC
This sequence comes from Hyphomonadaceae bacterium, assembly GCA_036733305.1. GTDB lineage: Bacteria > Pseudomonadota > Alphaproteobacteria > Caulobacterales > Hyphomonadaceae > UBA7672. Next base: position 2,363 of record DAINAT010000184.1, read on the forward strand.
GCAGCGAGATAGAATAGCTGCCCACGTTCGAGATCACGCCATCCTCGACGGCGACGACTTCGTAGCGCGTACGGTCAGCCGCCTTGGTGGCGCGCTCGGCCTTGCAGCCTTCCGGCGTGCCGACGCGGATGTCCTGACCAAGGTGCACGCCGGATTTGGAGCACCACGGTGTCGAACCGCTTGAGCGCGTCTCGCAATAGTTGTCGCGCCACGGGGCGACGAAGTTGCGCGTGTCGCACTGGTCGCCGCCCTTGATGCCGCCGCCCCAGCGATAGACCTGGGTTTGTGCGACGGACGGCGCGCTCTTGATCGGGAAGAGCATGTCCGGAACCAGCGTCGCCGGCTCCAGCGTACCCGTGCCGCTGCTCGGCGCGAGATTGCCAGAGCGGAAATAGTAGAAGGACGCCGGCACAACCGGTGTCGGCGTGGGCGTCGTAACCGGAGGCGTGGTGGTCGGCGTCTCAGGCGTCGGTGTCGGCGTTGGCTCCGTCACAGGCGGCGTTACGGGCGGCGTGACAGGCGGGGTAGTGACCGGCGGTTGCTCCGGCGTCGTCGGCGTCTCGGCCACTTCCGTCGGCACCGGGAGAGGCGGAAGCGTCTCGCCCGTCTCCGCGCTCACCGGCGGCTTGCTGTCGCCGGTATCAATCGCGGGGTTCTCGGGCTTGCCGTCTTCGAATGGCGTCCCGTTCTCCGGCGCACCCGTGTTGGCGTTCGGGTTAGGCACGCCACCGGGGACGACGCCTGCGTTCGGATCAAGCGGATCAACCGCCTCAAGCGGGGGAGGCGGCGGCGGTGCGTTGGGATCGGTCGGAACCGTCTCTTCCTTCGCCGCAATGTCCACCCATGGCCACAGCAGCACATTGCCTGCGTCGCAGGCAGACAACGTCATCACCGCCAGCATCGACACGCCAGCCAGACGCAAGGAAGACCGTTTCATCCCGCCACTCCCCACTCACATTTCGCCCGCCCGCCTGCGGCGAGGGCGTTCGCCCCGCGCCTAGCGCGTCTGGGCTACAAACAGGCTTTCCGCGAATTCCTTGGCTTCCGCCTCGGTGATGCAGCCCTGCGGGCCGTCGATTTCACGGCACTCGAAGTCGATCAGATAGTCCGCGCCGTAACGCGAGAAAGCCAGAGAGGCGACTGCTTCGCCCATCGTGAACTTCATTGCTTCCTTGTCGCCTTTGGCCGGACCGCCCGTGCCCGTGTAGGCTTTCATCGAGCCGTTCACGATCGCGTCGTAGCGGGGCAGGTGGTAGGTGGCGAAGTAGCCATCCTTGGTCACGACCGGCGGCGTCGGGCGATCGCTTGCCGTCTGCACGATGCCCGAAGGCAGCAGCATCGGCACGGGCGAGGGTTTGTCCTGAACCGATTGCGGCAGCACGGGCGCATCGGCCGGACGCTTCGCCGCAAAATCGGCTTGCGCCTTGGTCCAGTCGATCTGGCCTTCCTGCGACGGCGCGGACGCGACCTGCGCTGTCTGCTCCTCGGCTGCCGGCGTGTTCACTGCTGCCGGATCAGCAGGCGTCTCTGCCGTACAGGCCGCTGCAAGCGCCGCTACGCTGGCGAGGATCACAAGTCTCATCATTGACCTCCGGGGTGAGCCGTCATGTTCG
>DAINAT010000185.1:0-3841 GCA_036733305.1 Hyphomonadaceae bacterium
TGATCACAGGGTAACAACCCGCAGGCTGACAAACAGCCCACAACGCTGCTAAAGTCCTCGCAACACGGGCCGTCTCAAGTGCCCGACGCCGAGGGAAATGCAGCCATGGCCGATGATCTGAAGACCCCGCCAACACCCCACGACGCCACCCACGAAGAGCCGATGGGCCGCGCCACCTTCACGGCGTTCACCAACGCCACAGAAGATGACTGGCAGAAGATCGTCGCCGCTAACTCGGTGTTCGCCAAAAGTCATGTCGACCGGATCGTCACCCACCTCAACCTGCTGAAAGGCGATTGCGGCGGCTTCCCGATCGACCGACTGGAGCACTCGCTGCAGACCGCGACGCGCGCCTTCAAGGCCGGCATGGACGAGGAGTACGTCGTCTGTGCCCTGCTGCACGACATCGGCGACACGCTGGGCGTGTTCAACCATCCGGACATTGCCGCAGCGATCCTGAAGCCGTTCGTCTCCGAGCAGAACCTCTGGATGGTCGAGAACCACGGGATCTTCCAGGGCTACTATTTCTGGCATCACATCGGCCTCGACCGCGATGCGCGCGAAAAATTCCGCGGCCACCCGGCGTTCGAATACACGGCGCAGTTCTGCCACCTCTATGACCAGCCGGCGTTTGACGGCGCGTACGAGTCGATGCCGCTCGACGCCTTCGTGCCGATGATGCGCCGCGTCATGTCGAAGCCAAAGAAATCGATCTACCTTAAAAAGCAGGGCGAGGTTGCCTGGTAGCTTTGGGACAATCAGGCGTTGGCGCCGGGGTGTCGCTGCTGCTCCATTAATTAGTGTGCTGCGGCTCGGTTTTCTCTCAATTAGCAGCCCGGCGCCGCAACCTTCATGCTTGAGCGGCTCGTCCGCGCTGATAGATTTCTGCGCGGGGAGACGCACACATTGAGGTTCTGCTGATGCGAATTCGCTTCGCCGCAATCGCGACCTTGGCTGCTGCAACGTTCGCGGCGGGCACGGCGGCGCTGGCCGATGAAGGCATGTGGACGTTCGACAACTTCCCCTCAGCGAGGGTGAAGCAGCTCTACGGTTTTGCCCCGGACCAGAAATATCTCGACCGCGTCCGCAAGGCGTCTGTGCGGCTGGATGTTGGCTGCTCTGGTTCCGTCGTCTCGAAAGACGGGCTGGTGCTGACCAACCGCCACTGTGTCTCCGATTGCGAGGCCGATCTCTCAAGCCCCGGCCATGACTATGTGCGCGATGGCTTCTTCACGATGGCGCGCAAGGACGAAAAGATCTGCCCCGGCGCAGGCGCGTCCATCCTGCAATCGATGACCGACGTGACGCAGCGCGTGCAGAAGGTCGAAGCCGGCCCGGCGCGCGCGGCGGAGATTGATGCAATCGAAACTGAAGCCTGCGGCGAGAACCGGCAGAAGCTCTGCCAGGTCGTGACCCTCTATCGCGGCGGTCAATACCAGCTCTACGTGTACGACCGGTACGACGACGTGCGCATTGCATTCGCGCCGGAGCTTCAGGCCGCATCATTCGGCGGCGATCCGGATAACTTCAACTTCCCGCGCTACGCACTCGATATGGCGCTGGTGCGTCTCTATCGCGACGGCAAGCCCGCGACGTTCACCGATCCGCTGAAGCTGGATACGGCGGGCCCGAAAGCTGGCGACGTTCTGCTTGTCTCGAGCCACCCCGGCACGACCGAGCGCCTGCTGACCAATGCGCAGCTGGAGTTCCAGCGCGACCAGTTTCTGCCGTGGCGTCTCGAATACACAGCGCAGCTGCGCGGCGAGATGCTGGCGGAATCGACCAAGGGGGAGGAAGAAGCGCGCCAGATCAGCGAGACGCTTGAGAATGTCGAGAACACGCTGAAGGTCATCAAGGGTCAGCGCGGCGCGCTGGTCGAGCCAAGTTTCTTCGCTGTCAAAGTTGCGGAAGAGAAGAAGCTGCGCGACGCGCTCATCGCCCGCGCTGATCTGCGCTCCAAATTCGGCGACCCGTTCACCGACCTCGCGACGGCCGTGGCGGCGCAGAAGCAGAGCTTCCTGCCTTACCAGATGCTGGAAGTCCGCTACGGCGCAGGCTCCGTCCTGATGACCGATGCGCGTGCGCTCGTGCGTGCTGCGGCAGAGCAGGGGAAGCCAGAGAGCGAGCGCCTGCCGGAATTCACCGCCTCGCGCATGGCTGTACTGAAGCAAACCCTGCTGGCTGAGACGCCGATCCATCCTGTGCTCGAAAAGCTGCAGATCGCCTTCTGGCTGGACAAGACACGCGAATATCTCGGGCCGGATCATCCTGCGGTGAAGGCGCTGTTCGGATCGCGCACCTCCGCGCAGATCGCGGCTGAGATCGTGACATCGAGCCAGGTCGGGGATACCGCGTTCCGCAAACGCATCTGGGAAACGCCCGCGCTCGCCGCCAGCTCCAACGATCCCGCGCTGGCGCTGGTGAAGAAGGCCGATGATGCGGCGCACGCCGTCCGCGCAAAGTACGAGGCGGTGGTCACCAGGCCCACCCTGACTGCCACCGAGAAGGTCGCCGGCCTCCGCTTCGCCCTCCTCGGCAAGGAAATCTACCCGGACGCCACCTTCACCCTGCGGATGAGCTATGGCGTGGTTAAGGGCTGGACCGATCCCGTCCATGGCGAGATCAAGCCGTTCACCTATGTTTCCGGCCTCTGGGATCGCGCGACGGGTGCATTCCCGTTCAATCTCGCCCCGCGCTGGATAAATGGGCAGAGCAAACTGCCGGGAGCCACCCAGTTCAACTTCGTCTCGACCAATGACGTGGTTGGGGGTAGTTCAGGCTCGCCGGCGTTGAACAAGGAAGGCCGCATCGTGGGCCTCGTCTTCGACGGCAATATCCATTCGACGGGCGGCGCCTATGGCTACGATCCGGCCCTCAACAGGACGGTGTCGGTTTCCAGCCAGATGATCATCGAGGCGTTGCGGAAGATCTACGGCGCAGCCGCGCTCGCAGACGAAATGCAGAAGTAAGTTAGGCCAGGGCAGGCGGGGCACGACATGGAATACGGCTGGGACAACGCACGGGCCTTCCTTGGCCTGTTCGTCATCACCGGGATCGCTTGGCTCCTGTCGGAGAACAAGAAGAAGTTCCCGTGGAAGATCGTCGTGGGCGCGACGGTCATGATGTACGCCTTCACGTTGCTGCTGTTCGGCGTGCCGATCATCCGTGCGGGCCTTGATGGCATCAACAACGGCATCAACGTGCTGATCGCTGCGACGCGCGAGGGCACGGCCTTCGTGTTCGGTCCGGTCATCGGCGATCAGGCGAAGTGGGAACAACTCGTCGGCGCCCCCGGCCCGATCTTCATCTTCCAGCTCCTGCCGCTGATCATCGTCATCGGGTCGCTCTCGGCGATCCTGTGGCATTGGGGCATTCTGAAAGTCATCACCAACGCCTTCGCTTTCGTCTTCCAGCGCACCATGGGCATGGGCGGCCCGACCAGCCTCTCCGTCGCCGCCAACATCTTCATGGGCCAGACGGAAGCGCCGCTGCTCATCAAGCCGTACCTGAAAGTCATGACGCGATCGGAACTGCTGATCGTCATGGCGACCGGCTTTGCCACCATCGCCGGCTCTGTCCTTGTGGTCTACGTCACGCTGCTGCGCGACACGCTGCCGGCCGTTGCGGCCCACCTGATCACGGTCTCGATCATCGCATCGCCCGCAGCTGTTGCGCTGGCCATGGTGATGATCCCGGAGACGGAAGAAACCTCGAAGTCGACTGGCGAGACCGATTTCAAATACCACTCGACCATGGATGCCTTCGCCACTGGCGCAACGGATGGCATCGCCATCATCTGGAACATCGCGACGATGCTGATCGCGGCGCTGGCGCTGGTCTA
>DAINAT010000186.1:0-3774 GCA_036733305.1 Hyphomonadaceae bacterium
CGCAAAGCCGCGGAAGATGTCGTTCTCTTCGACCAGGTTGTAGTACGAAATGTAATTGTACATGCAGGCCGGGATGCCAGTGGTCACCCCGTTCGGGTTGTAAACACCGCCAACGGCGTTGCAGTCTGTCGGCGTGAAGTCGCGCTGCAGACCGGCGACCGCCGATCCAAATTCGCGGTCAGGCGCTGTGCCGATGGCGCCGGCCGTGTAGGAGGCGGGACGCGTGCCGCGCGGCAGCCACGACGCCATGTTCGTCAGGGCCGACCACGGCGAGGGGTTCACGCCATAGGGAACGCGGTTGGTGAAGTCGCGGTCTTCCGTTTCAAGGCGCGAACGGTGATCCCATTCAGCCGACCACATGAAGTTGACGCTGTCGTTGCCGATACCGCCGAGCACGCTCAGGCCGTAATCGCCGTCCGAACCGTCGATGTATTTGTATTGCGAGCCAATCTCGAGGCCAACAAAGTCATCGCGCGTGATGAAGTTGACGACGCCGCCGGTGGCGTCCGCGCCGTAGATGACCGCCGCGCCGTCTTTCAGGATTTCCGTGCGCGCGATCGCGGCGGACGGGATGTTGGCGGTGTTCTGGCTCATCCTGCGGCCGTTCAGCAGGGTCAGCGTCTTGTCAGCGCCGAGGCCGCGAAGGTTCAGGTTGACCGATCCGGTCAGCTGCGCGCCGGAGAAGTAGTAGGCTTCGCCCGTGGTGGGGCCGGAGACCGTGAGGTTCTTCGCAAACTCAAGTGCGGTTGGCGCACCCTGCTCCTCGAGGTCGGCCTGGGTGAAGACTTCAACCGGAAGGGCGGCGTCTTCAGGCGTGCCCTGGATGAAGGAGCCCGTCACGATGACGCGGTCTTCGGTCGTTGGTGCTGCGGGTTGCGCAGGAGCAACACGATCAACTGGCGGCTGGGTTGTCTCTTGGGCAAACGCAGGCAGGCCGCCCGCAACGCCAACGAGTATCGCAGCGCTCGACGCGCCGCGCAGGATCGATTTCATAGCTATAACTCCCCGAGTTGAGTCTTGTTGGCGACTCTCTATGAGCCGACTGTTGGGCGACCCGCGTCGCTGCGTCAATAATGTACGCGTTGACGTAAGCTCGCCTCGCAGTCGCAGCATTACCGTGCGCGTAAGCTAGACATTGTCTCAAGATGGCATTCACGAAGCTGGCATATCGCGTGAGGAAGTATTTTTATGCGCATACTCACCTAATGCTTGGCAGTGGATGCCTTTCGTTGCTGGAAAGCCGCATCGTCACAAAAACAAAACTTTTCTTTCAGTGTGCGCTGCAAAAAATCGAAGACGGTCCGCTTAGACCGCCTTTGGAGTTCGCAAAGACCGTAAAACGATATGGCTTCTGGCGCGCTGCAGGCGAGCTTGCGCGCATGCCATCCGCGAGTCCGTCCAGTCAGCACCGCCTCGCAATGCCGGCGAGAGAACCGTTCGTTGGTCATCATTCCGGTTCGATCGTCATCATCGCACCCGACGGTCGGGCTGATGCTGAGGCGTGCGAGCACACGCAAGGAAAGTACGAAAGACGTATGGGAATGCCGCTAAGTAATGAGGTGGATGAAGCTTCCTGACCGCACCCACAACCGACATTGGTTTGACGGAAGGTGTTTTCGCGGCGTAACTCCAAGTCATGCAAGGGGTTTTGCGGGTCCTGGTTGATGCTGGAGTTGAGGGGCGTTTCGCGGCTGGTCGGCGGCGTAAGCCATCTCTCGGATGTATCGCTGCGGCTTGAGCGCGGCACGCTCAACGTGCTTCTCGGCCCCACGCTTTCCGGCAAGACCAGTCTTATGCGCGTGATGGCGGGGCTCGATCGTCCCAGCCGGGGCGAAGTCTGGTTCGATGGGCAGGACGTGACCGGCCGGCCCGTGGCCAAGCGCAATGTCGCGATGGTCTATCAGCAGTTCATCAATTACCCCGGCTGGACCGTGCGCGAGAACATCGCCTCGCCGCTGAAAGTGCGTAAGCTTCCAAAAGCGGAAATCGAGCGCGAGGTTGCCCGCGCAGTGGAGCTTCTGCGCCTCGGCCCATATCTCGACCGCAAGCCGCTGGAACTCTCGGGAGGTCAGCAACAGCGTGTCGCGCTCGCGCGGGCCATCGTGAAGAAGGCCGGGCTGGTGCTGCTCGACGAGCCGCTGGCCAACCTGGACTACAAGCTGCGCGAGGAACTGCGCGCCGAACTGCCGAAGCTGTTCGCGGATTCCGCCGCTGTCGTCGTGTACGCAACCACAGAGCCGACGGAAGCCATCCTGCTTGGCGGCGCCACAGCTACGCTGAGCGAGGGGCGCATCACGCAATTCGGCCCGACAATAGATGTTTATCGCCGCCCGAACTCACTGCTCACGGCCCGCACATTCTCCGACCCGCCCCTGAACGTGATGCCGATCGAACTCGCGCCACAGCCGGACCGCTATCCCGGCGCTCACACGCTTGCTTTCCGCGCACACCACCTGCGGCTGCAGCGCAAGACGCCTCAGGCGCATGCCTTCACGCTGGACGTCAAATCGACAGAGATCACCGGCTCGGAAACCTACGTCCACCTGAACTACAATGGTCAGCAGTGGGTGATGCTCGCGCATGGTGTCCACGCCTTCGCGCCGGGCTCGCAGCTCACCGTATATCTTGAGCCTGATGACGTGCTTCGCTTCCGCGCCGATGGCAGCGCCATGACCCTCGCAGCCGAGGCGGCCTGAAGCATGGCGCGCATCGATCTCGACAAGATACGCCACGCCTACGGCGCCGATCCCAAATCGGAGGCAGACTTCGCGCTGCGTCTCGTGAACCAGGCGTTCGACGATGGCGGCGCCTACGCGCTGCTCGGGCCGTCCGGGTGCGGGAAGACATCCCTGCTCAACATCATTTCGGGGCTGGTGACGCCGACGCATGGCCGCGTCCGGTTCAACGGTGACGACGTGACTGGCCTGCCGACCGAGAAGCGAAACATCGCGCAGGTGTTCCAGTTCCCGGTGATCTACGACTCCATGACGGTGCGCGAGAACCTGGCCTTCCCGCTGCGCAATCGTGGCGTGAGGTCGGCGGAGGCGAACCGGCGCGTTAGCGAGGTGCTCGACATGATCGGGCTGTCCGGCATTGCTGATCGCAAGGCGCGGGGCCTGACGGCGGATGTGAAGCAGAAGGTCTCGCTCGGCCGCGGGCTCGTGCGATCTGACGTCAACGCGATCCTGTTTGACGAACCGCTGACCGTGATCGACCCGCTGATGAAGTGGCAGCTGCGTGCCCAGTTGCGCGAGCTGCACAAGCGGTTCGGCTATACGATGATCTATGTCACGCACGACCAGACCGAAGCGCTGACGTTCGCAAACCAGGTCGTGGTCATGTATGAAGGCGAGATCGTCCAGATCGGGACGCCGGAAGAACTGTTCGAGCGACCCAGCCACACCTTCGTCGGCTATTTCATTGGCTCGCCTGGCATGAACGTCATCCCCACCACGCTCGATGGCGCCAGCATGCGGCTGGGGGATTACTCCGCTCCCCTGTCTACCGTACCCAGACTGCGCGGGAAGCCGAAGCTCGAGATGGGTGTGCGGCCGGAATATGTGCGTATCGGAGCGGAAGGCATTCCAGCAGCCATCACGCGCGTCGAGGATGCCGGCCGGTTCCGCATCGTCCGGGCGGCGGTGCAGGGCCACGCCATAACTGCGATCGTCTCCGAAGGCGACGAGATCCCGGCAGATCCGCACATCGCGTTCGACCCCAAGGGATTGCATCTCTACGCCGATAGCTGGCGTGTCGATCTTGGCGCGGGAGACG
>DAINAT010000187.1:0-3706 GCA_036733305.1 Hyphomonadaceae bacterium
GTTTGCCCTGGCTCGCACGGTCGGCTGGATCGCTCAGTGGGAAGAGATGACCACCGACAAGACCCAGCGCATCGGTCGTCCGCGCCAGATCTACACCGGCGCGGCGCAACGCGATTACGCTTCCATCGGGTCGCGTGGCTGATCCACCTACCTAGGCAAGAAACACAAGGGCGGCCTTCGGGCCGCCCTTTCTGTTTCAGGACAGTTTCAGGATTGTTTCAGCGGAGATCTCGGCCGCGGGCCTGCCTGTACCTGCCATGATACGCAGCGCGTTCTGCTGCGCGTCCCGCTGCTCTTTCAGGACAGCCGGATTCGATAGGCGAAGCTCAACCGCACGTTCAATGTTGGCGGCGTTGAAGCGTGTCTGGAGAAATTCCGGGATCACTTCGCGATTGGCCGCAACGTTGACCAGAGCCGAGAACCGCGACTTGAACAGGAAAAAGCGCAGCAGCCCCCAGGTGATCCAGCCCAGCTTGTATCCCGTGACAACCCCCGCACCCTGAGCCGCAAGCTCCGTCGTGACTGTGCCGGAACATGCGATCGCAACGCTCATGGCGGCGTAGGCGTCAGCTTTCTCAGCCTCCTCTTTCACCAGCACCACTGGGAAGTTCTGCGTTTTTGCAAGCGCTTCGACCTCTCCGGCGACGCTGGGTGCAACCATGCAGACCACATGACGATGCGGGTCACGCGCCCGAACGATGCGCGTCGCTTCCATCAGAGTGGGCGCCACGCGTCGCATCTCCGCCTTGCGGCTGCCAGGAAGCAGTCCGATGACAGGAGCATCCAGCGGGATGCCGTGACGTTTTCGGAAGGCGCCTGCATCGCCTTTGCGCAAGCGGTGCAAGGCTGGGTTACCGATCACAGTCGTGGGCAGCCCCCATTTCACGTAGAATGGTTGCTCGAACGGATGGATGCAGAGAAGATGATCGACCCACTGCGCAAGAACGCGCGCACGACCTGGGCGCGTGGCCCACACTTGCGGCCCGATCAACTTGATCCGTTTGGCGCGCGCTCCACGAAGCTTCAACGCACGCGCGACCCGCCACATGAATCCCCAGCTGTCGATCAGAACGACGCTGTCCGGATCAACCTTCATGATGGCATCGGCTGTGTCTTCGACGGCCTGCTTCACGCGACTGTAAGCCTTGAGCCCTTCGATGAGACCGAGCACCGCAAGCCCTGACATATCGACGTCAGTGTAAGCGCCGCGCTCGCGCATACGCTCGCCGCCTATCCCGGAAATGCGGACATTTGGGTCCTGCGTGCGCAAGGCATCAATGACATCTGCGCCGAAGGCGTCTCCCGAGTCTTCCGCCGCGACCAAGAAGACGTGACTCACGCGACTTCCGCCGGGCTGAAGCCATAGATGAAAACACCGAGTTCATCGGCTGCTGACGCCACCTCCGCGCGATCGACGACGAGCGCGGCCCCTGATTCAACAGCGATCCCCGCCAAACCTGCAGCGCTCGCGCCGCGGACGGTGGCGACGCCTATGGTGGGAAGATCGATCCTGCGTTCCTGCTGTGGCTTTGGTCTCTTCACGAGCACGCCGCGGCGCGCGTCAGGCGTTCCACGGATTTCCACCTGCAGATCGGCCACCCGCGCGAGCATGCGGTCGGTGCCCTCTTGCGCTTCCACAGCCAGGATCAAACCTGCGCAGGAAACCGCCCCCTGCCCGATCTCCAGCGATCCCGAAATCTTCGCGACCTCGGCCGCGCGCCGTATGTCGAGCCAATGGTCCTGCAAGGGCTCAATTCGGCCCAGCGCACCGGGACCAACGAGAAGATCGTTCAACACATCGTCAGCGCCAATGATGCGGAAGCCGGCTTCGGCGAAGACATCCATCACGGCACGAAGGAGAGCATCGTCTCCCTTCTTTGCTGCTGCGAGGATTTTCGGAAGTGACTGAACGCCCTTGAGATCGAGCTTGAGAGATCCGAAATCCGGACGCTTGAGCCAGCCCGCGAAGACCATCTCTTCGCAGCCTTCCTTCTTCATCAACTGGATCAGGCGACCCAACTCCCCGACAGAGAGTTCCGGCCCGTTGTACTCTTCAAGCAGCGAAGCTTCGGCAAAACCTTTAAGGCCAACGACAAAAGGGTTCCGCCCGGTTCTGCGCGCCTGTTCCGCGACACGACGCGGCAGGTCTCCGCCGCCAGCGACAATAGCCAGCCGTCCGGCCGCCATCAGCCGCCCCCCGGCGTGCAAAGCGGTCGCTTGTCGCCAGCGCGGATGAAATCGACAATGCGGACGACTTCTGGAATGGCCGCATAGCGCTCCGCGACCGCTTCAAGCCGGTCCTCGAAGAACCCTTCGCCGCTGAACAGATCGCGATAGACCGCACGCAGCGTATGGATCGTTTCGCGCGTGGCTCCGCGCCGCTTGAGCCCAACGATGTTGAGGCCATTCAGATTGCCGCGGTTGTCCACCATGCCAAACGGGATGACGTCGCCCACAACCGGAGCGCAACCGCCGATGAATGCACCCATCCCAACGCGCCCGAGCTGATGGATCGCAGAATTACCACCCAGGATGACGGAGTCCTCAATCGTCGCGAGCCCGCCGGATACGGCATGGGTCGCGTAGATAACGTTATTGCCCACGATGCTGTCGTGGCCGACATGCGCCCCGTTCATGAAGAATCCGCGATTGCCGACAACGGTCTTCCCTCGTCCCTGGACAGTGCCGAGGTGGAACGTCGCGCCCTCGCGGATCAGGTTGTCCGATCCGATGATGAGCTGGGTGTCCTCGCCCTTGTACTTGGTGTCCTGAGGTGGATGACCCAGGCCAGCGAACGGAAAGACCTGTGTGCGGGCGCCTATGAAAGTGGAGCCTGCGATCGACACGTGGGAGATAAGCTTGACGCCTTCCGCCAGTTTCGCCTTGCCCGATACGACGCAGAACGGACCGACCTCCACGCCATCAGCGAGTTCGGCGCCCTTTTCCACGAGCGATGTTGGGTGGATCGTTACAGCCATGTCTGCCGGCGCCCTTAGCCGGCCTGACCCGGCTAGTCTTCTTTACTGGATCGCTTTTGCGCTGAGCGGGCGAGCCATGCAAGCTCACGCATCCAAGTCCTTATGGGCTTCGAGGGATAGCCAGCCCAGGTTTCGCCTGCCGGGACATCCGTCAGCACTGCAGCGCCGGCAGCAATACGCGCGCCCTGCCCCACATGCACGTGGTCCTTGAGGCCAACCCGGCCGCCAAACTGCGCGCCGTCTCCAACCTTGCTGGACCCGGAAACCCCCGCAAACGCAGCCATGACCACGTGCGATCCGATCCGGCAGTTATGTCCGATATGGCAGAGGTTATCGATGTGCGTGCCTTCGCCGATAACAGTGTCCTCCAGAAGCCCCCGGTCGATGCAGGAGTTCGCGCCGAGAGAGACGCCGTTCTGCATGATGACTCTTCCGAAATGCGGCGTCAGCGCAGCCCCGCTTCCTCCCACGGCCAGCCCGAAGCCGGTCTCGCCGATAACAGCGCCGGGGAATATGCGCACGCCATCGCCGATCAGCGCGCAACGAACGCTGGCATTGGCGCCGATGACCGTACGGCTACCGATCTGCACGCCCGGACCAATTGATGCGTTGGCGCCAATTCTGACGTTGGCGCCGATGGCCGCTCCCGCTCCAACAACAACCCCGGGCTCAAGTATAGCCGAAGGATCGATGCGCGCAGATGGATGGACCGCTGGCTGGCCCGGCTC
>DAINAT010000188.1:0-3677 GCA_036733305.1 Hyphomonadaceae bacterium
GCGATCACGGCGTTCACCTTCACCCCCTGCGCGCCTTCCTCAACGAGCAGCTTCGTAACCGTCCCCTCATCGACCGCCTCGACCTCCATGGTCGCCTTATCGGTCTCGATCTCCGCGATCACATCGCCCGGCTTCACCTTGTCGCCGACCTTCACATGCCACTTGGCGAGGTTCCCCTCTTCCATAGTGGGCGACAGCGCAGGCATCGTGATGGGAGTGGTCATTATTCCTGCTCCGTCAGGTAGCAAACCTTCTTCGCCGCCGCGACGATGTCCGCCGCGTGCGGCAGCGACAGCTTCTCCAGGTTCGCAGCGTATGGCAGCGGCACATCCTTCTGCGCCACGCGCATCGGCGGTGCATCAAGATAGTCGAACGCGTGCTCCGTCACTGCCGCCGCAATCTCCGCGCCCACGCCGAAGAAGCGCCAGCCTTCCTCGCAGCAGACAATGCGATTGGTCTTCTTCACACTCTCGATCACCGTCTCCGTATCCAGCGGACGCAACGAGCGCAGATCGATCACCTCCGCCTCGATGCCAATCCCCGCCAGCTCCTCCGCAGCCTCCAGCGCGAACTTCACCATCCGCGAGTGCGCCACCAGCGTCACATCCGTACCCGCACGCCGGATACGCGCCTTGCCGATGGGAAGAACGAAATCTTCCACCTCCGGCACATCGAACTCGACGCCATACATCAGCTCGTGCTCAAGGAAGACCACCGGGTTCGGATCGCGGATCGCCGCCTTCAGCAGGCCCTTCGCGTCCGCCGCATCATAAGGCGCAATCACCTTCAGCCCCGGCACGTGACCATACCAACTCGAATAATCCTGGCTGTGCTGCGCGCCCACGCGCGACGCGGCGCCGTTCGGCCCACGGAACACGATAGGACATCCCATCTGCCCGCCCGACATGTACAGCGTCTTGGCCGCCGAGTTGATGATGTGATCGATGGCCTGCATCGCGAAGTTGAACGTCATGAACTCCACGATCGGCTTCAGCCCGCCAAACGCCGCGCCCACGCCAAGGCCCGCAAAGCCATACTCCGTGATCGGCGTATCGATCACCCGCCGGTCGCCAAACTCCTCCAGCAAGCCACGGCTGACCTTGTACGCACCCTGATACTGACCGACCTCCTCGCCCATCAGGAACACGCCCTCGTCGCGCCGCATCTCCTCCGCGATCGCATCGCGCAACGCATCGCGGATCGACGTCTTCTTGTACGTCACCCCCTCAGGCAGAGCCGGATCATGCAGCCCCTCAGCCGCCGCAGATTTCTGCTCCGGCGCGCGCAGACGATGCCCGTCATTCTTGGTCTCTGCAGGCGCCTCCGCTTCCTTCGCAGCAGGCTTCGCCTTGTCATTGGACTTCGCCGCCGGCGCCGCATCTCCGCCGATCACGGCGATCAACGCATTCACCTTCACGCCTTCTGTCCCCGCCGGAATAACCAGCTTCGAAATCACGCCCTCGTCCACGGCCTCGACTTCCATCGTGGCCTTGTCCGTCTCGATCTCGGCGATCACATCGCCGGGCTTCACGGTATCGCCCTCCTTCACCAGCCACTTGGCCAGCTTGCCCTCTTCCATGGTGGGCGACAGCGCGGGCATGAGAATGTCGGTCATCTCAGCGGCTCTCCACCAGCACATCCGTCCACAGCTCGGCCGGATCGGGCTCCGGGCTATCCTGCGCAAACTGCGCGCTATCGTTCACGATCTCACGCACCTCTGCCTCGATCTTCTTCAGATCGTCCTCGCTCACATGCTTCGCATCCAGCAGCTTCTTTTTCAGCATCTCGATCGGGTCGTGATGCTCGCGCATCTCCTGCACCTCTTCCCGCGTGCGATACTTCGCCGGGTCAGACATCGAGTGCCCGCGATAGCGGTACGTCTTCATTTCGAGAATGTACGGCCCCTCGCCATCGCGCGCCCGCGCCACAGCCTTCGCCGCCGCCTTGCGCACGGCCAGCACATCCATTCCGTCCACTTCCTCGCCCGGAATCTCGAACGAGATCCCGCGCTTGAACAGCTCCGTCTCCGCCGAAGCCCGCGCGATCGACGTGCCCATCGCGTACTGATTGTTCTCGATCACATAGACGACCGGCAGCTTCCAAAGAGACGCCATGTTGAACGCCTCATAGACCTGCCCTTGGTTCGACGCGCCATCGCCGAAGTACGCGATGCAGACGGCATCCGATCCCTTGTACTTGTTCGAGAACGCCAGCCCCGTCCCGATCGGCACCTGCGCGCCGACAATCCCGTGCCCGCCAAAGAAGTTCTTCTCGCGGCTGAACATGTGCATCGAGCCGCCCTTGCCGCGGCTGTACCCGCCCTCGCGCCCGGTAAGCTCCGCCATCACGCCGCGCGATGTCATGCCCGCCGCCAGCATATGGCCGTGATCGCGATATCCGGTGATCACCTGGTCGTCGCCGTCGAGAACCGACTGCACGCCCACCACAACCGCTTCCTGCCCGATATAGAGGTGGCAGAAGCCCGCGATCAGACCCATCCCGTAAAGCTGCCCGGCCTTCTCCTCGAAGCGCCGGATCAGCAGCATGTCGCGGTAATACTGGATCAGCTCAGCCTTGCCCGGCTCGGCGATCTGTTTTCGCTTGGGCGTTTGCTGCGTCGCGGCCTTTTTCGCTGCCATGGCGGAGATTCCCTGCTGCCAGAAAAAGTAAGCGTGAGAACGAAGATAGGAACGAATCCGCCCTCAACCCATGCCTAACACGGGCTAAGACAGCGCGTTCCACACCTAATTTGAAGCGAAATCAGCGAACGGCGACGAGAAGCTCGTCCGGGCGCACAAACGACAGCTTGGTGCGCGCAATTTCCTCAACATAGTCGAGGTCCATGGATTTATCGCGCAGGCGCACGAGCGAGGCCTCCAGATTGGCCTTTTCGAGCTTCAGCGTGTCGATCTGTTTGGTCAGCCGGGCTTCCTCGTTCTGAAGCTCCGTCCAGGCCGCAAGGCCCTGGTCGCCCGCCAGCGCGTGATAAGAGAAATAGAGAATCAGCGCGCCAATGGCGGTAGCAGGCAAAACGGTCTTGGCCGCCTTCACCACCCCTTCCATGCGCTCTCTCGACCCTCCGGACTCAACACGACACAACACAAATCTTCCGTGCGGCCAGACCTGACCGCGACACAGTTAACGAGCCCCTAAAAACCCGTTTCGCCCAGATTACATGGCGTCACAAGCAGGCCCGTCGATCGCACTTCCTTCCAGAAACGAGGTGCGAAGCTCCATATGACACGATCAGTTGAATCGAGTGTGACTACCGGATCAAGCCTTGCCCCGCCGAAAGCGTCGGATGAGGCCGTTGCATGACCCCAATGATCACCGCCACCCGTAGGGGTGCATCAAAGATGCACCGTGGCATGCGCCGGCGGTGCGGTGCATCGTTGATGCACCCTACAATGCCGGAATTGGGGGATAGAGCTGCACCGAAACTGTAGGACAGTTTCCGCACACCCCAAACAAACTCAGCGCGTTAGCGCGAAAGTTTGGAGGACGGAGCTGCGCAGAATCTACGGCGCCCCGTGCCGGGGTATTCTACTCCGCATGACACGACACAAACACGCGCAAACTGGGCTGGTAACCCCGCAGCTTCCTCAGCATTGGCTGACAGCTGCGCTGCGCATGCTTGCGATGCTCGTGCTCCACGTCGCCTCAACGCTTCAGATGAT
>DAINAT010000189.1:0-3618 GCA_036733305.1 Hyphomonadaceae bacterium
ATGGAATTCCTGCTGATCAACCACCCGCTGGATTGCCCGATCTGCGACCAGGGCGGCGAGTGCGACCTGCAGGATCAGGCGATGGGCTATGGCCGCGCCGGATCGCGCTATGCCGAGAACAAGCGCGCGGTGGACGACAAGAATATGGGCCCGCTGGTCAAGACGATCATGACCCGCTGCATCCAGTGCACGCGTTGTGTGCGCTTTGCGGCTGAGGTTGCAGGCGTGGACGAGATCGGTCTCGCCAACCGTGGCGAAGACGCCGAGATCACGACGTATCTCGAGAAGTCGCTCACGTCGGAGCTTTCCGGCAACGTGATTGACCTCTGCCCGGTGGGTGCGCTGACCTCCAAGCCGTATGCGTTCAATGCGCGTCCGTGGGAGCTGCGCAAGACCGAGAGCATCGACGTGATGGACGCGCTGGGTTCGGCGATCCGCATCGATGCACGCGGCCCGACCGTGATGCGTATCCTTCCGCGCGTGAACGAAGAGATCAACGAAGAGTGGATCTCGGACAAGACGCGCTTCGTGTGGGATGGTCTTGGCCGCCAACGCCTCGACAAGCCGTATGTACGTGAGAATGGCGCGCTGAAGGCTGCGACTTGGGATGAGGCGCTGAAGGCTGCTGCTGAAGCGCTGAAGGTTTCGGGCGACCAGATCGGCGTGATCGCAGGCGACCTGGCAGATGCCGAAGGCATGAAGGCTGCAATGGATCTTGCTGCGTCGCTCGGCGTGAGATCGATCGATTGCCGTCAGGATGGCGCGAAGCTTGGTTTGGGCGCGGATGGCGCGAAGCTGCCGCGCGAGAGCTACCTGTTCAACTCGACGATCATGGGCATCGACGAGGCGGATGCGATTGTTCTCGTTGGCGTGAACCCGCGCAAGGAAGCTGCGGTTCTGAATGCGCGCCTGCGCAAGGCGTGGCTGCGTATGGTTCCGGTCGCGCTGGTTGGCGAGCGTGTCGATCTGACGTTCGACTACAATTACGTGGGCGCAGGCCCCGACAGTCTGAAGGATCTGAAGGCTGGTCATCCCGTGTTCGACACGCTGGCGAACGCGAAGCGTCCACTGGTGATCGTCGGGCAGGGTGCGCTGACGCGTGGCGATGGCGGTGCGGTGCTGAATGCCGTCTCGGCGTTCGCTGCGGCGGCTGGTTGCTTCAAGGATGGCTGGAACGGCTTCAACGTTCTGCACACGGCGGCTTCGCGTGTGGGTGGTCTCGATATGGGCTTCCTGCCGGCTTCGGGCGGCAAGGACGTGGCGGGCATCGTTGCTGGCGCGCAGTCTGGTGAGATCAAGACGGTGTTGCTGCTCGGCGCGGACGAGATCGACACCTCGAAGCTTGGCTCGGCCAAGGTGATCTATATCGGCAGCCATGGTGACAATGGCGCTCACCGCGCTGACGTGATCCTGCCGGCTGCTGCCTACACCGAGAAGTCGGGCACCTATGTGAACACGGAAGGCCGCGTGCAGCGTACACAGCGGGCTGTCGCGCCGAAGGGCGATGCCCGTGAAGACTGGGCGATCCTCCGTGCCCTGTCGGCTTATGTCGGCAAGACGCTGCCGTATGACACGCTGGCGCAGGTTCGCGCTAAGCTGGGTCAGGACCACGCGACGTTCCTGGGGCTCGACTTTGCGCCGGGCGCACATGGGGCTGGCGTTGCTGGTCCGTATGGGGCCGCTGGCGCGATGCAGTCGACCGCGTTCACGACGCCGATCAAGGCGTTCCACCTGACCAATCCGATCGCACGCGCTTCGCGCACAATGGCGGAATGCGCCGAGCTAGCTGCGGGTGTGAACCCCGCGGTTGCGGCAGAATAGGGGGAGGGCGCAATGGAAAACCTCTTCCAATGGGGCGGCGGAATGTGGGGCGGCATCGGCTTGGCCGTGCTGCAGATTCTCGCCTTCGTCGTGATCCTGCTCGTGCTGATCGCGTTCCTGCTGTTGTTCGACCGCAAGGTCTGGGCGGCGGTTCAGCTCCGTAAGGGGCCGAACGTGGTGGGTCCGTTCGGCTTGCTTCAATCGTTCGCGGATTTGATCAAGTTCGTGCTGAAAGAAGTCGTTATTCCTGCGGGCGCCAACAAGACGGTGTTCCTGCTCGCGCCGGTCATCACGTTGACGCTGGCGCTGGTTGGCTGGGCCGTCATTCCGGTGGCGCCGGGCTGGGTCATCGCCAACCTGAACGTGGGCGTGCTGTACCTGTTCGCGATCTCGTCGCTGGGCGTCTACGGCATCATCATGGGCGGCTGGGCTTCGAACTCGAAGTATCCGTTCCTTGGTGGTCTGCGTTCAGCGGCGCAGATGGTTTCGTACGAAGTTTCGATCGGCTTCGTGATCGTGTCCGTGCTGTTGCTGGTCGGCTCGCTGAACCTCAGCGATGTGGTGCACAATCAGGAAGGCGGCATCTGGAACTGGCACGCGTTTGCGTTCCCGACGATCTTCGTCATGTTCCCGATGTTTGTGATCTTCTTCATCTCGGCGCTGGCGGAGACGAACCGTCCTCCGTTCGATCTTCCGGAAGCTGAATCGGAACTCGTGGCCGGCTATCAGGTCGAGTACTCATCCTCGCCGTATCTGATGTTCATGATCGGCGAGTACGTCTCGATCGTGCTGATGTGCTCGATGCTGACCATCCTGTTCTTCGGCGGTTGGCACATGCCGATCCCGATCCCGGGCGTGGAAGGCCTGCCGGACTGGCTGCTCAGCTTCGGTGGCCTGCTGGTGTTCATCGGCAAGACGACGTTCTTCTTCTTCCTGTTCGCTATGGTGAAGGCGATCGTGCCGCGCTACCGCTATGACCAGCTGATGCGCCTTGGCTGGAAGATCTTCCTGCCGACTTCGCTGGTCGCTGTCGTCATCGTCGCCGCTTACGTGACGTTTACGACCGCGTCGGCGCGTGCGGAGTTCGACGCTTTCGACGCTGACAAGAGCGGCTATCTTGAAGCCAGTGAACTTGCTGCGGTGACGATGAAGCCGGGCATGGACGTCAATAACGACGGCAAGATCAGCTTCGCCGAATACCGTGGTGAGGCGAGGAGCTAGCATGTCGATCGGTCAAGCCATCCGGGGCGCAATGCTCACTGACTTCCTCGGCGCTTTCGCGCTGGCGATGCGTCAGTTCTTCGTGCGCAAAGCGACGATCAACTACCCGTTCGAAAAAGGCCCGCTCAGCCCGCGCTTCCGTGGCGAGCATGCGCTGCGCCGTTATCCTAACGGGGAAGAGCGCTGCATCGCGTGCAAGCTGTGCGAAGCCATCTGCCCCGCGCAGGCCATCACGATCGAGGCCGAACCGCGTGACGATGGTTCGCGCCGCACGACCCGCTACGACATCGACATGGTGAAATGCATCTATTGCGGATTCTGCCAGGAAGCTTGCCCGGTGGACGCTATCGTCGAAGGCCCGAACTTCGAGTTCGCCACGGAAACCCGTGAAGAACTCTACTACAACAAAGACCGTCTTCTGGAGAACGGCGATCGCTGGGAACGCGAGATCGCACGCAATCTGGAACTCGACGCACGGTATCGCTAGAAGGGCGCGGCTCGCGGGGGCGAGTCGGGCCTGAATGAACTTCAGTTGCCCCATCCGGGGCGTTTTGGAACCAAAGGAAGAGGAAAGCC
>DAINAT010000190.1:0-3390 GCA_036733305.1 Hyphomonadaceae bacterium
GGCCCGCCTGGGTGCGCCGGCGCAGGTCGATGTCGCGCAGCCAGTCGAGCATGAAAATGGAGCGTTCGAGGCGGCCCAGCTCGCGTAGTGCGAGGGCCAGTCCGTTCTGTCGCGGATAGGCGGACAAGCGGCGCAGCATTGCCGAAGCAGTGACGGTGCCGGTGCGGATCGACGTGGCGAACCGCAGCAGTTCGTCCCAATGCGCCGCGACATGACCCATTGCGATCGGTTCGGCCGTCATGCCGGCAAGCAAGGGGCCGGATTCTTGGCCGGGAAGGAGGTGTAAACGACGCTCCTTGATGTCGCGCAGGCGCGGCGCGAAGCGGTAGCCGAAGAAGGGCATGAGGCCGAACACATGGTCCGATGCCCCGCCCGTATCGGTGTAGTGCTCCTCGATCGTCAGGCCGGTCTGGTGATACAGCAAGCCATCCAGCACATAGGGCGCTTCGCCAGCGGTCGCCGCGATCACCCGACTTGCGAAGGGGTCATATCGATCCGAGACATGGGTGTAGAAGGCAACGCCTGGTTCGTTGCCGCTGCGCGCGTTGATGTCGCCGATCGCGGCCCCACGGCCCCCGGCATGAAATTGCTGTCCGTCGCTCGACGAAGTGGTGCCGTCTCCCCACAGCGCGGCGAGCGGCATGGCGCGATGGGCGTCGATCAGCCTTCCCAGCGCTTCGCCATAAGCGGCCTCGCTAATATGCCAGTCGTGAAGATGGGCGAGCTGACGCAGACTTGCGCCCCGGCAGGTTTCCGCCATGCGTGTGAGGCCGAGATTGATGCCATCGGCGAGGATGACCGTGAGCAGCGCATTGCGATCGTCGGCTTCCCGGCCCGAACGACGATGGATGAAGCATTCGCTGAACCCGGTCCAGGCATCGACCTCCAGCAGAAGCCCACATTCTCCAAGTAAGTCGCTGATTTCGCTGTCGTAATCGTGATATTTCGCATATAAATCATGGCGTTGACGGCTGCGAGGGGCGCGTTTCATGGATCACCTGGAGGGTGCGGGCTTGGCGCGGGGAGATCGGGTTGATTTCGACCGCCGTGTGCGTCTGGAGTTCCGTGGTGCGCAGATCAGTTCAGACGGTGGCCTGCTGGTGATGCGCGAGCTTGATGACGTGCTCGGCCTGTCCAATCTGGCGTCGGAGGCGCTGCGAGACAGCCGCACCGGGAAGAACACGCTCCATCGGCTTGACGGATTGTTCCGGCAATCGGTGTTCGGACGACTGGCCGGATACGAGGATGTGAACGATGCCGACCGCTTGGCCCTCGATCCCGTGATGCGTCAGGTCGTTGGCGGCAGGGCCGTCGAGGCGCAAGCTGCTTCGGCATCGCAGATGGGACGGTTCGAGACCGAGACGCTGGCTCTGGCCGCGAACCGGGCGGCGCTGGCCGATCTGAACGGCCAATGGATCGACCGGTTTCATGACCGCAACGGGTTGAAATACATCGTGCTGGACATGGACAGCTCGGTCAGCCCCACCCACGGCGATCAGGAAGGTGCTGCCTGGAACGGGCATTTCGACTGCACCTGCTATCACCCCATCTTCTTGTTCAACCAGTTTGGCATGCTGGAGCGCTGCGCCCTGCGTAACGGCAATGTCCACAGCGCCGATGGCTGGCGGGATGTCCTTGATCCCGTCATTGCCCGATATGCTGGCCGCGACCTTGGTGGACGCTTCTTCCGGGCCGACGCTGCCTACGCGATCCCCGCGATCTATATGCGGCTGGAAGAAGCCAGGTTCTTCTACGCCATCCGTCTGCCCGCCAACGCCGTCTTGCGCGAGAAGATCGCGCATCGGCTGACACGGCCCGTGGGACGGCCTTCGCTGACCAAGGTCAAACGGTTCTTCGAGGACTTCGAGTATCAGGCGGCGTCCTGGGACAAGCCGCGCCGCGTCATCGCCAAGATCGAATGGCATCCGGGCGAGCTGTTCCCCAAAGTCGGCTTCATCGTCACCAACCTGCCGATGGAGCCAGACTGGGTGGTGAGGTTCTACAACCAGCGCGGCACCGCAGAGCAGCACATCAAGGAAGGCAAATATGCCTTTCGCTGGACGCGGCTGTCATGCCGGAAGTTCCGGCACAACGAGGTGCGGCTGCAACTGCACGCGCTGGCCTACAACCTGGCAACCTTCCTGCGCTGCATCGAACTGCCCGAGGCCATGGCGGACTGGTCGTTGACCAGCCTGCAACTCAAGCTGATCAAGATCGGCGCCCGCGTCGTCCGCCACGCCCGCGCCATTACCTTCCAGTTGGCCGAGGTCGCCGTCACCGGCCCGATGGTGCGGGCCGTCCTTGCCGCCATCCGCCGTCTTCGAACGCCTCCGTCATGCGCATGACCACGATCCATGCCCAAGCTGAACGAAAGCGGCAGGACAGGTCCGTCTGCCGCGCGGAAAAGCGGCTCTGCCGGGCCAGAATGCTGCGGGTTCGAGGCTTGATCCACCCGACTTCGGCCGTTTGCGCGACGACAGACACCGCTCGGGGCGAAAAACGCTTGCCCAGCGAGCAAAATCAGGCGATCTTGAAGTCAAGCGGCAGGCCACTTGGGGAATGTCG
Source organism: Hyphomonadaceae bacterium (assembly GCA_036733305.1). Lineage (GTDB taxonomy): Bacteria > Pseudomonadota > Alphaproteobacteria > Caulobacterales > Hyphomonadaceae > UBA7672. The sequence goes on from DAINAT010000190.1 coordinate 2,566, forward strand.
GTTCCTTCATGACGGGTCGATTCGCCAATCGGCCCGGAGCATGCGGGGCGGGGTAGGCAGGCCGGGGATCAGAGGTCGACGATTCACAGCACGCAGGCCAATAGTCGCGCCGGCCCCAGCATGCCAGCCCCTTCCGAAACTTGATTGCATTCCCGTGATTTGCGGCGGCCATATTGGCCGATACGTTCGTTGCGGGCGATCGGATTGACGGCTTTCCGCTGGTCATCCGCCCAATTGACGAATATCAACGCTGTGAGTATGCGGATGGCGTATGAGGCCAACAAAGCGAACAATAAGGTGCGAGGATTTGTAAATGGATAAGGCAGTGGAGCATTTCGACGTCATCATCGTCGGCGCAGGCATTTCCGGCGTGGGATCGGCCTATCACCTGCAAACCCAGTGTCCGGGCAAGAGCTATGTCGTGCTGGAGATGAAGGATACCTTCGGCGGGACGTGGGAAACGCATAAATATCCCGGCGTCCGTTCCGATTCCGATCTTTATACCTTCGGCTATCGCTTCAAGCCCTGGATCGGGAAGCCGATTGCGACCGCACAGGAAATCCTCAGCTATATGGGCGAGGTGATCGAAGAGAACGGGATCGACGATCATATCCGATATGGCCATCGCATCACCGACTGCAGCTGGTCATCGAAGGACAGCCTTTGGACGGTGACGGCCGTGCGCAAGTCCGACGGACACACGATCACCTTCACCACCGGCTTCCTCTGGATGTGTCAGGGCTATTACGACCATGAGAAGCCCTATATCCCCGATTGGAAAGGGATTTCCGATTACAAGGGGCACTTCGTCCATGCCCAGTTGTG
>DAINAT010000191.1:0-3309 GCA_036733305.1 Hyphomonadaceae bacterium
TCCGCGTCTGGAATGACGACCTGATCGCGCCCAAGTCCGGCTTCCCGCCGCACCCACACCGCGACATGGAAATCATCACCTATGTCCGCACCGGCGCAATCACCCATCAGGACTCGATGGGCAATCAGGGCCGCACCGCGGCCGGCGACGTTCAGGTCATGTCTGCCGGCACGGGCGTCCGCCACGCCGAGTTCAACCTTGAGGACGAGAACACCACGCTCTTCCAGATCTGGATCGAGCCCGATGCGGGCGGCGGCAAACCGGACTGGGGCGCAAAGCAGTTCCCGAAATCGGACCGCTCCGGTTCCTGGTCGATCCTGGCGTCCGGCAAGGGCGATGACGGAGCTCTCACCATCCGGGCCGACGCCCGCGTGGTCGGCGCAACGCTCGAAGCCGGCCAGGAACTCACCTGGGAAACCGAACCGCACCGCCACGTCTATGCGGTGCCGGCGACTGGCGTGATCGAAGTGGACGGCAAGCGCGTAAATGCCCGTGACGGCCTCGCTTTCACTGGCGGCACGAAAGTGACCTTCAAGGCGATCGAAGGCCCTGCCGAGATCGTCCTGACCGACACGCTCTGAGACAACGCGCCCAGACTGCGTTTGATAAGACTTTGTAACGCATAGCGAGCATTCTATCCCGGCCCGACCTCATGTAGCCTTCGCTGCATCGGTCGGGCCGGTTTGATTCAGGACGGAAGCTAACCATGCGCAAAGCCCTTGTTCTCGCAGCACTTCTCGGCGCGACACCGCTGCTATCCGGCTGCCTTGTGGCTTCTGTCGCGGGCGCGGCCGTTGGCGTGGGCGGGGCTGTCATCGGCGGCGCGGTCGATATGGTGACCACTTCGCCCGAGGAACAGCAGAAAAAAGACAATGAACGCCTGCGCCGCGAGAACGAAGAACTCCGCCGCCAGGCCCAGAACCGCTGATCGGAATTGCGGGCAGAATCACCCGTAAACGACCCTTTCGGGCCTTTACCTGTACGCCTGTTCATCCCACCTTCAGATTGAAGTTGATCTTCTGCGCCCGCCGATCGGGTTGGCCGGCGCGGATTGATTGAAAACATTCAGGGAGCAGACCCATGCGCATTGCCACTGTCGCTATCTCCGCCCTGGCCGGACTGCTGCTGGCCGCCCCGGCCTTCGCTGTCACGGTCGAGGCCAAGACCTCTCCGGAATTCCAGACGAAGCTGAAGAAGGACATCGGCGTCCGTGAGGAAAAAATCCTCACCGAAGCCCTGACCAAGCGCGTCACCAAGATCTTCAACGAGCGCGGCATCAAGGCAGATCGCGTCGTCGTCACGATCGAAGACGCCAAGCCGAACCATCCGACCTGGGAACAGACCTCCAACAAGCCGGGCCTTGATCCGATCCGCTCGGTCAGCGTCGGCGGCGCCCATGTCACCGGCATCGCCTACGACGCCTCGGGCGCCGAAATCGGCCGTTACGATTACGATTGGTACGAAAGCGACCTGACGAATGTGATCCCGGTGGCCACCTGGTCCGACGCCCACACCACCTTCGACCGCTTCGCCCGCCGCTTCGCGAAGCAACTGCAGGGCTAGGTCGTCGCAAACCTGAATAAGGCGCTTGCTGCCGTTAACAGAACGCCGCCCCACAAGGGCGGCGTTTTTGTTTGCCGTTCGACCCGCCGAATTTGACGCATCCGTCTAAGCGCGAATTAAGCAAGGCGCGCGATCATATACTGATCATGAGCATGCAAACCGCTCCCCAGTTTTCGGCGCCAGCTATAGACGCTCGCCGCGCAGTCCTGCGGCTCTTCTGGTTCACGATGCGCTTTGCAGTCTACGGACCGCTCTTCGGGTTTCTCGTGCTGTGGTTCATCTCCACCGTGCTCATGCTCCCCTGGAACGCCGCCAGCATGGGAACCGAACGAGCGTTCTCCGCGATCTTCACGGTGCTGACCTACTCGTTTCTGTTCGTCCTGCCGATAGCGGTCGCTTACGTGATGACGGGAATACCAGCAGCACTCACCGGCCTCGCCGCCGGAACTCTCTCGCTTCTCACGCCTCGTCCACTTGTTTATTACTGCGGAACGGCGCTTGCTGGCTGGATCAGCATGTTCGTAGCAGTCGACTTGAGCTCGCATGCAACTTGGCACAGCGCTATTCAATGGGCCTGCCTTGGTGCGACAGTCGGCGTGATCTGCGCCTGGCGCGCGCGCCGCAGAATGCAACGCAACCCGAGGCTCTACGGAATCCCCGTCACCTTGTGAGTCTGCAGGCTCAGCCGCCACTGCGGATGCTCCAGACAATACGCGATGCACGCCGCCGTATTCGCTTCGCGCTGCGGACCATCCATCGGTTGCAGGAAGAAATTCTTGAAGCTCAGTCCAGCAAACCGCTCCGGCATCGCGTCGGCCTGCGGATAGACCAGCTTCAGCTCGTCTCCGCTCGTCTGCTTCAACTCCGCCGTCGACTTCGGCGACACACACACCCAGTCGAGCGCCTCCGGGGCAATGACGGTCCCGTTCGTCTCGACCGCAACCTCGAACCCGCGTGCCTGCAACGCCGCGATCAGCGCGTCGTCCAGCTGCAGCAGCGGCTCGCCGCCCGTGCACACGACATAGGGCTTGCCGCCCCCACCCTGCCAACGCGCCGCCACATGCTCGACTACCAGCGCAGCTGTCGCGAACTTGCCGCCGCCATCGCCATTCACGCCGATGAAGTCCGTATCGCAGAACGTGCAGACAGCGTGCTCGCGATCCCGCTCCAGCCCGCTCCACAGATTGCATCCCGCAAAGCGCAGGAACACAGCCGCCCGCCCCGTATGCGCGCCCTCGCCCTGCAAGGTGTAGAAGCATTCCTTGACGGAGTAGGTCACGCGCCGGCCCGCCACTTCTCCCAGCCCCGCGCCCGCAGCTCGCAAGCTGGGCACGTCCCGCAACCATATCCCCACGCATGACGATGCGTGCGATCGCCGAGATAACAGGTGTGCGTCTCTTCCACGATCAGGTCGACCAGCTTCGCCCCACCCAGCTCATCGCCCAGCGCCCACGTCTGCGCCTTGTCGAGATACATCAGCGGCGTCTCGATCGGCGTCGCGCGATCCAGCCCCAGCGACAGCATCTGCGACGTCGCATCAATCGTATCGCGCCGGCAATCCGGATAGCCGGAGAAATCCGTCTCACACATCCCGCCCACCAGCGCCCCAAGCCCGCGCCGATACGCCACCGCCCCCGCAAACGTCAGAAACACCAGATTGCGCCCCGGCACGAACGTGCTCGGCAGCCCGCTCGCCGCAAACCCGATCTCCTGCTCGCGCGTCAGCGCCGTATCCGACACCTCGCC
>DAINAT010000192.1:0-3283 GCA_036733305.1 Hyphomonadaceae bacterium
CCGATGGCACGCGGAAGCTTCTGCGCACGCACACCTCGCCGATCCAGGTGCGCGCCATGCTGAACTCGAAGCCGCCTATCCGCGTGATCGCGCCGGGCCGCGTCTATCGCAAGGATTGGGACGCGACACACACACCGATGTTCCACCAGATCGAAGGCCTCGTCATCGACGACAAGGTCCATATGGGCCACCTGAAGTCGTGCCTCACCGAAGCCTTCTCGCGCTTCTTCGAAGTGCCGACGACGGGCTCGCGCTTCCGCCCGCACTTCTTCCCGTTCACCGAACCAAGCGCAGAGATGGATATCCGCTGCGATCGCTCGGGTGCGGAGATCAAGGTCGGCGAAGGCAATGACTGGCTCGAGATTCTCGGCTGCGGAATGGTGCACCCGAACGTGCTCCGCGCCTGCAACATCGACCCCGAGCAATATCAGGGCTTCGCCTTCGGCCTCGGCGTCGATCGTCTCGCCATGCTGAAATACGGCATGCCCGACCTGCGCCCCTATTTCGAAGCCGATGTCGAGTGGATCAAACACTACGGCTTCAAGCCCTGGCTCCTGCCGACCGTTACCGGAGGTCTCTCGTGAAATTCACCCTCCCCTGGCTGAAGGACTATCTCGACACGACCGCGGATCTTCCCGCGATCCTCGAAGCCATGACGCAGGCCGGCCTCGAGGTTGAGGACGCGCATGATCCGAAGGACGCGCTGAAGCAGTTCACCGTCTGCCGTATCGTCTCCGCGGCGCAGCACCCGAATGCCGACAAGCTTCAAGTCTGCCAGGTCGAGACCGTCGACGGCATGAAGGAGATCGTGTGCGGCGGCCTCAACGCTCGCCCCGGTCTCGTCACGGCTTATGCGCCGATTGGCGCTTTCATTCCCGGCTCCGGCATCACACTCGTTCCGAAGCCTGTGCGCGGTGTCGTTTCGAACGGCATGCTCTGTTCGGGCGGCGAGATGAACACGGAGGAAGATCCCTTCCGCCTGCGCATCGCACGCTTCGAAGACTGGCAGCCCCGCGCCCAAGCGCTCGGCCTGTCAGACGAACAAGCCATTGCTGACGGCGGCATCATTGAGTTGCCAGACACGCTGAAGGTCGGCTCGCCCGTGGCCGACGCTCTCGGCGGCGACACTGTGATTGATTTCGAAGTGACGCCCAACCGCCCCGACTGGCTCGGCGTGGTCGGCATCGCGCGCGATCTCGGCGCGAAAGGCCTCGGCAAGTTCGCCGCGCCTGAAACCAAGCCAGTCGCTGGCAAGTTCAAGTCGCCAGTCTCCGTCAGCATCGCGGACGAGACTGCCTGCCCCGTCTTCGCTGGCCGTCTGATCCGCGGCGTGAAGAACGGTCCCTCGCCGGAGTGGATGCAGAAGCGACTGAAGTCGATCGGCATCAATCCGAAGAACATGCTGGTGGACGTCACCAACTACATCTCGTTCGACCGCTGCCGCCCGCTTCACGTCTATGACGCGAAGAAGCTGAGCGGCAACATTGTCGCGCGTCTCGGCACGGAGAACGACAGCTTCGTTGCGCTCGACAGCAAGACCTATTCGAACCTCGCAGAGATGTGCGTGATCGCTGACGAAACGGGCGCAATCGGCCTCGGCGGCGTCATGGGTGGCGAGACAACTGGCTGCTCGATCGACACGGTCGATGTGTTCATCGAGAGCGCCTACTTCGACGCCAACCGCACGGCCCGTACAGGCCGCAGCACCGGCATCATCTCCGACGCCCGTTTCCGCAACGAGCGCGGCATCGATCCGCATTCCTGCGTCGATGGCATCGAGCTGGCAACCAAGCTGATCCTCGAGACCTGCGGCGGCGAACCGTCCGAGATCGTGCTGGCGGGCAAGGTTCCGGAAGGTCCCAAGCCGGTCGACTTCCACCTGCGCGACATGAAACGCCTCACCGGCATCGACATGAGCCATGCGCGCATGACGGAAATCCTGCACGCACTCGGCTTCCAGACGCCGGGCAAGTCGGATGGCAAGACGTGGAACCTGAAAGTCCCGTCGTGGCGTCCTGACGTGGAAGGCTCCGCCGACATCGTCGAAGAGCTGGTCCGCATTGAAGGCTATGACAAGCTGCCGGACGATCCGCTGCCGGCACCGGAAGGCCCTGCCCGCGTCGTCGTCACGCCGCTGCAAAACCGCGTGCGCACAGCACGCCGCGTTCTCGCCGGCCGTGGCTTCCTTGAGACCGTGACATGGAGCTTCATGTTCCACGACAAGGCTGCGCTGATCATCGGCGGCGCAAACAAGCTGCAGGACGCACTCACCGTCGACAATCCGATCGCGTCGGATCTCGACTACATGCGCCCGTCCATGCTGGCCAACCTCGCCGAAGCCGCCCAGCGCAACGCGGACCATGGCGCCAGCGACGTGCGCCTCTTCGAAGCGGGCCCCGTCTATCCGGGCGACAAGCCGGAAGACCAGCGCATGCATGTCGCCGCCGTCGTGAAAGTCGCCAAGGGCCGCGACTGGCAGGGCGCATCCGCCGCCTACAACGCGTTCTCCGCCAAGGCTGAACTCTTTGCGGTGCTTCAGGCGCTCGACCAGTCGCCGGAGAAGTTCCAGGTCGGCGCGCCGGAAGGCACGATGTGGCATCCGGGTCGCGCAGGCACGCTGCGCCTTGGGCCGAAGCAGATCGTCGCCTCGTTCGGCGAATTGCATCCGGCGTTCCTGAAAGCGCTGGACGTCGACGGTCCGGTGCTGGCGATCGAGATCGCGCTCGACGCCCTGCCCATCGCAAAGGCGAAGGTCGGCAAGACACGTCCCAAGCTCGACAAGGCCGATCAGACGCCCGTCACCCGCGACTTCGCTTTCGTGGTCGACGAGAAAGTGCCGGCCGGCGACATCACGCGACTGGCGCTGAAGGCCGATCCGAAGCTGATCACCGCGGCCCGTGTCTTCGACGTCTATCGCGGCGTCGGCATCAGTGAAGGCAAGAAGTCAGTTGCTGTCGAAGTGACGCTGCAGGCGCGCGGCGTAGCCTTCACCGAAGAGCAGATCGAGGCAGCCTCCGCCGCCATCGTGAAGTCGGTTGGCAAAGGCACGGGCGCGACGCTTCGCGGCTAGTCGCATAGCAAGCAAACGAAAAGGCCGCCTCCATTGCCGGAGGCGGCCTTTATTGCGTCTGCGTCAGCGATCAGGCCGCTGCTGCGAGTTCCTGTTTCACGCGCTCAGCCAGCTGCTTCAGCGTGAACGGCTTGGGCAGGAACGAGATTGCACGATCATCTTCCAGCGTCTTGGCGAGATCACGCTCGGCATAGCCCGAGATGAACATCACGC
>DAINAT010000193.1:0-3234 GCA_036733305.1 Hyphomonadaceae bacterium
CGATTGTTGCGTCTGGCCAAGGGTCGCCTCTGGCTGTGCTGAAGGATTTCGGACCAAACCCGCCGGTAGGCCTCCTGTCTTTCCCGCGTGAAGGCACGACGCTGGCGCTCGACTTCCGGAATCAAGGAGAGGCGACTCTCCGGTTGATGGCCGATCTGGACCGGATCGTCGCTTCCGCAGGCGGGCGACTTTATCCCGCCAAGGATGGGCGCATACCGGCCGAACTGTTCCAATCGGGATTTCCGAAATGGCAGGAATTCCGTGACCATGTAGATCCGGGCCTGTCATCGGCCTTCTGGAGGCGCGTATCGGCATGACCGGAACACCGGCTAAAAAACCCTCGAACCGGGTTGTGATCCTCGGCGCCTTGTCAGCTATCGCCATGGCGACAGCACGGATCTATGCGGCCGAGGGAGCAGCCCTGATGCTGGTCGCCCGCAATGCAGATCGGCTCAAAGGCCTCGCTGACGATCTTCGCACGCGTGGCGCCGCTGAGGTCGAGACTGCTGCGATAGACCTTGAGGTCGCCGCCGCGAACGCGCCCGCCTTGATGGCCGAGTGGAAGGCGCGTCTTGGCGGCCTTGACCATGTCCATGTCATCTACGGCTATCTGGGCACGCAGGAAAAAGCGACGTCGGACCCGGCTGAACTCGCGCGCATCACATCTTCTAACTATTCCACGGCCGTGCAATGGTGTGAGGCAGCCGCCAATGTCATGCGCGCGCAGAAGCACGGCTCGGTGGTTGCGATCTCATCCGTTGCGGGTGATCGCGGGCGCCAGTCGAACTATGCCTATGGCGCCGCAAAGGGCGGCCTTGCTCTCTACATGCAGGGTCTCGCCCACTCGCTCTCACCGACTGGCGCTCGCGCGGTTGCCGTGAAACCCGGCTTTGTCGATACACCGATGACGGACGGCCTGAAGAAGGGCGGCGCGCTTTGGGCCAGTCCGGAGAAGATCGGCAAGAACGTCCGCCGCGCTGCCGACAAGGGCGGTCCTGTTCAGTACGCACCGGGTATCTGGCGGATGATCATGCTAGTGATCCGCACCGTGCCGTCGTTCGTCTTCCACAAGACGAAGCTTTAGCAGCTAGCGGAGCGAACAGCGGAGCGCGTGATCATCAGCGAGCCATGCGCGATAGGGCGCCTGCGTGTTGGGGCGGATGCGCCCGATCCAGTCGATGATCGCTCCATCCTGCTGCGCGAATGGGTTGAGATCCGAAGCCCGGCGCGGAATGCGGCCGTAACCTGAAACGGTTCCTGACGCGTCGGTGATGAGTACGTGGATGGCTCCGACCGAAAGTTGCTGCCGCGGCAGCTTGCCCTCCGCCTTGCGGAAGCCTTCCGCTTCATCGACGCTCGACACAGCCCATGAAGCGCCCTTGCAGACGGGCACGTTCATTTCTTCGCCAGCCAGCTTGCCGCCTACGCGGAGCGTAATGGGGGCAGCGAACATCCATTTGTGATTCTTGCGAAAATCTGCCGTCTCGCGTTCAGCCATATCTACGTCAAACGAAAGCTGGCCAATCCTGTCGGAGTCGCGAACGCCTGCGGTCAACGCGATCGTTCCTTCGAGTGCGCCACGATAGCGCCCGGTCAGGTTGACGAAAATAACAGCGCTGCTCAACGCAAGCATATACAGCGGCAGCGTCATCACAGGCCCGGTCCAGACCAGCCAGCTGCGCGTTTTCTCGCCCGCCTGATTCAACGCCACGAGTGCAACGATCAGAAGCGCGGAATAGAGCAAGGCCACATTTATGTTATAGCGGCTGGAAAGCGCCTGCTCGGGCCCGTATGTGAAACGCGACAGGGCGACGAGCGCTGCGGTGGCAAGCGCAAACAGTATGACGGCCGCCGTGGCTACAGCTGCAGGATTGCGACGGGCGCGCAGCCCAACGAAGACAATCGCTAGGCCAGAAAGCAAAGCCACACATGCGCCGATCAGGATTGCGACATGCTGGTTGTTGATCCGTATGCCGACATGCTCCGCATACCCAGCCGCCCATCCGAACGGCGCACCCAGCTGCGCGAAAAAATGAACAATTATCGCGCTCGGTGCATCGGGCGGAAATGCGACGCCCGGTCCGCCTCCCGACGCGGACAATTGCCAGACCCAGGCCGCGATGGCGATGAGCAACAACGGGATTGACGATTTGGGCTTCAGCCAGAACGCCATTGCAAACGCGAACGTCGGCACAAATACGCCGTTCGCGAAGGAGAGTACCGCGAGAATCGAAAACACGATGCCGCCACACAGCGCCAACAAGCTGCCAGTCCGCGCATGCGCGGCGACGCAAGTGAACGCCCCCAGCGCCGAGGTAAAGGCGAGAACCATCGAGACCTGGAAGATCCAGATCGTATTCTCGAACCCGAACGGATAGAAAATGAAAACAGCGCTTACAGGCGCGACAAGCAGGAAGGCGCGCCTGATCCCTGCCATCCGGGCGAGCCAACCGAACAGCGCCACCTGCACCGCCAGCATCAGCAGCGACGCGATCTGGACGAACCGTGACGAGGCGCCGAACAGCTGATCATCGAGCCAGAACATCAATCGGTTGGTGACGACTGGATGCTCGTTATTGCGCGCAAAAAGATCACTGAGCAGATTGTCGCGATTGATGTGCTGCCACAGGTCCCAATACGGCGCGTCATACATCGCGACGTAAGCGACCAGACCGGCGAACAAAACGGTGAGCAGGGCCGCGATGCCAGCCAAGCCAAGACCGGCTATCGCCGGAGGACTTGGAAAGCGCGACTTTGCTTCAAACTCCAGCATTATCCCCTGCCCCGACACTCGATCTGAATTGCTTCTAGACTGACGTGTGAGCGCCGTCACGATGATCCGTCAGACGGAGCACGTCCAATGAAATGCTGGCTCAGGCGGCGCCTGCCAGCGCAGCGTAATGGACCGCTCCGCTCTCCGTTCGACGATCGAACTCAGGCGAGCTGAAAGGATCATCCTGAATCAAGGGACGCCAGCGGGAGAGGAACGCGGCGACTTCGCTGCCCGCCCGGCGACGACGCTCGGCTGTTTCAGAATCCTGTCCCCGCGACTGGCTCTCATGATGGATCAGAACGGCGTCGCCACGATAGATATTGCGCAGGCCCAAAGCGCGCACGCGAAGACAGAAGTCGATGTCATTCAGCGCCACCGGGAAAGCTGCTTCGTCAAACCCGCCAGCCCTGTCGAATACATCGCGGCGTACGGCCAGACACGCGCCAGTGACCGCCATTCGC
>DAINAT010000194.1:0-3076 GCA_036733305.1 Hyphomonadaceae bacterium
TCGCTGTTGTCGGCGAGTTCATAGTTGAAGCCCACTTGCGGCAGGAAGCTGTCTTCTGACGTGATCGTACCGTCCAGATCGGCGTTGGAGCCCGGCGTCGGCGCGACGAAACCGGCGATGTTGGTGTCAACCGCCATCTCCACTTTCACCGACTTGAAGCCGCCCGAAATGGTGAGCGCATCCGTCACCGTCCAGGTGTCCTGAATGTAGAACATCGTGGTTTCGAAATCGTACGCGTAGGACCACTGCGTGGCGAACGGGTTGCGCATGAAGTTCAGCGTCGAGCGCGGAGCTGTACGCGTGTTGGCGTAGAAGCGGCGATCCTGGTTGAAATCATTGTACTCGTACCAGAAGCCGCCTTCGACGGTGTGATCGCCAAGAGCCCAGCTCGCATGGCCCAGCAGGCCCGAACGGTTCATGTCGTACTCGGTCGTCCGCACGGAGATCGGCGAAACGTTGGCTCCGCCCTGGCCGAACTGGAACGGGCTCACATACGGCGTGAACCAGATGCCCTGGCCTTCATTCTCGTGGATGTAGGCGGTTGCCGAGACGCTGATGTCGCTGGTGACGTCCCAATCGTATGTCAGGCGCGCCAGCGTGTCGTCACGCAGGCCCGAAGCGTCGTAATACGCGTCGTCAACGCTTGCGATCGGTGCGGGATAGTTTGTGCCTGCTGCCAGATTGGTGATCGGCGCGCCAGTGTCGCCACGGTTGTTGGCGATGTCGGCTACCTGCTGGGCCAGCGCCCAGTTAGGAGCGAAGTTGTCCCAGCCAGAGCCAAGACGATTGATCATCTCGAGCGAGAGATCCTGATAGTCGGTCTCGCGGCGCTTGGACCAGTCATAGAAACCAGACAGCGTGCCCGGTCCGAGCGGCTGCTCGAAGCTGATGTTGAGCTGTTCAAGCTTCTGCGGGCCTTCGCCCTTCCACTTGTCCATCTCTTGGTTGGCGTAGGAGATCGAAGCCTTGCCGCCGCCGATCGCATCGATCGCACCGGACTCAAGGCGGGCATAGCCGCGGAACATGCTTTCATCGCCAGCCGTGAGCGCGACTTCGCCGCCGAACGCATCCGAAGGCTTGCGACTGAAGAAGGTCAGAGCGCCGCCAAGGTTGGACGTCGACGCCGTCGACAGCGAGGCTGCGCCCTGCGCCAGTTCAACACGGCTGAGATTTTCAGATATGATGGCGCGGCTGATGTGAAGGCCGTTGTAGTTGCCATAGCTCATGTCGCCCAGCGGCACGCCATCGAGCGTGTAGCCGAGCTGGTCTTTCTGGAAGCCGCGGATGTTGATGTTGACGGCCCACTCATAGGCACCGAACGGATCGGCTGCGGTGTAGTTCACGCCCGGCAGGCTCTCGATCAGCTTGATCGGGCTCGATCCGGCCGCTTCGAGTGCGAGGTCCGTGTCGGTCAGCGTCTGAACCTGACGGGTTTCGCCCTGGCCGATGATCACGACAACGTCGCGGCTCGTGTCTTCGGTCTCAGCGGGCACGCCCGACTGCGCCCACGCATTTCCGGCGCAAAGCGAAACAATCGCCACGCCCATCAGAAGCTTGATTCTCACAAGACACCCCTTCGCATCAGCGCCGTTCAATTAAGGCGCGCAGGGCGGGGGTTAGGAGGATTGTGTGACCGCTGGTTCTCAGTCTTGTGAAGCTGACATGGCGGTTGGGAAAAAGTTCGGTGACGCAGCCAATGAGCCACGGCGGATCGCGAACGGGCTGGAGGGAGTGCGAAACGAGGTAGGCGCCGCCTTTGGCGACGCCCACTTCCTTGGATAGCAAGAAGTTCAGAGCCTAATGAACGATATTACTCGCCGCTTTCTGCACCGCGTCGGCACCGCGCTCAGCTAGATCCGCAGCAGCTTTGGCCGCCTTGTCGGCGACGTCATGCAGGCCGTCTCGTTCGACGGAACTCAGCGGGGTCAGCGAACCGATCAATGCACCGATTGCAAGCCCTATTGAGCCGGCCGCCAAAGGGTTGCCGTTGTAGAATGCGCCGGCCTGATCTTTCGCGTCGTGCGCCATGGCGCCTGCGTGCTTTGCCTGGTCGCCTACGAATGCGCCGGCCTTGGACACGCCCGACCGAACGCTATCGCGCACGAAGACTGCCCGACGCTCGAGACCTTCGATGGTGCGTGCTACGCGCGCCTTGAAGGCATCTAACGCCTCTCCGGCGTGCTGTTTCAGATCCAGCGCTGTTGCATGTGCTTCATGCAGGCGGTGAGAAAAGTTGTCCTCGGCCTCATCGTTTACGCGTGTCACCGATTCTCGCGCTCGCTCGATCTTTCGGAAGTGGTGTTCTGCGCGCCAGTCTTCAGCGCTGATTGATTCTTTATGCGACATATGTCCACTGCGATTGGCCAGCACCAACATGCCGATTCCGGCGCCGATCAGCAGCAACGGGATCGGATTGTCGCGAACCTGACGCCCGAGATTGCTGCCAAGTTGTCCGAATTGCCCCTGAATCAGTCCCATCGCTTCATCGACGATCTGGCCCGGCGAAAGCTTGCCGCCGAGTTGCTCGATCGTGTCATTGAGTGCGTGGCGCGAGCGGTTTATGTCCTGCTCGATTTTGTCTGTCTCGGTCATGACGGAAGATGCTCCTTGAGAGATTGGATGTCTCGGCCGATCTGATTACGCGTCTTCGGAAGGCTCAAAGCCTTTGGAGAGATCGCGTGGCGCGCAGATTGGATAAAGATGAAAGCAGCGATGGCTGCCGCGATAGAAACGATGACGAGGCCTGCCCACATCGGAATGTAAATGGCGAACCCGTTGGCGGCCGCGAGAAATGCCAGCGTGATTGCCGCTGTGGCAAAAGCCGTACCGATGCCGATCTGCACCATGGCTCCGGTCAGCGATTTCGCGCTTTCCACCGCTTCCATACGCGCAAGACGTAGCTCATTGCGGAACATGTCGCCCAGATGGTGGGCGACGTCCTTGGTGAGTTCGGGAATGGATGCCACGGATCAGATCTCCGTGCTGGTCGTGAAGGCAGCTTCGACGCCATCAAACGGAACCCGTTCAGCTTTCGGCTGCGGGTTTGTAGAGGTGTTGTTCTGCTCAAGCGCAGCTT
>DAINAT010000195.1:0-3041 GCA_036733305.1 Hyphomonadaceae bacterium
ACCAGTGACTGCCGAGCACATCGATGTTGCGCATCGGCCAGACGCCGCAACCCCGCGTTAGCGCTTCAAAATGCCAGCCAACTGGAATGGGCCGCGGCCCGCCATTGTGCCTGACCGCACCTTCACGCTGCATGAACTCTGCAAGCGCAGCCTCGGTGTTTGCTTCCGCACGAGCGGCACGCGGCGCGATCTCTCCGCACGGTCCCGGCCAAGGCTCGCCAACGATGATCTCCCCCTCTCCCGAGCTTGCTTGCAAGGTGGAGATGGGTTCGGGCGGCTCAGGTTTCGTGCCATCATAGTTCGGGACTGGTTCGCCAAGCGCAATGTTGCGCTGCCTGTCGATCTCGCCGACGCTGTAGCCGACCTGCCAGATATCTGAGCGGTTCAGGTCTCTGTCGTGCGCGGAGAAGCCTGCGCGGTGGCCCTCGGTCCATGGATCAGCAGAGTCACCTGCCTCAGTCTCGCCGCCCTTATGTTGGAGGGGCGGGGTAAGGGCGGAGATGGCGAGGTCAAGGTCTGCGAGTTTTTCGTCAAGCGACGCCCTATCAGCAACTGCTGACGCAAGCGTTTGCCTTGCCGTTTCGACATCTTGATCCACGATCGCAATGTCATCTAGGACGCGCTGTCGCTTGTCGTTCAGTTCTTCCAGCAGGCTCATTTTTCTCTCTCGTGAATGGGTGGGGACGCTACGCGGTTGCTCTATTCGTTCGAGGGCTGTTGTTGGCTCGCTGATCTAGTTCGCTCGGCGGCGGTGTAATGATGGCTGGCTGGAACGGCTGCTTGGGCAACGTCTTCACGAAGTCCGCATAGGACATTGAGCCCTTGCGCCAGTTGCACGGCCCACACGCTAGAACCACGTTGTCAGGCGCGAGCGTTCCACGTTTGGATTTCGGGATTACATGGTCGCGCGTGACGCGCTTACCCATGGACTTGCCGCAGTAGTGGCAGCACCCCTTCTGGCGACGCAACTTGCGCTTTTGTGCGGCTGTGAGTTTCACTGCTCGCCTCCATCCGCCATCCGAAGCAGCTTCAGTTTGCAGCGCTCCATGAGCCACACAGCCGTTCCGCCATCAGCGATGGATGAGCAGAAGTATTCCCGGCCCTCGGCGTCGTAGCCGACGATGATGCAGCTCTGGACGCCCGCCTCTATCGCCTTGCGAAGGACGCGCTCGGCCGGCAGGTCGATCTTCGTGACGACGTTGAGCTCGATGATCTCGGCGCTCATGCAGCTTGCTCCGCTGGCTCGTTCCAGTGAAGGAGGCGCTCTCGTGTTTCGACCGGAAGCCTGTAGCCCTGCCCCCAGATCGTCTCGATGCTCAGCCCGAACGGCTTGAACTTCGTGCGCAACTTGGAGATGAACACATGGATGATGTTGGAGCCGGCCGCGTGGTCGACGTTCTTCTCCGAGTAGGCCGCGTCGTAGAGCAGCCATTCGGGAATGATGCGCCTGCTGTCAGCCTTTGAGTTGCTGAGCAGGGCCGCGAGTATCAGGCTCTCAGTGCGCGTGAGGCGCAGTGCTTCGGGCGCCAGCCAGCCGAAGCCATAGAGCTGTGATTTGAGTTGGCCGACTTCCGCTTGTAGCGTCTCGTTGCGAGCGGCCAGCGTTGCGCACGTGTTGCACATCATGCCGCCTCCATCCAGACAGTCTGCCACTTGCCGTCAGGACGATCAGTCGGCACCCTCAGCTTCTTGGAGATGCGCGGAGTGAACGCCATTGCGGCGTGGTGTGCGCAGTAGGTCGCCTCTCCGCACTCGACACCGCAGAACAGGTGGGGCTTGTCTCCGCTCGTCGGCCATCGGCACATGGTGCGGGTGAGATCGAGCAAGCCGACGTTCAGGGCGATCTGCGAGACGGCGGGCTTGGCGACGACGACTGCGACAGGCTTCACCACCGCCCGCAGCTTCGGCTTCCGATGCACAGGCTTGCGGATGTGCGCGACGTTGATCGGCTTTGCAGCCGTCCGATGCGGAAGCTCCAGACGGTGAACCTTACCGATGACAGCGTTACGGCTGACCTTCAGCACCTTCGCTATCTGGCTTCCGCTTTGACCTGCGTTCCAGAGCTTGGTGAGGGTGGCTTCGTCTTCTTGGGTCCAGGTCATGCTGCCCTCCGCTTGCGATATTTGCTGAAGACGACGGACGCACCCGGCGCGTGGCGGTAACGCCACTCGATCTCGAGCTTTTCGCAGAACCGGTCGTCCGGGATGATCCCGCACTTCACGAGCACGTCGAGAAGCAGCTTGGCGCGGCCGTCGATGTCGGCGCGCGGATGCTCACGGGTGACGAGGATCTGGACGCGGTAGGTTTCAGCCTCGAGACGCTGGCCCAGGTTGGCGACGGCGGCTGTTGCGTCCGCGTAGAACTTGATAGTCTGCGGAGACTTTCTCCGGCCTTTGCCGACCGCATTGACGTAGGCATGGTTCAGGCCGGGAGGGCTCGGCAGTTCAATCGCCAGCTTCTCAACGCCCGTCCAGGTCTTGGCCGCGATGGCGACCATGTCTTGCGGAGTAGCGGACGGGATGACGCGGAGCGGTGCGGGCTTGGCGGGCGCTGTTGCTGCGCCTGCCCCGCCCACGACGGTGAACTTCACGCCCTTTGCAGTGAGGGCTTCTGTGGACCAGCCTTTCATGCCGCCACCGCGTAGGTCGGCCGCGACGCCGCTCGCTGCAAGATCAGCTTGCGGAGATGGGTCAGCTTGGCGTTGAACTTCGGGTCGGTCTTGGATTGCGCTGCAATCTTGCGGTGCGCGAAAAGGATCGTTGTATGATCCCGGTCCCCGAACAACCGTCCGATCGCCGGATAGCTGTTGGTGGTCATGTCGCGGCAGAGATGGGCCGCGATCTGCCTCGGCACGGCGTATTTCTGTTGTCGGCACGCGCCGCGTATCTCCGTGACCGTCACGCCATAGGCGCCAGCCACTACCTCCTGAATGTCCTGCACCCGTGGGCGCACAGCCGGCGCAGCTGGATCAATCTCCAGCATGTCCAAGATCGGCATTCCTGCCAGCGTTTCGATTCCCAGCCCTTGCACGTTAAGCCTCC
>DAINAT010000196.1:0-2997 GCA_036733305.1 Hyphomonadaceae bacterium
GGAGCCAGGCGCGCATGAATTCGCGGGACCGCGCGACCTTGTCGAGCGGGAAGAGAATGCGCAGCAGGAGGATGAACATCTGACCCATGGGTGGGAGTATAACCCTGGGCCATGGGGTGGTGGATTCTGGGGAGGAGTATCCCCCAGCATGCGCGTGCAACGTGTTGAAATCAGGCGGGACGAAGTTTCTCTGTCCTACAGTTTCGATCCACCTCTATCCCCCAATCTCGCATCGCTTACGGACGTGTCCCCCGCGCAGGCGGGGGTCCAGCGGGTGGGCGCGGTGTTGGATGTCGTGCGCTTACGCGCTCTCGTTTTGTGGGACTGGTTCCCGGCCTTCGCCGGGAACGCGTGAACGGGGTTCACGTTTCCAGAGGTGCATCGTTGATGCACCCTACGACAACGAAAAAGGCCCGCTCTTTGGAGCGGGCCTTTCCGTTATTGTGTTCGTGAATTCTAGAACGGGATTTCGTCGTCGAATTCGGGGCCGCGGGAGAAGTCTTCCTGGGCGCGGCCTGCCGGTTTGGATTTGGGGCCGGCGTTGCGGGCGGGGGCGCGGTCCTGGTTGTAGTCGCCGCGGTCGCCGCCCGAGCTCGCGCCGCCTTCGCGGCCGTCGAGCATTGTCAGCGAGGCGTTGAAGTTACGCAGGACCACTTCGGTCGAGTATTTGTCGTTGCCGTCCTTGTCCTGCCACTTGCGGGTTTCGAGGGCGCCTTCGAGATAAACCTTCGAGCCCTTCTTGAGGTACTGCTCGACGATGCGGACGAGGCCTTCATTGAAGACGACGACGCGGTGCCACTCGGTCTTTTCCTTGCGCTCGCCCGACGCCTTGTCGCGCCACGTCTCGGACGTCGCGACCGAAAGGTTCGCGATCGAGGAGCCTGAAGGAAGTTGCTTGATTTCGGGATCGCGGCCGAGATTGCCGACGAGGATCACCTTGTTGACCGAACCGGCCATTGTCGTCTCCGTTTGTATTCCGGCCCCGGTCGCTTCCGCTTGACCGCTCCGGTTCCTGACACAGGACGGGCACTCTAGGGCGGCCCGTCACGCCACGCGACACGCGAAACCCGCGTTCGCTTCACCAAGCTGTGGAGCCTTCTGGCTGTCCACAAGCGATGCCTGCAAAAATCCAGACATCCACAGCTTGGTGAGCACGCACGGTTGCGCCTGTTCGTCTTTTGTTCTTTCACAGAACCGACGCCGTTGCAAGTTACAACAGCATCAAGATCGGCCCTCGCCCTGCCCTCCGTCCGAGATGGCGCAGTTCCCGGCCCCGGGACACGCCATACAGCCCCAAGGCGGAGGTGGGCGGGGACCGTGATTTCACTGGCCGTGCCGGTTAGCCTCGCTGCTGTCATGGCCCGCACTTTTCCTCCCCGAGTAGTCTGAGGCTGTGTGACCCGCACAAGACGGGCGCGCAGCTTCGTGCGTCGCGCCGGACGGCGAGCTGGTGAAGACGAAACAGGCAAGCGGGCGCTGATAGCGCGCTTCTACCGGGTGGCGCGCGCGAGTTTCTTCGCCGTTGTGGTAGCCGGCTTTGCGGCAGCGGGCTTTGCGGCAGCGGGCTTTGCAGCTTCCCTCGCGCGGCGTTCAACGCATTTGGGGCAGAGGCAGTTCTGCTTCCCGATAAACGCGTTGAAATAGATCTTGCCATAGTCGTAGGTGATCTCCTCGCCCGGCTCGATGGCGCGGAGGGATTTCACGTACACCCTCCCCCGGTACGAATAGTCCACGGCGTTGGGGCGGCAGGAGTGGTTGGCGTAGCGCCCGAGATTGGAGCGTGGGGAGCCGTCCAGCGTGAACTTCTTGTTGAGGTCGTAGAGATAGCGCGGCTTGCCCGGCATCTTGTCGGCGGCCTCGTTGGTGATGATGCGCCCGGTGTATTCGAAGATGCGGGTGTTCTTCGGGATGCGCTCTGTGGCGAACATGCCGAGGCCCGTTTTCGAGCGGCCGATACGGAAGGGATGCTTGGACATGAGCGCGAAGTAGCGAGGGATTCGGGGAAGTTCAATCGTTGCACGTCGCGGCTAAAGACCCCGCGGGAGCGGCGCCTTTTGATCGTGCGCCATGTGAGACCGTTTGGGTCGCAGAGCGGACCGAACCGCCACATGGCGGGAGACGCATCGGGAGATATTGCTGCCACTTCCCCGTCAGCAATGACGCAGTGACGCGGTTGCGTGGAGCGGGCTGCTGACCATATTCGGCTGACCAACTCCGTTGGCGGGCGAAAGATTGGGCTGGGCTGCAGACACGGGACATTGTTCCGTTTATGTTCTTGTCTAGCCAGTCGACTCAGCGCACCTCCGTCTGGCAATAAACGTCGATCAGCTCCCCGGGTTTTCGTATGTCATCCGAGCCTAACGCCATCCGCGTGCGCGGCGCGCGCGAGCACAATCTCAAGAACATCGACGTGGATATTCCGCGTAACGAGCTGGTGGTGATCACCGGCCTGTCCGGCTCGGGCAAATCCTCGCTGGCGTTCGACACGATCTATGCCGAGGGGCAGCGGCGTTATGTGGAGAGCCTGTCGGCTTACGCGCGGCAGTTCCTCGAGCTGATGCAGAAGCCGGATGTGGAGCGCATTGACGGGCTCTCGCCGGCGATCTCGATCGAGCAGAAGACGACTAGCCGGAACCCGCGCTCGACCGTGGGCACGGTGACGGAGGTTTACGACTACATGCGCCTGCTGTGGGCGCGCGTGGGCATTCCGTATTCGCCAGCGACGGGGCTGCCGATTGAGGCGCAGACCGTTTCGCAGATGGTCGACAAGGCGATGGCGCTGGGCGATGGCACGCGCTTCCACCTGCTCGCGCCGATGATCCGGGGCCGCAAGGGCGAATACCGGAAGGAGTTCGCGGACCTGCTGAAGCGCGGCTTTGCGCGCGTGAAGGTGGATGGCGAGTATCACGAGCTGGAAGATCCGCCGAAGCTGGACAAGAAGCTGAAGCACGACATCGACGTTGTCGTGGACCGGATCGTCATCAAGGCCGGGATGGA
>DAINAT010000197.1:0-2982 GCA_036733305.1 Hyphomonadaceae bacterium
CGTCATAGTCCCAGATATCGCGGTGGACCGTCTGGTAGACCCAGCGGCGCTGGCCGGTGGCCGCGTCGATGGCCACGATCGAGGCCGAGTTTTCTTCGGCTGCCGGCGTGCGCAGGTCACCGTCGAAATAGTCAGGCGAAGAGTTGCCCGTCGGCGCGTAGATCAGGTTGAGTTGCGGGTCATAGCTGGTGTTCGACCACACGTTCGGCGTACCGCGCGTGTATTCGCCGCCTTCATCCGGCAGGCCGTTATAGCCCGGATTGCCCATGTCCCACGCCCACGAGAACGCGCCGGTCATGGCGTCGTAGGCGCGCAGCACGCCCGAAGGGTTGCCGATCTGCTGGTTGTCCGTCACCCAGCCGCCGACGACGACCTTGTCGCCCGCAATCATCGGGGTCGAAGTCACCATGTAGTTGCCCAGCGGCGAACGGCCGAGGCCCGACAGCAGGTTCACTTTGCCTTCAAAGCCGAAGCTCGGGCACAGCTGGCCGGTCATCGCGTCCACAGCAAGCAGACGCGCATCCACCGTACCAGCGATGATGCGCTTGGCGCACTCGCCCGTGTATTCCGGCGGAGCTTCGAAATAGCCAAGGCCACGGCAGGTGCGTGCGAAGGTGGAGCCACGCTCCAGCCCGCCCGGCACTTCCGTCTTGGTGTCGTACTGCCAGCGCTTCTCGCCCGTATCCGAGTCATAGGCGATCAGCTGGCTGCCGGCCGTGCAGATATAGACGAGGCCATTGGCCATCTGCGGCGTCTGCTTGAAGTCGTAGCCAACGCCCGTGCGCTGACGCCAGACTTCCTTCAGCTTGCCGACGTTTTCCGTGTTGATCTGGGTGATCTGCGCAAAACGCTGGCCTTCCGGCACGCCGCCATAGTGCTGCCAGTCGGTCACGGCAGGCCCTGCCGCAACCTCGTTCTTGGTGCCCTCGACGACCGGGTAGCCCTGGAACGCGCCAACCGCGAGCAGCAGAACGCCTGCCAGCGTCGGAACAGCGACGAACAGGCCGCCGGCATTGATCGGCGTTTCGCGCGTCTTGCCCATCGCAGCACGATGCCACGGAGACAGGAACCACAGGCCAACCACCAGCCAGGCCGCCAGACGCGGCAGTTCAGCAAGGAAGTCGAGACCGGCTTCCATCACCGTCCAGAGAGCCGTGACTGCCAGAATGCCCGCATAGATCATCGCACCCAGCGGATTGCGCATGATCAGCAGCACGCCGGTAGCAATCAGCGCGATGCCAGCCGCCGCATAATAGAAACTGCCGCCCAGCATGAGCAGCTGCGCGCCAAACCACAGCAGGTAAGCGCCAACTAGGATCAGGAAGGTCGCAAAGCCGATGTTCGCAACCGCCGGCAGGCCAGCGCCCGCCTGCGTCACGCGAACGCTATAGCCAGCGGCCGCAAGAAAACCCGCAGCCGTGAGGAAGTAGAAGATCGCTTCCACCACCATGCCGGAATTGATCAGCAGCGGCAGAGGGTCGGGATTGAACGGCGTCGCCTCCGGCAGTGGCGGATTGAGCGCCATGACGCCGCCCCAGACGGCTATGATTGCTATGACCAGATAAACGGCCGCAAACGCCCATTGGGCGACGCGAGATCCCATAACTCCCTCCCGTACCGATCGTGTGCTTTCGCGCCCAAACCCCGCGCGGCCCCGACCTTTACGGCAACTTACCCCGGCTGCTCCCCGCCTGCAAAGGCGCCCGGGCCCCGCAGGTCACGGACTAATCACTCCGAATCGCTCACATCGCCGTGCGGTAAGCGCCTGACGGGCGAAGAGTTCAGGCGAACGGCCTCATCGGCTCTGCCTTGTGCTCGGCATAGATCGTGTTGTCGTCCGCCTCGATCAGACGGACCTCATAGCCCCACAGGTCAGCCAGATGTTGGAGAACGCGGTCGGCGTCCTTTTCTTCGAGCACGATCCCCTTCACGACATTGTGGCGCAGCTCCAGGCGGCGATCGCCCGACAGGTCGACGTCCACCACCTGAATGTCAGCGTCCCGGCCGGCCACATCATACTGCCGCGCCAGAGCCCGCCGCACTTCGCGATAACCACGCTCGTCATGAATGGCGGAAACTTCCATCGCCTCCTCGTCATGATCGTCGGAAATCTGGAACAACCCCATCCTCCGGATCAGGTTCGGCGAGAGGTATTGCGAGACGATGCTCTCATCCCGGAAGTTGGCCCAGATATCCTTCAGCGTCCCGTAGGCGTCGCCATTCCCCGCAATGTCGGGGAACCATGAACGATCCTCATCCGTCGGCGTCAGCGAGATGCGCTCGATGTCCTGCATCATCGCAAAGCCAAGCGCATACGGATTGATGCCCGAGAAGCGGCGATCGTCGAAGTCCGGCTGCATCACCACGCTGGTGTGCGAGTGCAGGAACTCCAGATAAGACCCATCGCTGATCTGCCCCTTCTCGTGCAGGCGCGTCATGATGCGATGGTGCGTCCACGTCGCGCAGCCCTCGTTCATCATCTTGGTCTGGCGCTGCGGATAGAAGTACTGCGCGATCAAGCGGATGATCCGCAGAATCTCGCGCTGCCAGCCCGCCAGCCGCGGCGCCGTCTTCTCGAGGAAATAGAGAATGTTCTCTTCCGGCAGTTTCAGGATCGCCTTGCGACGATCCTCTTCCACCTTCTTCTTCGTCGCAGGTTTCTTGCCCTTGCCCTGCGGCACCGTCCGCCAGAGGTCGTTGAATAGCGCCTCGCCATGCGCCCGCCGCTCCCGCTCGCGGATTTCCTCGGAACGCAGGTCCATCGACCGCTTGCCCGGATAACGGTGGATGCCATGGCTCTGCAGCGCATGCGCCGCATCGATCAGCCGCTCCACAGCCTCAAGGCCATAGCGCTCCTCGCACTTCGAGATGAAGTTCTTTGCGAACGACAGATAATCCGCAATGCCGCTCGCATCAGTCCACTGCTTGAACACATAGTTGTTCTTGAAGAAGTGGTTGTGCCCCATCGCCGCGTGCGCCAGC
>DAINAT010000198.1:0-2910 GCA_036733305.1 Hyphomonadaceae bacterium
CCGCCCTGTCGGTTACGCCCTTGTTTTCGTGCGCGTATTCCATTACGCCCTCATTTGATGGGTGATATCACCGCCATGTTCAGCTGTTACGCCCATTCGGTAAATCGCCAAAATCTTGATTTTGCGTAGGAAAACGGCTTGACGGAAAGTAAGCTCCAGCCGAATATCCCTGCTACGCCCCATTTCTGGGGCCTACTTATAGTTAGAGAGCAAGCCATGACAGTCGTCGCTCTCGTGTTCACCTACTGCTTGGTTCTGGCACCGTGGCTCATTCCCTATGGCTTGATCTTATGGGTATGCGTTCGTCTTACCCGTGCCAAGCCGCTGAATAATCGTGCCGCGCTCATTGCCGGCATCTCCACGCTGCTGTTCACGCCTGTTTGGGGGCCTGCGACCATCGCCGTCGTGCCCGTCTCCCTTGGCATGGTACTAGTTGTTTCCGCAGCAACACTGAGCTGGAGTAGCCTTGTGGACACGGTAGGCCTAACCCCGGCTTGGTGGTATCTAGTTGCGCTTCCGGCCACGGCGCTCATTGCCTATGGAGTTGCTCGGCACTTGCTCTCTAACAATTCGTCCAAGCCGACGCCGCTCCGCGGCGCGTCTTAACTCAGGTGTTGAAGCTGTAGAAAAACCCCTTTTCGATCATCACCATCCGCCGCGCTGGCGGATTTTGTTTTTGGGTGTCTCCCATTGCTTCGCCATCCTCCGTGACTCGTGTCATCGCGCGATCATGGATGTCGGAATTTTCATGGCGCATACCGCCGTTTGGGGCATGTTTTTCGGGTGCAATTGCGCTTACGCGGCGATCTTTCCGTAGACCTGCAGTTTCGCCACGTTATGGACGATGCAAAACAGCTTCCATTGCGTGTCCACCTTGGACTGTCCTCGCAACGTGAATCGACGCAGGCCCCGTTGCTGGGTGTGACCGAAGACCGGCTCGATCACTCCCATGCGATGGGCGTACATCGCGCGCCCCTGGTCGCTGTCGATCTTCTCGCGCATCGCGCGGCAGTGCGGGTTGGGCTGCTTGCTTTGAACGGCCCCTTCGAAGAAGGCCACTTGGCGTACCGCGGTGACATCGGGCTTGCGCAGGCACTGGCTGCGCAATGGGCAGGTCGCACAGGTGGCGGCGGTGCCCTTGAATACGATGGCCTTGCGGCCGTTGATGATCGCGTTGGCGCTGTTGAGCTTGAGGGTCTTTCCGGCCGGACACACGCAGGTGTCGTTGCTTCGATCGAACGTGAAGTCCCTGGGCAGGAACGTCTTCGCTGTGCTGGCCCGCTTGTGCACGCCTTTGTCGGCGTAGCGTGGGTCGCGTTTGCGCATATTTCCATCCGCGATATAGCCGTCGATGCGGTCCTCGGACAACGCCTTCAGGCCGCGTTCGCTGTGGTAGCCGGCATCCGCCAGGTAGGCCGCGCCATCGGCGCCGCCCTCTTCGCCGATGGCCGCAAACTGCTTGCGCACGCCGTCGACCATCGGCTTGAGGAGATCGTGTTCTTGTGGGGTGCCATGCGCTTGCGCTTCGACGATCACCTGATGCGCACCATCGACCGCAGCGACGCCGATATAGCCTTGCACGACGCCGTGGCTCGTCTTGAGCGTGGCACTCTGGGCATCGGTCAGGTTGCGCTTGATCGGCGTGCCTTTGGCACCGCGGCGTTCACGCGTGGTGGCCAGCGCCGAGCGCAGCTTGCCGGCGTTCCTGCGCAAGGTGGCGAGGGTGCGTTCTTCGTGTTCGCGCTGACGGTCTTCGTTGGGATCGAGCGCCTCGCGGGCATCCTGCTCGGCGTGTGCCTTGACCAGATGGGCGACGGCGCGTTCCATCTTCGCCGCCTTGCGCTCGAAGTCGGCCCGGGTGCCGCTCCACTCCTTGGAGGCATTCGA
This sequence comes from Hyphomonadaceae bacterium, assembly GCA_036733305.1. GTDB lineage: Bacteria > Pseudomonadota > Alphaproteobacteria > Caulobacterales > Hyphomonadaceae > UBA7672. The sequence goes on from DAINAT010000198.1 coordinate 1,888, forward strand.
GGGCAGTTTGCAGCCGTCGATGGCGAACATCGCCTTGCCGATCAATCCCTGTGCGTTGCACACCATCAGCACGTCGCGAAAGATCGCTTCGACTTCCTTTCCCAGCGTCGCCACGAAGTGCGCCAGGGTCGTGAAGTGCGGCTGCTGGTCACAGGCCAGGGCAATGAAGATCACATTCTCAATGCACGCCCGCGCCATCGTGCGCGAGGAGGTGATTCCCCGCGAGTAGGCAAACAGCACCACCTTGAGCAGCACCGCCGGATCGTAGGCCGGCGCACCCGTCTCGTCGTTCCTGAAGCGTGCAGCAAAGCGCCCGAGATCGATCTCGTTGTCGATCAGGTAGCTCAGCGCGTGTTCGAAGGTCCCGGGCAGCAATTGACGCCCATAGGACACCGCGATCATCTTGGTCTGATGCGGATCGTAGTGCCGGTAGCGCGCCATCGTCGCTTCGCCTCATTTGCCGCTTTGTTGCGGACAGGACGAATGATAGGCTGCGGAATGGTTTTTTCTACAGCTACGTTAGGTGGCTTAATGAAGTTTGTCGGCGGCACGTGGTGGGAGCTGCAACTCGCCGAGGGCTGGCGAGCGCACGATCATCCCGAATGCCTCACTCTCACGAAGTCCAACGATGGCGCGTTTCAATTGAGCGCAGCCACAAAGAGAAGCGGCCCTGTTTTGCAGTCCGAAATCGAGGTCCAATCTCGTAAAGGCATGCCTGCAAGCGTTCACTCCGTTCCATTTTCTGCGGGCGAGTTCTCGGGCTTTTGCGTCGGCTACGGGGAGGGCGAGCATCATTGGCAAAGGTTCTGGTTGGCCTGTGCTAACGTATTGGTGTTCGCCACCTACAACGGGCTACACGAGGCTTGGCGTTCTGAGCAACCAAGTGTCTACGCCATGCTCCACACATTGCGGTTGCGGCAACCTGCAAATGTTCTGCCTGTCTAGTTCTTCGGCAGCGCCACCTAACTATTCCGTAAGAGACTTCCCGTCAACTCCGGGCGCATGAGATTTTTGCCCTGAGCT
>DAINAT010000199.1:0-2863 GCA_036733305.1 Hyphomonadaceae bacterium
CCCACATCGTCAGGCGATCCTCTTCGGCGTCACGCGCCACGCGAAGAACAAAAGCACAGCCCCAAGCCCTAGCATCTTGAGTATTACCGGCAGCAGAACTTCCCAGACGTCGCCGGCCAAGAACACAGTCTGCAGCCCGGTGACGAAATAGCGTGCCGGGATGATCGCGGTGATCGCCCTGATGGGCTCGGGCATCGACTCGATCTCGAACATGAAGCCGGAAAGCAGCATCGCTGGCAGGAAGCCGGAGAAGAGCGCAAGCTGCGAGGCGACGAACTGGTTCTTCGCCGCCGAGGAGATGAGAAGCCCTTGTCCGAGCGCCGGCGCCAGAAATGCGGCAGTCAGTGCAAGGATAGCCAGGAACGAGCCACGGAAAGGCACGCCGAACAGAAAGATTGCCGCCGCCACGCACGCCGCCATGGTCGCCAGCGCGAGTAGAAAATAGGGGATGAACTTGGAGGCCAGCAGTTCAAGGGCGCTGACGGGGGTCGCAAACACGGCCTCGAGTGTGCCGCGTTCCCATTCGCGCGCCACCACCAATGCGGTGAGAAGCGTGCCGATGATCGTCATGACCAGTGCGATCGAGCCCGGCACCAGATTGTAACGCGTCCGCAGATCCTCGTTGAACCAGAACCGCGGTTCGATCGAAATGGCAGGCGCGGAGGCCACACCACGATCGCGGGCGAATTGTGTCGACCAGGTTGCCAGCACCCCCTGGGAATAATTGGCGACGATCTCGGCGGTGTTTGGCTGCGAGCCGTCGGTAACGATATGGATCTGCGCGGGCCAGGAACCGCGCGCATGCAGGCGCTGGGAGAAATCAGGGGGGATGACAAGGAAGCCCCGCAGCTGGTTGGCCCGAAGAGCGCGTTCAGCTTCAGCTCGGCTTGGATATAGCAGCACCTCGAAGTCGGGGGCATTGGAATAGGCGTCGGCAAGACTCCGCGCATCTGGACCACGCTCTTCCAGGACCACACCAAGCCGCACCGAGGCGGCGTCGAGCGAGATGCCGTAACCGAAGAGAAACAGGAGAAAGAGCGGCAGGAACAGCACGATTACCGCGCTCGAGGGATCGCGGCGGATCTGTTTGGCTTCCTTGCGGGCCAGGGCAGCGATGCGCCCAAGCGATCCGAGTTGGCGCGGCCGGGTCATGGCTCCTCCCGCTCGGCGTTCGAGCGCTCGATCAGCCGGATGAACGCGTCATCCATGGTCGGGTCCGGCAGGTCGGCGTCGCGCACCGCGTCCTTGAGTTCATCCGGGCTGCCATCCGCTACGAGGCGCGCACGATAGATGAGGCTGATACGGTCGCAATACTCAGCCTCCTCCATGAAGTGGGTCGTTACCAGTACGGCCACGTTCTTTTTGACGAGCGCATTGATGTGCGACCAGAATTCGCGCCGCGCCAAGGGGTCAACGCCAGAGGTTGGCTCGTCTAGAAAAAGAGCGTCAGGCTCGTGCAGCAGTGCGCAGGCGAGCGCCAGCCGCTGCTTGAATCCCAAGGGCAGGGCCCCTGCGTTCCGCCCAGCCATGGGACCGAGCTCGAACACTTCGATCATAGTCGCGACACGGTCTTTACGGCGCGTACCGGTGAGGCCGTAAACGCCAGCAAAGAACTCGAGGTTCTGGCGCACCGAAAGTTCCCCATAGAGCGAGAATTTTTGCGCCATGTAGCCCAGACGCGCACGCGCCTTGGGCGCGGCGCGGCGAAGATCGATACCCGCCACATGGCCCTCGCCGCTTGTGGGTCGTAACAGACCGCACAGCATTTTGAACGTCGTGGATTTGCCCGCACCGTTTGGGCCGAGCAACCCGAAGATCTCCCCGGGACGTACCTGGAAGGTGATGTTTTCGGCGGCAGTGAAGGCGCCGAACTGTTTTGTCAGTCCGCGTGCCTCGATAACGGGCGTGTCGCTTGCGGGGATCATGCGCATAGCGGCTGCGAGTGGAGAGTCTCGGAGATGAGATCCGCCCAGAAGATCGACGAAAGCATCTTCAAAGCGAGGCGCAGCCGCTGAAGCCGAGCTGAGGCCGGCGGGCTTATCGTGCGCGCGCATCATCACGCGGATGGAATCTCCCTGGAGCACCGCGTCTGCGATTGTGGGGTCGCTCTCAAGGCGCTGCAGTTCTGTGCGCTTGGCGCCTGCGTCGGGGCGTACGCGTAAGACACGCCCCTCCACACGCGCCGTCAGTCCCTGCGGCGAACCGGCATAGAGCAAGCGTCCCTCGTTCAGCAGCAGAACCTCGTCGCAGCGCTCTGCTTCGTCGAGATACGAGGTCGACCAGACCACAGCCGTTTCGGGGTCGACAAGGCCACGCACCATCGCCCACAATTCACGTCGGGACGCGGGATCAACCCCAACTGACGGCTCGTCGAGCAGCAGGAGGCGCGGACGGCGCAGTAGAGCGCAGGCAAGCCCGAGTTTCTGCTTCATGCCGCCAGATAGTTTGCCCGCCAGCCTCGCGCGAAACGCACCGAGGTCGGTGAAGTCGAGCAGGCGATCGAAGGCGCTATTACGTTCCGCTGCTGAAATGCCCTGTAGATCGGCATAGAGATCGAGATTTTCCTGGACGCTCAGATCCTCATAGAGGCCGAAGCGTTGCGGCATGTAGCCGATGCTGGCCTGCGCCGTCCCCGGGTTGCTTCGCGTGTTGGCGCCTAGAATGCTCACATCGCCGTGGTCGGGCAGAACGAGGCCCGTCATCAGGCGGATCAAGGTTGTCTTGCCGGCAGCGTCAGGACCAACAATGCCCGTGAGTCGGCCAGCTGTGATTGAGGCAGTTATGGCGTCGAGCGCAGGGCGGTCCATTCCGGCAAACGACTTGCTGGCGCCTTGGATTATCGCCAACGGTGCTGTCACGGGCG
>DAINAT010000200.1:0-2816 GCA_036733305.1 Hyphomonadaceae bacterium
ATTCAGCGGAATCCAATCACGTTCAACGCGTGTGGCTCGGTGCATTTTCAATGCATGCTACGTTCCCCATCACCGCTCGTCCCGACTTACGTCGGGAGGAGCGGGACAAGGAACAGATGGTGGCGGGTGGGGCGCCTACAGGATGTACTTCGAGAGATCTTTGTCGCCGGCCATTTTGCCGATCTTTTCGCGGACGTAATCGCCGGTGATCGAGAAGGTTTCGCCGTTGCGGTCGGAGGCGGTGAAGCTGATTTCATCGAGGACGCGTTCGATGACGGTGTGGAGGCGACGGGCGCCGATGTTTTCGACGCTTTCATTCACCTGCACCGCGATGTCGGCGATCGCATCAATGGCGTCGGGAGCGAAGGTGAGATCGACGCCTTCGGTTTTCATCAGGGCGATGTATTGCGTGATGAGGTTGGCTTCCGGCTCGGTCAGGATACGGCGGAAATCGTCGCGCGAGAGGGCTTTCAGCTCAACGCGGATCGGCAGGCGGCCCTGCAGTTCGGGCAGTAGATCCGACGGCTTGGCGACGTGGAAGGCGCCGGAGGCGATGAAGAGGATGTAGTCTGTCTTCACCGGGCCGTGCTTGGTTGAAACGGTTGTGCCTTCGATGAGGGGGAGCAGATCGCGCTGCACGCCTTCGCGCGATACGTCTGCGCCGGCGCGTTCGGAGCGCGAGGCGATTTTATCAATCTCGTCGAGGAAGACGATGCCGTCTTCTTCCGTCACGCGCAGGGCTTCGCGGGTGATCGCTTCGTTGTCGAGGAGCTTGTCGGCTTCTTCCTGGACGAGCGGCTTGTGCGCTTCTTTCACTGTCGTGCGCACGCGCTTGGTGCGGCCGCCGAAGGATTTGGAGAGAAGGTCCGACAGGTTGACCATACCGATGCCGGAGCCGGGCTGGCCCGGGATATCGAGGCCGCCGAGGGGCGAGGCGTTGTCGGCGACGTCGACTTCGATTTCCTTGTCGTCGAGATGCCCTGCCCTGAGCTTGGTGCGGAAGCTTTCGCGCGTGGACGGTTGCGCCGTAGCGCCGACGAGCGCGTCGAGCACGCGCTGTTCGGCGGCGGCTTCGGCTTTCAGCATGACGTCCTTGCGGCGACGTTCGCGGACCATGGAGATCGAGATTTCGACGAGGTCACGGATGATTTGTTCGACGTCGCGACCGACATAACCGACTTCGGTGAACTTGGTCGCTTCGACCTTGAGGAAGGGCGCTTTCGCAAGCTTGGCCAGGCGGCGCGAGATTTCGGTTTTGCCGACGCCGGTGGGGCCGATCATCAGGATGTTCTTGGGCGTGACTTCCTCGCGCAGGGCCTCGGTGAGCTGCTTGCGGCGCCAGCGATTGCGCAGGGCGAGCGCTACGGCGCGCTTGGCGTCGGGCTGGCCAACGATGAAGCGGTCGAGTTCTGAAACGATTTCGCGGGGGGTGAATTCGGACATGATCGCCTAGAGCTAGGGACGCTGGAAGGGTTTCGCTAGCTCATGCGTGGATATGTCAGCAAGACAGAACTTACCGTTCTCCAGCCCCCCACACCCTACCCTCTCCCCACAAGGGGGAGAGGGGTGAGACAAGCAAGCCGTTACGCCGGTTCGGGCGGGAAGATGCGGCCAAGGGCTCCCTGTTGGGGGAAGACCTTGAGGATGGCGCGTCTTGCCGTGCGCCAGCCGCCGCCGAGAAGAACGATGGCGCCGCCGATGATGAGCGCGGTGAGCATCAGCGTGTTGACCCCGCCGCCGCCCAGTTCGTCGACCAGGAACCACAGCGAGGTGGCGAAGGTAACGAGGCCGGAGACGATGAGTGCGCGCCGGTTGAGGGCCAGCGACAGTAGCGCGAAGGCGACCAGCACGAGTAGCATCACGGTAGCATCGGTCATGCTGGCGGGAGCAAAGCCCGAACCGAGCAGCAGGCCGCGCATGCCGAGGATGATCTGCGGGGCTGCGGCCATGTGGAGCCAGAAGGCGCAATCGGACGCGCGGGTGGAGCGCGTCGGGTCCTTCATGTCGAAGGCGATGGCGGCGGCGAGCGTGCCGAAGCCGGCGACCAGCATGGCGAGGCCCGAGCCAACCTGACCAATGCCGGCAAGCTGGGCGACGGCGGTGTAGAAGAGGCCGGCGATCGTTCCTGCGAGCAGGAAGAGCGAGAACGGCAGACGGAAACGCCAGAAGATGGCTGCGGCAGCGAGCCCGCCGCCGATGAAACCAGCATAGCTCATGGAGAACAGGAGACCCCACGGGCTCGAATAGCTCTCGGCCTGATCGACGGGTGCGAAGAGGCCGAGCGCAATGGCGGCGGCGGCCCAAACGATGATGCCCGACAGCGCCATGGACGGCAGCAGCAGGCGGCGCTTGCCGCAGAAGTATTCAGCGAGGAGCCAGGCGCCGACGAGAACCGGGATGGGCGTGAGGATGACGACCAGCTTCATGCTGTTCGCGAGCGCTGCTGCCTGGGCCATGTTTTCGGGATCGATCAGGCGCGGGCCGACGATATTGAAAACGGAAATGCCCGACAGGAAGCCGAGGCCGACCATCAGGATGACGATGCCGATGGTGAGGAACACATCATTGAAGTTTGAAAGGAAGCGCAGGTTTTCCGGATCGAGCATGCGATCGGGATCGTTGCGGGCTTTCAGGAAGGCTTCGAGGCGCTTGGCGCTTTCATCGCTCAACGCGCCAGCTTCTATGGCTGCGCGTATGTCTGTCTTGTCAAACATCCAGTGTCTCCAGGACGAAATTGCTGTTTGTGTAGACGCAGACTTCGGCCGCGATCGTCATCGCTTTGCGTGCGATCTTTTCGGCGTCGTCTTCGTACTCAT
>DAINAT010000201.1:0-2462 GCA_036733305.1 Hyphomonadaceae bacterium
TCCTCCTCCTGGAACCAAAACTGATCACTACGAAGGACTGGACGCTCGGCGGCGCGCTCTGGCGGTTCGTTGGATTCTGTATTGTCGTTCTCATCTGGCCGGTTCCCGTCGCCCTTTTCCTCATGATGACAGGCCGCGAGTTGGTGGAAGGGCTTGAGGCCGGGCTCGACGGCCATTTAGCGGGCATGGTGGCCGCCGTTGCGATGGCCTTCGGCCCGTTCGCTCTCTTCCTCGCGCTCTGGGCCGCGAACACATGGGCAGCGCCCCTGCCGGGATGACAGCCACGCGCGCCGTCGGCTGGGCGAAACTCTAAGAGTTTCACAGCGTCTGCAATTTCTGTGTACTAGGAGCGTCTTCGAGCTGCCGGTTTCACACGAAAAGGGCGCTAGAACAGGGGTGTGGGGCGCTTGGGAAGCTTCTGCTCTACCATTGAGCTACACCCGCCACCCGAAAGGCCCTTACCGCATCTTCCAACCACTGGCACGCAAATTGGCGCATTTGCGACTAAGTTGCAAGTAATTCTGCGGACGGAAAAGCGAAACAGCCCGTATCGTCTCGTCGTTTGGTTGTATTGATATGGCCTCCACGCAATTCCGCTTGACCCGGCGGGTAACGAGGCTCTGAGGTTCTGAAATGTCTGATCCGGGGGCTTTCGTCATCTTTGGCGCGACGGGCGATCTTGCCCGCCGGATGCTGTTCCCGTCCCTGTACTTCCTTGATGCGGACGGGCTTTTGCCCAGCGGCCTCAGGATTGTCGGGGCGGCCAGGTCGAACCACACAGACGCTGAATTCCGCAAGAATGTCGAAGGCTGGGTGCGCGAGCGCGCCGGCGCCTTCTTCTCGCAGGAGGCTTGGGATTCGTTCGCCGGGCGACTGGTTTACGCCCCGGGCGACGCCACAGACCCGAAAAGCTACGCCACCCTCAAACAACGCCTCGAGGGCACACAAGGCGGCGCGCTGTTCTACCTGTCGACCTCCCCCGCCCTCTACATCCCGATCGTAAAAGGCCTCGCGGCAGAGAACCTCACCAACGATCCGAACCGCGTCATCGTCGAGAAGCCGATCGGCAAGAGCTGGGCGACCTGCGAGCAGATCAACTCCGCCATCGCTGAGCATTTCAGCGAGAACCGCACCTTCCGCATCGACCACTATCTCGGCAAGGAAACGGTCCAGAACCTCATCGCGCTCCGCTTCGGCAACGCGCTGTTCGAGCCGCTGTGGAACCGCCACACCATCGACCACGTCCAGATCACTGTCGCCGAGACGCTCGGCGTCGAGGGTCGCTTCGGCTATTACGACGAGTACGGCGCAACGCGGGACATGGTGCAGAACCATATCCTCCAGCTGCTCTGCCTCATCGCGATGGAGCCGCCGTCCAACCTCCGCCCTGAATCGGTGCGCGGTGAAAAAGTGAAAGTCCTCCGCTCGCTGCGCCCCATCCGCGATTCCGAACTGCGGGAGAAGACCGTGCGCGGCCAATACGCGCGCGGCGTCACCGACGGAAAGAGCGTTCCCGGTTACGTCGAAGAAGACGGCGGCAAACCGTCCGACACCGAAACCTTCGTCGCTCTCTGCGCTCATGTCGACAACTGGCGTTGGGCTGGCGTGCCGTTCTACCTGCGCACAGGAAAGCGCCTGCCGACGCGCACCTCGCAGATCGTCATCCAGTTCCGTGATGTGCCGCACTCGATCTTTAACGGCAGCCCGCTGATGGCCAACCGGCTCACCATCACGCTGCAACCGGAAGAGTCGATCGCGCTCACCATCATGAATAAGACGCCCTCGCTCACGCAGGGCGGATACGAACTGCAACCGCTGACGCTCAACCTCTCCCTGCTCGACGCCTTCAAGGGCGAGAAGCGTCGCCGCATCGCCTATGAACGGCTGCTGCTCGAAGCGATCTCCGACAACTCGACGCTCTTTGTTCGCCGCGACGAAGCCGAAGCCGCCTGGGTGTGGATCGACCGCATTATCGAAGGCTGGGCGCGCACCGGCATGAAGCCGATGCCCTATCAATCCGGAAGCTGGGGTCCGGCGGGCGCCTTCGCCCTTACTGAACGCAATGGCCATAGCTGGTACGAATAACGGGCTGGGAAGAATGAGCGCGACTGTCACGCACGAGGAAACCTTCTTCCCTGACCGCAGGCGATTGTATGCCGGCGTCTGCCAGGATTTCGCCGACCGGCTGGCCGACATCATCAAGAAGCGCCGCAAGGCCTCGATGGCGCTTGCGGGCGGCACGACGCCGGGTCCGCTCTATGACGCGCTCTCCAACGTGCCGATCAACTGGGAGAAGGTCTCGCTCACCCTCACCGACGAACGGTGGGTGCATCCGGAAGATCCGGCCTCGAACGAATTCCTGATCCGCGACACGCTGATGCGGCGTCGCGCTGCCGTCGCCACCTTCGTGCCGTTCAAGACCAACCACGCAAAGGCATCGGGTGGCGCCGCCACCGCTGAAA
>DAINAT010000202.1:0-2377 GCA_036733305.1 Hyphomonadaceae bacterium
TTCTCTTCGGTCCATTTGACGCTCAACAAAGGCGTCAAATGGACCGAAGAGAAGCTTCAGGAGCTCGGACCGGGCGCTGAGGTGGAGCAGTCCGCGCGTGCCTACGAGCGCGTGGCGCGGGCCGGACTCGACGGCGACGCGGCTCACCTCGACAGCTGACGCAAAGACAGGCTCGACGACTGCTTGCTTGGTGGTATTTACGCCGGGAGTTTCGACTTCCGGAAACGTTGTCCTTTTCCTTGGGCGACGGTGAAACCGAAGAGTGAGGACAGATGCCCAAATATCAGGCGCCGCTCAGGGACATGAAGTTCCTGCTCAATGAAGTGCTTGAGATAGGCAGCTATTCCAACCTGCCGCGTTTCGCCGACGCGCCGGCTGACGTGATCGATGCGGTGCTCGATGGCGGCGCCAAGTTCGCCAGCGAAATCCTTCAGCCGATCAACGCGATCGGTGACAGGCAAGGCTGCAAGCGGAACCCGGACGGATCGGTCACGACACCGAAGGGGTTCCGCGAAGCCTACAAGCAGATGTCCGACGACGGCTGGATGGCGATCTCAGCAGATCAGGAGTGGGGCGGGCAGGGCCTTCCGCGCGTTGTTTCAATGCCGTTCCTTGAGATGTGCTCCTCCGCGAACATGGCCTTCTCCATGTATCCCGGTCTGACGCGCGGCGCGGCGGAAGCGATCCAGGTTGGCGGCTCCGACGAGCAAAAGAAGATCTACCTGACCAACATGATGACCGGCAAATGGTCGGGCACCATGAACCTGACCGAGCCGCAGTGCGGCACTGATCTCGGCCTCATTCGCACGAAAGCCGTTCCGCAGCCGGACGGGTCCTACAAGATCACCGGACAGAAAATCTGGATCTCGGGCGGCGAGCAGGATCTCGCGCCGAACATCATCCAGCTCGTCCTCGCGCGCATCGAAGGTGGGCCGGAAGGCATCAAGGGCATCTCGCTCTTCATCGTGCCCAAGTTCATGGTCAACGCTGATGGTTCGCTCGGCGCCCGCAACTCGTTCCAGTGTGGCGGCCTCGAAGAGAAGATGGGCATCCACGGCAACGCGACGTGCGTGATGAACTATGAGGGCGCCACCGGCTTCCTCGTCGGCGAAGCCCACAAGGGCATGCGCACCATGTTCGTCATGATGAACGAAGCGCGCCTCGGCGTCGGCATGCAGGGTCTCGCGCAGGCTGAAGTCGCATTCCAGAACGCGGCAGACTTTGCGCGTGAGCGTCTGCAAGGCCGCTCGATCACTGGCGCCAAGGCGCCGGACAAGCCCGCCGATCCGATCATCGTTCACCCCGATGTGCGGCGTATGCTGATGGACATGAAGTCCTTCACCGAGGGCGCGCGCGCGTTCACGTACTGGACTGCGCTGCAGGGCGATCTGCTGCACGTCTCGCCGGATGCGCATGTGCGCGAAAAGGCAGACGACCGGATGGCTCTACTCACCCCGGTCATCAAGGCGTTCCTCACCGACCGCGGCTTCAAGTGCGCGTCCGACGCGCTGCAGCTGCATGGCGGCACGGGCTACACGCTCGACCAGGGCGTCGAGCAATTTGTGCGGGATGCACGTATTGCCCTGATCTATGAAGGCACCAACGGCATCCAGGCGCTCGATCTGGTCGGCCGCAAGCTGGCAGCCAATGGCGGCCGGGCGGTGTTCGGCTTCTTCTCTGATCTCGAGGAGTTCGTCTCGGAGAACGAAGCGAACGAGAAGATGAAGCCGTATATCGACGGGCTCCGCACAGCGACTGCGCAGCTTCGGGAAGCGACGATGTGGCTGATGCAGAATGGCATGTCGAACTTCGACAATGCCGGCGCTTCAAGCCACGACTATCTGCAATTGTTCGGGCTGACCTCGTTCGCTCTGATGTGGGCCAAGATGGCGAAGGCCGCGCTCGCCAAGGAAGGTTCGAGCGACCGGTTCTATGCGGATAAACTTGCTACTGCTCGGTATTATTTTGATCGGGTCTTGCCTGACGCTACGTCACATCTCGCAAAGGTAAAGACAGGCGCGACGCCAGTCATGGCCCTGAGCGCAGACGCATTCTGACGGACGCCAATCCCTCGGCGTCCGCTTCCTTCCCGTTCGCGGGGCAGTGATTCAAGAGGAGGCCGACATGGCCGAAGCCTACATCTACGACGCCGTCCGTACGCCGCGCGGCAAAGGCAAGAACACCGGCTCGCTGCATGAGATCACCTCGTTGCAGTTGGCGACCCAGGCGCTCAGGGCGCTGAAGGATCGCAACAACCTCGACACGTCGAAAGTGGATGACGTGATCCTGGGCTGCGTGACGCCTGTCGGCGAGCAAGGTTCGGACATTGCGCGCATCGCCGTGCTGAACGCCGACTACTCGGAAACGACGGCGGGTG
>DAINAT010000203.1:0-2116 GCA_036733305.1 Hyphomonadaceae bacterium
GCTGCCACACCATCATGAACTGCGCGCAGGTCTGCCCGAAGGGTCTCAACCCGGCGAAGGCGATCGCGGAGATCAAGAAGCTGATGGTCGAGCGCGCAACCTGAGGCTGGCATGGCGGGCGACGATTTTCCCGTCACGATCTATCACAACCCCGAATGCGGGACGTCGCGCAACGTGCTCGCGGTCATCGAGGCCGCAGGCTATTCGCCGCTCGTGGTCGACTACCTGCGTAAAGGCTGGACGCGGCCACAACTCCTGACGCTGTTCGCAGCGGCAAAGCTGACAGCACGACAAGCACTGCGAGAGACAAAGTCGCCGGCGGCCGAGCTTGGCCTGCTGGCTGAAGGCGTCATGGATGACCAGCTGATCGCGGCAATGATCGAGCATCCTGTTCTGGTCAACCGCCCTATCGTGGCGACACCGAAGGGTGTGAAGCTCTGCCGCCCCAGCGAACTGGTGCTCGATGTGCTCGAGCGCTGGCCTACGGGTCCGTTCGCAAAAGAGGACGGCGCGCTGATGATCGACGCCGCGGGCAAGCGAGTTGTGGGATGACGATCCGGAAGGTCCGCCCCGCAAGGCCGGCCGACCTTCAGGCCATCACCAACATCTATGCGCATGCCGTGATCCACGGCACAGCGAGCTATGAGTATGATCCGCCGTCGCTGGCGGAAATCTCATCGCGCTATGAGGGGCTGGTGGGCGCCGGCTTTCCCTATCTCGTCGCTACAGCCGAGGAAGATGGACGCGAAGGCCGGGTGCTTGGCTATGCTTACGCCGGCGCTTTTCGCACGCGGCCGGCCTACCGCTTCATGGTGGAAGACTCGATCTACATCGCGCCGGACGCGCAGGGCCAGGGCATCGGCAAGCTGCTGCTGACCGAATTGATCGCGCTCTGCGAGGCGATGGGCTTCAGGCAGATGATTGCGGTGATTGGCGATAGCGCTGTGAACCAGGCGTCGGTGAAGTTGCACAATGCGATGGGCTTCTTGCCGTGTGGACAGATCAACAGCTCTGGCTTCAAGCACGGCCACTGGTGCAACACGGCTCTGATGCAGCTCCCGTTGAACGGCGGCGCCGCAAGTGATCCCGACCCGTCGTCACAGCCTGAGCAACGGTTTCGCGCCGCTCGCTGAAAGATTCGCAACGCAGCCTTTCGAAGTGATGCGCGTTCGGATTTCTGGTCGACCCTGTTCGGCCAGGCACCTTCGCGCGAAGGTCAAGCACAGATGAAGTTACGGCAAGACTTCGTCACATCCCGCCGCAATTAGACATGTCATCGCCCCAATTGAACTGGGATCGTTTCGGAACTGACTGCAAAATCTCTGCGTTCTGATCGGTGGATGTACTTGGTGGACACGGTCCAGTGTCACCACATTCCTTGAAAGTGTTCCACGGAGGCATGGGGCCTGCCGGGCGTTTCAGAGGAGGCGGTCAATGTATGGAAGTGTTCAACATTCCGGGCGCCGCACGCGCGTCGTCGGTCTTGTAACTGCTGCTGCGATTACGGTGGGCGCTGGTTACGTGTTCGCCACGGGCATGAAACTCGACATCAATCCTCTCGATGAGTCGAAGATGGAGATGGTGATCCTGACGCCGCCGGAACCCCCGCCGCCGGTCGAGGAGATCAAGCCGGTTGAAGTGCCGGAAGTTGATGTCGCTCCCGCAGCGCCCGAACTGGTCGCGCCGGATATTCCGTTCGAGATCGAAGTTCCGCCCGTGATCGTGGCTCCGGTCGCGGAACCTGTTCCCATCCCGGATCCGATTCCGGCGACGCCTGCTCCCACGGTTGGAACAGATCGCGTTTCCCCGCGCCTGCAGGCTGGCCAGAAGCCGGCTTATCCTTCCGCTTCACTGCGGGCCAACGAACAGGGCACCACGCACCTTGAGGTTTGCGTCAGCTCTGCCGGCCGCGTGACTTCAGTGTCGGTCGCCAAATCGAGCGGATTCCAGCGTCTCGACGATGCGGCTGCCAAATGGATCCGTGGCGAACGCTTCGCCCCGGGCAAGATCGGCGGCGTTGCACAGTCTATGTGCGGACACGACGTGTTCTATCAGTGGAGCGTGAGCGACGCGAAGTAGCGCTGAATTTCCAGACGTGCCTCAGCGTAGAGTTCCT